>JAISPH010000088.1 GCA_031275035.1 Treponema sp.
GTTACCCGGGCCTTGACCTGAAGCTGGATGCCGTCCTTGGCCACCGCGTCTATCGTGTATTTCCCCTTGGAGGGGTCCGGGCAGTCGATCACCTTGGGGTTGACGCTGGTCCGCACCGCATCAAGCACATCCCGGCCCGCCAGATCTATGGCGGCGGCCCGCTGGAACGGCAGGGGTATGTCGGCCTTGTTGGCGGCCACCAGGGCCCGGCTGACCTTGAGTACATCCCCCCGGGCCAGAAAGTGGGTTTCCAGCAGGTCGGAATCCACCTCGATCCCCGCCTTGGACAGCATGATCCGGGAATCTACGATGATTCCGGCATTTACATGCCGAAGCCACATCCCGATAAGCTTTCCCATCCCCACATAGGCCCCGGACAGCAGGGCCCGGAACCAGAGGCCGAAGAACCGGAAAAACAGCAACAAAAAGCCCAGCGCAAAGATCCCAACGACAATCAGAAAAATAAGATAGGGCATAATATCTCCTCAACCCTTGATATTTGTCCGCCGGGGCGGACCAGGCCTATACAGGCCGGACGACGATTCTGTTTCCATAAATGCGGATAACCTTAATTGCGGACCCGGCTTCGATAAAGAAGCTGTCCGCTTCCACCATAAAAAATTCCCCGCCGATTTCAGCCCGCCCCGAAGGCCTGAGGGTTGTTACGGCGACGCCGGTTTTGCCGGTCAGGGCCGCATAGCCCGGATCTTCCGCGGAAACGGGGGGGCCGCCGGGCAGCGCCGTATCCGGGCCGGGACTGCCGGCGGTACCCGCAATGCGGGTCTTCAGGGTAAGGCCGTCGAAGATGCGGATCTTCGGTCCCATGAGGGCGATTACGGCAATTCCCGTGATCGCCGCGATAATGCCTATTATCACCACCACCACATTCCGGCCCAGAAGGCTCCACTCCCATTCAAAGCGGGGAATTACAAAATCCTGCATGGAGAGAACCAGGGAGAGTCCCACCAGGATGAGGCCCGAGACGCCGGCGACCCCAAAACCGGGGAGCAGAAAGATCTCCACCGCCAGAAGGCCGATGCCCGCAAGGAAAAAGACCAGCTCCAGGGAACCGACCCTGCCCAGAAGGGCGCTGGAACCGAAGACCAGGACAAAGGCCACCAGCGCAACGGTTCCGGGAAGGCCGAAACCGGGGGTATTGATCTCCAGAAAGACCATCACCAGCCCGATGATGATCAAAATAACCTGCACAATCCCGGAGGTCAAAAAGGCGATGAGCCCGTCGGCAAGACCGGGGGCGCTTTCCCCTATGGCGGCCCCGGCCCCCAGGGCCGACAGCAGGGCCTCCTGATCGTCGGCAAGTTCCGCAAGACCCAGGCGGCGGGCTTCACCGGCGGTAAGGGAGAGGAGCTTCCCCGGGGGAGAAAGCTCCGAGATCCGCTCAAGCTGCCGGGCCGGGTCTCTTTCCAGCCGTTCCAGTTCTTCCCGGGTAAGGGCCTCTATCCGGCCGTCCACGGAAACTTCCCACAGATCCACATCGTAATCCACCATGGCCAGGGCAATTCCCACGGGGTGGCCGTTCCGTTCCGCCAGGGCCGCCATTTGGGACCGTACGGCGGAGACGGTTTTTTCCCCGGCGGATTCCATGGAACCGCCGGTCCCGGCGACAACCGGCGCGGCGGCCCCCATTGAAGTGCCGCCGGCCATGTAGATCCGGCTGCAGGAAAATGCAATAAGGGCGCCGGCGGACCAGCTTACCCCCATGGAGGCCTCGCTGTTATGGATCCATGCCACGGTTTTGGCGTCTTTTATGGAGGTAATAAAGGAAGTGATCTGCAGCGCCGAATCCACCCGGCCGCCGAAGGTGTCAATTTCAAAGACAAGGTAGTCCGCCTTTTCGGCCAGAGCCTTCCGGGCTTCCCGGCGTATAAAGGTAACCACCGAGGGAACAATGTCCCCGCGGACGGGAATGATCCAGCAGGTCTCCCCGTCTCCGTTCCCGCCGCCGGGACCGGCATAAACCGAAGCGCAGGCGCCCAAAAAGGCCAGCGCCAAAACCCAGAGCAGAAAAACAGCCCTCCGCTGTACCGGAACAATCATAACTTTATTGTATATGATATGGCTTTAAACTTAAAGAGTTAAAAAGGCAGGAACCCGCTATTTTTTGGCAGAAGCCAGTTTTGGCTTTGCATCCAGGGAGTTGAGCATCGCATTGAGCTTGTCCTTGTCTATCAGATCGATAAGCCGGGCTTCGGTGTACCGTTTTGCCTCAACAGTAAAGGCTCCGGGGCTGATACATATCCCCTTGCCGGCCTTAACTTCTTTAAGATGGGAATGGAAGTCCCGGACAATCAGTTCCCCGGTAGAACCCTGGCTGCGGATAAAACGGAACATCACCACATCGGACCATTTGGGGGTATCCACCTCCGCCAACAGATCCGCCCATTCGTTTTTATTAACCGTAATATTGGTAATCTTTATCTTGGCCCGGGCAAAATAGTTCATCACCAGCCTGCGGCAGAGGGCAACAAAATCCGCCGAGGGGGCCATGAGGAAGATCTGCAGATTCTTGTTGGCGTTCAGTTCCTGGTACCGGGCGATAAGCTGGGAAACATCCTTGTAATTGGCGTTCTCGCTCTGCACCTCCCGCAGCAAGGCCAGGGCCTTGGCCATTTCGTTCTGCTTCAGGTATGCCGTGGCCAGGCGGTACTTTAATTCTATGGCCACATCGGGCTTGATATTAACATGCTTGAGGCCGATTTCAAAATCTTCAATGGCCTTCTCCGGCTGATGCTGGATGTTGATGGTCCCCGAAAAGAGGCAGGCGCTGGGTCCCATGACGGGGTCCGCCCGGAGATGGGCAAAGATACGCAGGGCCTGATCGGTCTGGTTCGCCTCGTAGTAACATTCGCCCAGGGTATAGAGAGATTCTTTGTCGTCGGGGGCTATATCCATGGCC
>JAISPH010000199.1 GCA_031275035.1 Treponema sp.
GTACTGTTTTTAACCGGAGCAGGGCTCCGGGGGATGAAGGCCGCCTGCGAATCATAAACACAAAGCGCCCCATGATCCTCGCCCTTGCCGGCCTGCTGTTCTTTGCCTCATGCACCACAGGCAGGGGCGGAGAAGCGGTTTTGGAAGAGGAGCTCCGCGTTCCCGAAGAAGCTCCGGTCCGGCCCGCCATACAGGACCGTACAGAACTGAGCGTGGTTTTTTCCGGCGGCGCATTGGAACTCGACTTCCGTAAATCCTACCTTGCAAACGAAGCCCAGCTTTTTACCGCCCTTTATGAGGGCCTTTTTTCTTATCATCCCTTTACCATGGAGCCGGTGCCCGCGCTGGCTTCTGAATGGAAACTTTCGGACGATAAAAAGGTCTGGACCTTTACCATACGGGAAAACGCCCGGTACTGGAACGGCGAACCGGTACTGGCCGGCCATTTCCGCAGCGCGTGGCTTTCCCTCCTGGATCCAAAAAAGGATTCGCCTTACTCCTCCCTCTTTGACCTTATCAAAGGCGCGAGGGAATACCGCCTGGGCGGTTCTGACGAAGTGGGTATAGAGGCCCCCGACGACCGCACCCTGGTTGTACGCCTTAACGCGGCGGCTTCGTTTTTTCCAAGCATGCTCTGCCATCACTCCTTTAGCCCCATACATCCCTCCATGATCGCCGAAGAAAACTGGTCCGCAAGACCGCCGGTCTCAAACGGCCCCTTCTATATCATCGAACAGGATACGGAACATATACTCCTTGCCAAAAATGAGCTTTACTGGGACGCGGAGCGGGTAAACCTCAAACACCTTACCATACGCTTTTCCGGCAACCCCGAAGAAGCCGCGTCCTTCTGGAACTCAGGCGAGGCCCGCTGGATAAACGGCGATGTTGACATAGCGGCCCTCCGGGACAAAAGCGGCCTGACGGTAAACGCCATGTTCGCCACCCATTATTACTTTATCCGTTCCGCCCGGGAACCCTGGAACGATCACCGCCTCAGGCGGGCCCTTTCCCTGGCCCTGCCCTGGGAGGAGATCCGGACCGGCTACTTTCTCCCCGCCAAGACCCTCATCTATCCCATACCGGGCTATCCTGAGATAGACGGCGTAGACAAGACCAATACGGAAGAGGCGGCCCGGCTTCTGGAAGAGGCGGGTTATGCCAAGGGGGTAGGCCTGCCGGAACTGGTGGTCCGGCTGACCCCTTCTCCCGAGGCCGAACGTATCGGAAAGCTGATGGCCTCCTCCTGGATGGCCCTGGGGGTGCCCGTCAAAATAGACACCGTCCCCTATAACCAGTACTTTCAGTCCCTCAAACGGAACGACTACGAGGTGGGCTCTACCACCTGGATCGGGGACTTTGCCGATCCCTATACCTTTCTGCAAATGTGGCGCCGGGATTCCAACCTGAACGACGCCCGGTACAACGACGGGGAATACGAGGCTTTGATGGAAAAATCCATGTCCGAGGACGGGGAAGAACGGTGGAAAACCCTTTCGGAGGCGGAGACCATACTGCTGGACCGGGGCACGGTGCTGCCCATCTCGTACAGCCCCGCGGTAAATATAGTGGATATGGACGAACTGGACGGCTGGTTTCCCAACGCCCTGGACATTCATCCCTTCAAGTACCTGTACTTCAAAGCCCTTAAACCCCTGCCGGGACTGGCCCGGGAGCGGCCCGCTGCGGAACCCGCGGGCTCTTAGAGGCTTTCCCGGGGCCGAAAGCTCCCGGGCGCGACCGCAGGGACCAGGCCGGGGGAACGCGGAAAAGTTCATCCTCCCATTCACAAAAACGCTTTTTTATGTTATACCATAGAGAGATGAGTAAAAATTCCAAAGCTTTTCAGGTTAATCAAAAAGTGGTATACCCCAGCCAGGGGGTCGGCGTTATTCTTTCGATAGAGGAAAAGCCCTTCAAAAACGAAGCGATTCCCTACTATGTCATTTACCTCGAAGTTTCGGACATGACCATTATGGTCCCCGTAGATAAAGCCCTGGACCTGGGGATCCGGGCCATTGTTTCCAGGGACGAGGCCCTCAGAGCCCTGGAGCTTATCAGCGAAGATTACGAACCCATCCCTTCGGACTGGAAGCTCCGGTATCAGATGAACCTGGATCTCCTCAAGAAGGGTAGCGTCATGGACATCGCCGCCATCGTGCGTTCCCTCTATCACCGGAGCAAGGTCAAGGAGCTGCCTATTCTGGAACGCAAGCTCTACGACTCCGCCCTGAAGCTGCTGGAAGACGAAGTGTCCTTTTCCCTCCGCAGGCCCAAGGAAGAGGTGGAAAACATGATCTTCGCCCGCCTGGAGTCCAGGTAGGGGGAGCCATGGCGTACAGAAAACGGGAAGCCCTCCGCTTGCCGGCCTCCCCTCCCCCCCGTTCCCCAAGGTCCGCCCAGTGGTCCCCTCCGTCGCCGCCGTTATAACCGCCGCCGGTTCCGGCAGCCGTATCGGGGGCCTTAAAAAAGAGTACCGCCCCCTGGGCGGGGAATGCGACGATCAGGGGCGGCCCCTTACGATTCTGGGCGCTTCGGTCCGGGTCTTTGCCGCCTCCCCCCGGATAGACACCCTGGTCATCACCGTTCCGGCGGATCCTGAACGGGGGGAATGGGCCGCCCGGAAAGCCCTGCCCCAAAGCCTCTTGGCCCCGGCCTCCAAACGGCTCCTCTTTGTCCCCGGAGGTCCTACCCGGCGTTCCTCGGTACATCACGCCCTTTCGCTGCTGGAAGCCTACAATCCCGGCTATGTGCTTATCCACGACGGCGCCCGGCCCTGGATAGACGCCGGCCTTATAGAGCGGATCATCGACGGGGCGCTTGCCCACGGAGCGGCAATCCCCCTGCTTCCCCTGACGGAAACCCCCAAGGAAATCGACGGGCAGGGCTTTATCAAACGCCACCTCCGGCGGGCCCTTGTGGGCGGCGCCCAAACCCCCCAGGGCTTTGTCTTTCCCCGGATACTCCGGGCCCATGAACAGGCGGCGGAGCGGGAACTGCGGGAGGGCCGGGACTATACCGACGATGCGGAGATCTGGGGGGAATTCGCCGGTCCCGTGGCGGTCATCCCCGGTTCTTCGGCAAACCGGAAGATATCGTTCCCGGAGGATCTGCCCGTCTTTTAGCCGCCGAAAACGCGTATACATCCGCCCCGTACAAAAAAGCCCACGGGATTGCTCCCGCGGACCATGCTGTAACCAGGCTGTCCTCTTTGCGTCCGGGCCTTGTCCCCCCGCCGTCCGGCAAGCGGAAGCAAAACGGCCCCGGCAGAACATCTGAAAGCGGACACGCTTGCCCCTTGGGGGCTTCGGTCAAGTGTCCGCTTTCAGATAACCCGCCCGGACCGCTATCGTTCCGGCTTTGACCGGAGCCGTCCCGGACGGCTCCTCGCGCTGCTGCGCTTCTATGGTCAAACTGATATTGCCGTTCACCGCGCCGCTTCCGCAGCCGCCGGCGCTGCTCCAGTCTGGGCGGCGTACTGCCCGGCGCAGTGGCGAGGGCCTGCGCGCCGGTGTTTCGGAAGGCGTAGTAGACGGTGAGTATTGCTGCGGGGAGGTTTACCGTTTCCGGGGCGCGGGAACCGGCGGAAACAAAGGGGGTTACGTGTTCCACGGCGTGTTCCGGGCCAGGTATGGGCCCGGGGCAAATTTGTCCCTGGT
>JAISPH010000016.1 GCA_031275035.1 Treponema sp.
GCGCCATAATCCGCCTTCCTGGCGGATTATGGCATTGGAGACGGGGCTGGAACCCGAGGCGATATATACGAACTGCGTTTATATGCGGGGGATGGTGATATATACGAAGTGCGTTTATATACCGGGCTGGTGGATGTAACACGCATTCGCTTTATTTCCGGGCGGGGGGCGGGTTTGGGACAGGTCCGCGGCGATATATACGCAATGCGTATATATGCCAGGCGGATGGATGTAACACGCATTCGCTTTATTTCCAGGCGGGAGGCGGATTATGGCGTCGAAGTTTGGGTAATGCCCAAACTCCACCTGTCCGCCAACGGCATCCATACCGCAGGCGGACAGCCTAAAAACAGCGACGTCCTTGCCACCGCCCTGCGGGCGCAATCCGGCATGGAGAGTGGTGTGGGTCTAGGACGAGTCTGGGGGCATATATACGCAATACATATATACGCCAGAAAAGGACGGAGCGGATGCAGGCGTCCGGCGCTCTCCACATCTGTTCCTCGTCTTTGCGGTTTTTCTTCACTCCTCCGTAAAGATCGCCTCCCCCAGGGCAAGGGCAAAGGCGCTCATATCCCCCGCCGCAAACGAAGCCAGGGGAATGTTGCGCCGGAATACCGGTTCGCCCCGGAAACTGTCGTAGAGCTCGCAGGCAAATTCGTCTCCGGCCGCCGTCAGGCTGAGCCGGAATCTGGGCCTGCCCGCGCCCCCTGCCCGCTGCGGTTCAACGCCTATGCGCCGGAGGACCCGGCGCAGGTTCCGTTCTGTCCGGCGACCGGGATCGCCGCTTTCCAAACTGGCGGCAGTGCCGGCGCTAATGACAAGCTCCACGGGCAGCCTGATTCCCCGCTGGCGAAGGGCGCCCCGGTTAAGGGCATAGAGCCGTTCTCCGGGACGCTGGGTATCTTCGCCGGTTCCGGCGGCGGCCCGGAGGAATATGCCGCCCAGGCCGGGCCGGGCAAGTTCGGCGTACACATCGGCAATGATGTCCCGCTCCCAAACGGGATCAAGGCTTTCCAGCGCTTTCCGCAGCAGACCTCCGTTTCTCCGTAAAATTCCTTCTTCGGCGTCGTAGGAAGGTTCAGACAGGGGTATAAGGGGAATTTCAAGATCCCTGGCGGCCCTCAGGTAGCTTAAACCCCGGCGGGGATAGAACTTAAACGCATTATAGTACTGCAGCAGGGCCTCCAGATGGGGCCCGCCGTCTTTCATCCTCAATGACGGAAAACGGGACGGGCTGTAATCGTTGGCGGAAAGGAGGCTGTACTTTTCAAAAAGGCGGCGGTGAACAGCGGCCTTAAACCAGCGCCCGGTTCTCCGAAACCGGCCCTGTACCCAATCCCCGAAAGAGGCGTAGAAGGTAAAGGCTTCGGTCTTCTCAAGGCCTTCATAGGTCTTGTAGAGGATCTCGTGAAGATCCCGCCTGTACTGTACCGGATCGGTGCCGTAGTTGAGCATCCAGGAAAGATCGCCGGTATTAAGGCTGTCTTCGCCGTAAAGCCGGGCCTCCTCGAGGCGGCCCGCGATCTGATAGACCTGGGCCAGATCCATTTTGGAAAGGGTAGAGGTATCGGCCTGGTAAGCATCCTGAAATTCCCCAAGAGCTCTGGCAATATCAAGCTGGCGGAGAAACAGTTCCCCCTGCATCAGCCGCCCCGAAACCCGGCTGCGGGAAGCAAGGGACAGGCCGGTCCGGTTAAATGATTCAGCATAGCGGTAAAAGCGGCTCTCCAAAATTGCCAGATTGTAATGGGCCACCGCGACAAAGTCCCTGTCCCCCAGGGCCGCTCCCCGCTCTATGGCGTCCAAATAGCGGCTCTTGGCGTCGCCGTAGCGGAACATATCCGCATAGATCGTTCCCAGGGTCATGGAAATATCCGCGTCCGTTCCGTTGCGCTTAATAAAAGCCTGAATAAGATTTTCCGCATCCCCAAGGCGGTGCAGTTTGTAATACATCCAGCCCAGATGATTTACCGCTTCCTTGTTATCCCCGTCTAAAACCAGGAGCCGTTCCAGATAGCCCGCGGAAATCCCGTTCTCGTTAAGATGTCCCGATGTTTGAAAAAGCTGGTACAGCAGCCCCGGATCGGAAGGAAGCGCCCGGTCAAGTTTTCGGTACTCGTCCCGGGCAAGGCGGTAGAGCCCCCGGCTGAAGTAGAGATCCCCCAGGGTCCAGGGAAAGCGTATGTCTCCGGGGAAACGTTCCGCCCCCTCCGTATAGAGTTCGACGGCCCGCTCCCAGAATTCCCCGGCCTGGGCTTGAGAGGCTTCGTCAAAAAGCCGGTCCGCCTCGCTGCCCTGGGCTCCGGCCCGGTCCCCTGCGGGGATCAGCATAAAAAGGATGAGCAGCAGCGCCGGAACGCCGCCGGCAGATTCGTCCTTCCGTCCTGCAGGCAAAATAAGCGCCAGGGGCGGCAGGAGCCAGGCAAGAAGCCGCCGTCCCGGAACGACCGACCTTTTGTATCCGGCGGAAAAGAAAACATAGGCCTCCTGCATCGCCTTCAGATCCGCGGAGGTATAGGCGGGGGCATAGCGGGCGGCGGCGGCGCACTGATAGAGACGGTAGACCCCGGGAACAACGGAGTCCATGGCTTTGGCCCATTCGGCCCCGGTAACGGAAGCCGTCCGCCGCCGGCCGGCCAGGGCAAGCCGCCTTAAAACATGGTCCCAGAGAAGGACCCCCTTCCTGCGGGGCTTCCGGCTCAATCCTGAGGCGGCCAGCGGGGAAAGGCGCATAAAAAGCATGGCCCCCGCAAAAAATACAACGCAGAGGAAGATCCAGCTTCTCCGGATAAAACGAATCGTCCATTCTCCGGCGGCGGCAAGGGCCGAAGCGTCCGCTTCGCCGGTCCCTTCCCGGGGAACCAGTCTGGAATGGTTGTTCAAAATTTCCTTAAGCAGCCGTTCAAAGCTGTCCTGTACATCCGAGGGAAGCCGGAATTCTTCATTCTCCGCCATTATGGTCGTGGTCGGGTCGTATTCTATCCAGCCGTATCCGGGATACCGGACTTCTACCCAGGCATGGGCCATGTCCGCCCTGACGGGGTAATAGTCAAAGGTATTAAGCTGGGGATCGATAAAGAAACCCACCGCCGTCCTGGCGGGTATTCCCAGGGAACGGAGAAGTATGGTCATGGCAAAGGCATAGTATGAGCAGTAGCCCTTCTTCGACTTAAAGAGAAAGAATTTAAGCTGATCCCCGTCGGGGGCTATCCCCGGTTTCAGGCTGTACCGGTATTCGCCGAATTTAAGCCCCTCGTAGATACCCTGTATCTTTTCCCAGTAGTTTTCCAGGCCCGCAGTCATTTGCCGGGCATAGGCGGCAATTTCCTCATCGCCGCCGTACTCGGTATAAAAGGCATACTCCCCGGCGCTCAGGCCCAGCTCCGCCGGAGAAGGCATACCCCGGACCAGGCTTATCAGTTCGAGGAGGCCGGCTTCACTGACCCGGCTCCGCACTCCATAGGCGGAACTGAAGGAAGAAGCGTCCCAGGTATCAAAGGGGATAATCTCTGCGGGTTCCTTCATGGCGATAAAGGCGGCGGCGTCAAAATTTACCAGGTAGTATTCCTGGTTTGTCATGCGGGTATTCCAAACATCTTCGGTCTCCAGCGCCGTTTTTCCCTGGGGAAGCTGCCGGGGATGGGCCCGCTCGTCAATATCCCCGGCGTGGAAAAATCCCCGGTCTTTGGAATAACCGGACAGTACAAAACGGCGGAGCAATATGTGGCCGTCTTCCCTGTCTTTTTTTACAATAAAAATCAGATCGTCGTTCATCGAGATTTCATTTTCCAGCCGCAGAAACTGGGAAAAGTCAAAACGGAAAAACTTGGGCTCCAGAAGGCCGCCGCCGCGGTTCAGGGCCCGTTCCTGGGAAGGCCCGATGAACAGTACGCTCCCCGCCAGGATCAGAATAAACAAAGCCAGACCCGTCCAGAGGCCTTCTTTTTTTTTCAGCCGGTATTCCGGAGGGATGGAGAGCATCACCGCAAGAATCTGCAGAAAGAGGATCATCCCAAAAAAGGCAATCGTAAAAACCGGCCAGCGGTATGCCTCCATCCCGGCGGTCCGGGCAATAGAGAAGAGGACCACCAGGAGGGCATCGGCGGCGATGATGTCGGCCCGCAAAAAGCGCCGGGACCGGAGGGAGCCGTAGGTGCCCAGGGCGGTCCAGTAAAACGGGACAAGGGAGACAAAGTTGTTGTGATCCAGCCCAAGGAGAAGGGAATCCAGGATCAGCGCCGGTCCCGGTATAAAAAGCCGGGGAAGGGCAATCAGGGCCCGGGCCGCCCAGGGTATCAGGATCAGGGTGATTACCGCCGCCGGAGGAGGCATCCGCCTCTTAAAGAGCCTCCAGGCGGCGGCAAAGGCCAGAAGGAGGGCGGCGGCGAAAACCGGGGTATCCGCCAGCTCCGCCGCAAAGAGACGAAACTGCCAGAGTATGCCGAAGAGGGCCAGGGAACGGAGTATCAACGCCGCAAGCCATTGCCGATCCGCCGCCGTTACGGGCAGCCCCCCGCGCAATACCGGAACAGGCTTAGAAACAGAGACGCCGGGCACGGATTCCCCCCCTGCAATTATAGATACGCACACAGCCTTCGGCGGCGGCATCGTAACGTTCTCCCTCGTAGAGAAAAAGCAGATCCGTCTGCCGGTTTCCCCGGCGTTTCAAAAAACGGTCCAGAACGGAATCCGCCGCCCCGGTCCGGGGCAGGGCCAGGACAAGGACCCCGCCGGCGTCTCCCTCCGGCGGAAGAGGCAGCTCCCCCGGATCGGTCAACGCTGCGGGATAGGCCAGAACGGCGGCCAGTTCCGGGGGACTGCCCCCCAGGATGCTTCCCCCGGCATAACCGGTTTCAATAATCAGCCCCGACTCAACATAGGCCATAACCCCCGCCAGGGCATATTCACAGAGCAGATCCACTCCGCGGAGGCCCCCCTCTTCATCGTACAAGCGGGGATCCCGCTGGGTATCCAGCAGCAGCGTAAGCTTCCCCCGGGGCGGAGGTTCCCGTTCTTCCTCCCGGACAAAGAGATCCCCCGCATGGCCGTAGAGCTTCCAGTTGATCCGCCGGGGATCGTCCCCGGGCACATAGGGCCGGTGATCGATGAGATTGTCGCTGCGGAGAAAACGGGACGCCGCCCGGCGTTCAATCCCGCCGCCCCGAGGGGCCGGGGGAAAAAATTCCGCCCCCGCTCCGGGCAGGGCCAGCAGCCGGGGGAGGCGGTCCTGGGGCACGGGGATACGGATACGGAAAAGGCCCAGGGCGTCGCCGATGGTAAATTCATCGCGGGGCCCGTAGTAGGCGCCCCGTTTTTCTACGGGAAAAGAGAGGGCGTCCTTATCCGGCACGCCGGGATCAAAAACATGGCGGATAACGCGCCCGTCCCGGGTCGTCAGATTCAGCTCATAACGGAGAAGCACCCCCGGCAGGCGGATAAAACCCTTCCCGTCCCCCCGGAATACCATCTCCCCCCTTCCGCCGGCGGCGGTTTCCCGGGGCGCAATACGGGCCAGAAGAAGAGAAGCCCGCCGCCGGTGGAAAAGGCCAAGAACCAGCGAGGCGGCCAGGGTATAGGCCAGAACCGCAAAGAAGACCGTTCCGGTCAGGGTCAGAACCAGCTCTCCCCGCAGGGTCCCCAGGGTAAAGGCAATAACGCCGGTGAGCAGCGCAAAGATCCCCATGGTCCGGGGAACGGGCAGAAGAACGGGAAAAGGCCGGGCCGGAACCGTACCGGAGGGGAGGACCGGATCAGCCGGCCTTGAGCCCGTTGATTCGCGCAAGGCAGATCTCCCGGATTAATTTTTCCCCCTGGGCCCTGGGATCCCGCAGTCTCAGCCGGTGGGTAAGGACAGGAACGGCCAAAACAGTAATATCTTCGTCGATCACATAATCCCGGCCTTTAACCAGGGCCAGGGCCCTGACCGCGGCAAGCAGATGGAGCGCCGCCCGGGGAGAAGCTCCCAGCAGAAAACCCCGGTGAGTACGGGTGTCCCGGACTATATCCGCAATAGCTCCCTTCAAACCGGGATGACAGAAAATCCCCGCCGCGGCCGACCGGAGGGCGGTAAAATCCGCTTTCCGGATCACCGGTTCCAGGCTTTTCAGGGCCCCTTCGGCGGGGTTTTCTTCCAGAATGGCCAGTTCCGCCCCGCGGTCGGGGTAGCCCAGGGAAAGGCGCATCATAAAGCGGTCCAGTTGGGCCGCCGGCAGGGGAAAGGTTCCCTCGCTTTCGATAGGATTCTCGGTGGCAATAACAAAGAAGGGCTCCGGGGGCCGGTGGGTAGAGGCGCCGATAGTTACCTGGCCTTCGGCCATTACCTCCAGCAGGGCGGATTGTACCTTGGGGGTGGTCCGGTTGATCTCGTCCGCCAGAACAATGTTGGCCAATACCGGACCGGGTACAAAACGGAAGGACCGGCTTTCGGGATCAAATACATCGACCCCGGTAATGTCATAGGGAAGAAGGTCCGGGGTAAACTGAATGCGCTTAAAGAGCAGGGGCCTTTTGCCGTCGGCGATAAGCCGGGCAAAGGTCTTGGCCACCGTGGTTTTCCCCAGTCCGGGGTTATCTTCGATAAGCACATGACCCCCCGCAAGAATCGCCGCAGTAAGCAGTTCCAGAAATTCCCGTTTTCCCCGGATAATCCGGGAAGCCCCCTCCAGCAGGGCCGATACCGCGGCGGCGGATTCCAGTTCAATATCCATAATTTCAGCATAACACAGCGGAAGCGGTTGCGTATATCCGCAAAAAAGATTACCTTACCACTATGAAATACTTTACGGTACTCATAGCGGCATTCTGCCTTTTAACGGGATGTGCCACCCTCGGGGGAGGCAGGGATCTTTCGTCTCATTCGCCGGTAAACATTGTCTCGGTGGTTTCAAACTACGATATTAACTGGGACGGCGAAGGGCCTTCCCTGGAACGGAGCCTTGCCACCAGCACCGGCGCCTTTGTCAAAAGGGCCCTTCAGAAGAATCGCCAGGAAACCAGGGTGCGCATCTCCAAGGCCGATGAGCTTATAAACGAAGCGGACCTGACTCTGCGGGGCATTGCCGCCGACGCGGGGATTGCCGCCTTTGCCGGGAAGGACGAGGTCATTGCCGCCCAGGCCTATGCCGGCGCCAGGATCAACCCCCGGCAGGATAACGAGGATACCGTCGCCGCCGAAGGCTACCGTTTTGTCTATTTCCGGGACAAGGACTTCCCCGGAAACATGGCCCGGGAAACCGGCGCAGGCAGCCTTATGTTTGTAACCTTTTCCTTTACCAAGGTCGTAGCTTCGGGGGTGGCGAGAAACGGCACCATGCGGGCCAAGGTTGAAATGAACGTGCGGATCGTCAGTGCGGCGGGGAAAACCATTTTCAACAGAAGCCTCAACCTGACCAGCAGCGAGAAGATCCCCGTCTCCGGGGGCTACTATGAAGAGCCGGATCTGATGCAGCTCTTCCGTTCCGCCATCAGCGACATCTGTTATGAATTTGTTGCCCAGTTTAAGTCAACCAAATGGTAAGCCGGCCCGGGAACAGCCGCCCGCAGTTTTTCAGGAGATAACAGATGAGCGTTATTGGCATTATTAATTCAGATTCAAAATTCAAAGAATCCATCGATCTTGCCTTCAGCCATAATTCAGAATACGAGATAAAGTATCTTATCGAAGAAGACGCCATCCTGGAATTTTTAAACTATGAACTGCCGGAGATTGTCGTAATCAATTTCTCCGATCCCGCCATCAATCTAAACGAAATCATATCCCATGTAAAAAACGACAAATGGATTCTTAACTTCGGCATTATCGGCCTTTATTCCCACGAACAGGACGAAGAGGAGGAGCTGCTAAAAAAGTACAAGGCCGTTAATGTCCTTACCCTGCTTGACAACTACCGGCTCCGTTCCCATCTGGTAAAAAGCCTTCAAATTATCGAAGAGAACTATCAGATTATCTTTCAGCGGGAATTTACCAAAAATCTCCTGGACGGCGTTTCGGGGGGGTTCACCATTGACAACGATCTTCTGGCGGTCCCCCTGTATGCCGCCATCGGCGCCACCATCCTGGCCCAGCGGGGGCTTGTCAATCCCGACAGCAAGATGCACCTGCAGCTGGCCCTGGGCGAACTTATCGTCAATGCAATAGAACACGGCAACTGCGGCATTAGTTATGACGAAAAAACCGAAGCCCTGAATCAGGGGCTTTCGGTGGTCGATTTGGTGGCGAAAAAATGCAAAGACCCCGCAATCATGGCAAAGAAAGTTGAGTTCCAGTGGGAGATTCAAAAGGACCGGAGCATCTTTATCATCCGGGACGAAGGAAAAGGCTTTGACGTTAAGGCCCATCTGCGCAAGATAGCCGGCCAGGACCAGATGAGCCTCCATGGCCGGGGCATCAAAATGGCGGCGCTCTTTTCCCAGGAGCTGAAATACAATTCCACGGGAAACCGGGTTGCCCTGATCCTGCGCCATGATTCGTCGGTAGAACACGAGATCCCCCTGGGTTTCTCCAAAGAACAGGTCCTCCTGGTCAAACCCGGAGAAATTATCATACGGGAGGGGGAGCCCAGCGACAACCTCTACTACATTTCCAGCGGCAAGTACAGCGTTTTCCACAACCGGAAACAGGTGGGCTCCCTTTCGCCCCAGGATATCTTTATGGGCGAGATGTCCTTCCTCCTCGGCCAAAAACGATCCGCCTCCATCAGGGCGGATACCCAGGGAAAACTTATCCTCCTGCCCCGGAGAAATTTTATCAACGTAATCCGGGAATATCCCCACTACGGCATATTCCTCTCCAAGCTGCTGGCAAAGCGCCTGGTCAGAAGTAACGATCAAAATGCCAGGCTGATGGGCGGGGTTAAGGGTGAAACTCCGCCGGTTCCGCCGGAGGGCGGTCATTTGCCGTGAGCGGAAAAATCACCGTGGGCATTGTCTTTGGCGGCAGATCGGCGGAGCATGAGGTTTCCCTCCAGTCGGCAAAGAATGTCTTCGACGCCATAGACCGGGACAAATACAAACCGGTGCTCATCGGCATCGACAAGTCGGGCCGCTGGCTGCTGAACGATTCGGAGCATTTCCCCGCCGGCGGCGCTGTTTCCGGCGGCGCCGCCGCGGCCCTTGCGCCGGGGCCCGGACCTGCCTGTACGGAAGAGGCCGGCCGGGACTGCCCCGCGGAAGGCCCCGCCCTCCCCCGGACGGGACGGGGCGGCATCGTGAACCTGTCCGCGCCCGGCGGCGCCGGGGAGATTGCCCTGGATGTGGTTTTCCCCATCCTGCACGGACCCTTTGGAGAAGACGGCACGGTCCAGGGCTTTTTCAAACTGGCGGATCTTCCCTTTGTAGGGGCCGGAGTGCTCGGTTCCGCAGTAGGCATGGACAAGGACGTGATGAAGCGTCTCCTCCGGGACGGCGGCGTTCCCATCGGCAGATACCGGGTCCTTCGTTCCGGCGAAACGCTTCCCGGTTTCGCCGCGCTGACGGAGGAACTGGGACTTCCCCTCTTTATCAAACCGGCCAATATGGGTTCCTCCGTGGGGGTAAGCAAGGTCCGTACCGAAGAGGAATTCGTCGCCGCCGTTTCCGGCGCCTTTGAGTACGACGCCAAGATCGTCATCGAAGAATATATCCAGGGCCGGGAACTTGAATGTTCGATACTGGACGGCGGAGAACCCGCGGCGTCCCTGCCGGGGGAGATTATCCCGTCCCACGACTTTTATTCCTACGAGGCGAAATACCTTGACGAAAAGGGAGCCTCCCTGGAAATCCCCGCCAGACTTTCCCCGGAAAAAACCGCGGAGATACAGAAGCTGGCCATACAAACCTTCCAGGTCCTCTGCTGCGAGGGCCTTGCCAGGGTAGACTTTTTTATGAAGGCCGACGGAACCATTCTGGTAAACGAGATCAACACCATGCCGGGATTTACCAAGATCAGCATGTATCCCAAACTCTGGGAGGCCAGCGGCATTTCCTATACCCGGTTAATCGATAAACTAATCGAACTTGCCCTCCGCCGTTTTGAAAAAGAAAAAAAACTGAAAACCAGCGTTGCCCTGTAAAGGCCGCCCCCTGCCTGCATATATACGCAGTTCATATATATCCCACCCGCCCCGCATATATACGCAGTTCGTCTAACTGGCCTTTTCCCCGTCTATAGACGTACTTCGTATATATCGCCCCTTCCCCGGCATATAGACGCAATTCGTCTAATCGATCCCTGCCCGGAAATAAAGCGAATGCGCGTTACATCGCCTCCCCGGCATAGAGACGCAGTTCGTATATATCCCACCCGCCCCGCATATATACGCAGTTCATCTAACTGGCCTTTTCCCTGTCTATAGACGTACTTCGTATATATCGCCCCTGCGCCGCGTTAAACGCATTGCGTATATATCGCCGCGGGTTCCAGCCCCGTCTCCAATGCCATAATCCGCCAGGAAGGCGGATTATGGCGCCCCGAGATGCCTCATTTAGAAAATGTTACCGTAGCTGTTGCTGCTCCCGCGTCTGAACACGGT
>JAISPH010000062.1 GCA_031275035.1 Treponema sp.
ATATCGGTAAATGAAGCCCGATCCATCATGGACAAGGAGAAGATCGGGCACCTGCCGGTTCTGGACAAAAGCGGCAAGCTCATAGGCATTGTGACCCAAAAGGACCTTATCAAGGCGGGGCCTTCTCCCGCCACCACCCTGGATATTTACGAGATCAGCTACCTGCTTTCGAAGCTCAAGGTGGAAAAGGTGATGGAAAGGCACGTGATCACCGTGGACGAAAACGAGGTGGTGGAAGAGGCCGCCCGGATCATGGCGGACAAGCACATCGGCTGCCTGCCGGTGATGAAGGGGTCCCTGCTGGCGGGGATCATCACCGACACGGACCTTTTCCACGTGTTCATCAACGCCTTTGGGGCCCGCAAAAGCGGGGTGCGGATTGCCCTTAGTATCCCGGAGCGTCCCGGCGAACTGGCCAGGTTTTCCGGCGCCATTGCGGAGAAGGGCGGGAATATCTTTTCCTACGTCTATGCCGATGGGGACGATCCGGGCCACAGCCGTTCTACCATGAAAATTTCGGGCCTTTCCCGGTCCGAGGTTGAAGGCATCATCGCCTCCCTGCCGGAGGTTGAACTGGAAGACATTCGGGAGTGAAGGTTTCACCAATACAGGGAACCGTAAAGGGATAGACCTGAAAACAGGATGGTTTTTAGCAGGCTGTTCCCCGAAGAACTGGAGGCCCCCGGCAAAGCGGAAGCGCCGGGAAAGGCCTGTTCATAACCCCAGGGGACGGCAAAGAGTTTTTTTAGTCCCAGAGAGAGGTGTACTTTGTCCCGCCTGCCAAGCCCTATGGCGGGAATTCCGGCGTCAAGCAGAATAAAGGCGGCCCCGAGGCCTCCGATGTCCAGGGGCATTGTGTCAAAGATCTCTTCTCCGCCAAAGAGCTTTTTCTTTTTATAATGGATATCCGCACTGCCCGCGCCTTGAAAGATATGAAGGGCCCCGATCATAAGGCGATACTGAAAAAACGGGAAAACCTGCCCCAGATCGACGGTCCCGAATCCGGCATGAACGCCAAGAGAACCATCTATATGGTAAAAATTGTATAGAAAATATGCGTAATGCTGATTTGAGGCTGTCAGGGCTCCGTTTGTTCCGGCGGCGGCATAAACCCAGCCCAGGCTTCCTCCCAGGCGAAGATTTGAAATTTCCGTAGAAAACCGGTAATAGGCGGTATATGCGTCCAAACGGGAATCAAAAAGCCGCTCGGCATCATTATTAAGTATGTCCATATCCATAAAAAGATAACGAAAGGCCAGTTCGTGCTGTTCCTGATACCTAAGAGACAGGCCGGAGATAGTGAGGGCCGGGATCCGGGGTTTGCCGAAAAACCAGTACAGGCTGCCCTCTGCCCAGCCGCCGGCACCGTATAAAAAGAACGGTACGATGCTCCATTCCCCAATATGCACCGGCGCCTTTACGTTGACAAAAAAACCCTGCCCCCCGTCGTTGTAGACGGAGAAGGCTTCCGTTTCACTGCTGAACAGGGCGTGGTGAAAAAAACCGCAGCTAAAATCAAGGCCGAACCGGGCTGCGTCAAACCCGAGTTTCCCCAGACCCCCAAAGACAACTCCATCCGCCCAGGGCAGATTGGAAATGACCTGGCCCATAACAATATCCGCATACAAGGGCTTTCCTTTTTTCAAGGAAAGGCCGCTTCGCCAATAAAGGGCCGCGCCGCCATCTTCCACCCAGAGAGGCCCGGCCTCCGCTGAAACGGAAAAGCCTTCATCGGCTCCCAGGGGGAAAGGCCGGGGGAAAAGAAGATATAAAAAGAGCCCTAACACCAGGGTCGGGGCTCTTTTGCGGTTAAACACGGTCCCGGTTTTTACTTGTGGTATAAACCATACAGATCCCGCCCGATCTGCACCGGGAACAGCGGGATATCTATGGTGTTTTCACCAGCAGAGACGAATTCATCCATCCCCTTAATAAGCACCTCCCTGATCCGGCCAAGTTTGATCCGAAACCCGATAAGGTAACTTTCATCCAATTGTTCTATTTGCGTTTTATTCGTGATGGCAACCGACGAATCATCATCGCCAAACGCATAGAACTGCGGCGCCCTGCCGCCGGATTCGGTGTTTATCAGTTGATCGATGGCGAACTGACCCGGGGTGAACAATTTGCCCATGTTAATACCGATCAGGGCATTTGTGGGGGAGTTGTCATAGGTATTTCCCGAGGGCGGAGAGTCCGGCACATAGAAATTTCCGCCGTTTTGGATGGCGGTCCTGAGTTTGGATGCGCCGTCCTTGATCCACTCATACTCTTTCATTTCGTCAATAAAAGCCGGCGGCAGTTCACTGGCCGCACTGATGAGATGCTCATAGGCGCTGATGGTATCCGTAAGGGCCTGGACAAAATCATTCTTGGATTTGGCCATCATCCCGTTATTCCGGTCCTTCATAAAGTTGTTGCCAAAGGGAAGATTCCTGGGCGAGAGGGTACTGATATTCTCTTCGAGGGTCTCCCAGTCGGTCATGAGGAAGCTGATATCCGTGTTCCAGTCATAGGCCGCAACCCATTCCAGACTGGCCTTAAAGAGCCGGATGGCGGAGAACAGGATCTCCAGTTCCGCCCTGCCGACAGATATTTTGTCTCCCTCAAGAAGCTCCGTCAGGCCGAAGGCCTCAATAAGTTCCTCATCCACCTCGACCGTCTGTCCATAGGGCAGATCTTTAAACCGGCCGGCCGCGTCTTCAAAGGCGGCGCCGAACAGGGAGGAAAGGATATCGTCCAGTAAGGCGTTAAGCCCCTCCTGGTTTTTGTCCACCAGGTTGGCAAGGAAGAGCAGCGGCCATTCGGAGGCCTGCAAAGCTCCGGCATTGGTTAAACTATCCTTATAGATCCCGGTTTCTGCAAACCAGGCAGGCAGGGACAGACCGGGCATTTTTTCGGTCCCCCTGTCGTATCTTGGGCTTTCGGAACCTAATTTATAAGTGTAGCTTGTGCTCCAATAGTACCCCGGGCCCTGGCCATCGCCACTGGGATCGGAATCGTACCAAATGACCCAGGCACCGAAGTCTTGATCATAATAAGAATCAAGCGGGCCGGTTATCTGCGTTCCGCTCACAAAAACATGTGTATACCCAGAATAATAATAATACCCCGGGCCCCGGCCTCCGCCACTGGGATCGGAACCGTACCAATAGACCCAGACGCCGAGGTCTCCATCATAATAAGAATCAAGCGGGCCGATTTTCCTGTCTGTAGCTACAAGGGTATATTCAGTTTTTGCCAGCGCTTCTTCGTAGTAATACCCCGCTTTCAGCGGCAATCCGTAAAGCCCAAGGAACTGAGCATCCCACTCATTTTGGGGGTCATGCCATCTATAGGATGTATTATTTTCATAATAGTACCAAACCAGGGTTTCATTGGTATATGTCTCCATCCAGTCGGCGGTGATCAGTTCATCTATGGTTCCGGGATAGCCGGTAAAGCCCAGCCTGTTTTCCATCAGATTCCGGACATTCTGGTCTGTGGCAATGGATGCAAGCTTACCCAGGGAGGAATAAACAAGCGCCGCCGTATTGGTCCGGTCCTGTTGGTAGGCGGACTCAAAAGCGCTAATGGCGGCGTCAAAGTTCGCATCCATCAGGTATTCGGTCCCTGCTTCAACCAACTGCCCGGAGGTCTTTGTTTCAAATTCCGCCGTTACCGTTACATTTGCGGCGGGCAAAT
>JAISPH010000063.1 GCA_031275035.1 Treponema sp.
GGAACTTCCCCTGGATGGTCTTTAGAAGTCCAAGGAGGGCGTCAAAGTCCATCTGGGTGTAGCCGTCATAATGACCCTGATCTGTGCCGGGATAAGGCGGATCAAGATAAAAGAATGTCCGCGGCGTATCCCGGCTTTGGATGATCCGCAGGGCATCGCAGCACTCTATTTGTACCTGCTGCAAGCGGATTGCATAGTCAGCATTGAATCCCAGCCGCTTGTTTGCCATCTTTTTGCTGGTTGTGCCGTTACGGTCGTACCCAAAGCTGCCGTCCAGCTTACAGCCGTAGGAGACGTTGGACAGCATCCATACGGCCCAGGCCCGTTTTACCCGGTCAAACATATCCGGGTTATCGTAGATTACCCTGGCATGGCGGTGCTGTGTCCGGCTATGAAGGCTGATCTCGATTTCCCGCTCCAGGGCCGGAAAGTCCCGCTTCAGGACTTCGTAAAAGTTGATTACTTCCCCGTTGGCGTCGTTAATAATCTCGACGCTGGACGGTTTCTTGGCAAAAAATATAGCGGCTCCCCCGCAAAAGGGTTCGCAATATATCTGATGTTCCGGAATCATGCCCAGAATCCTGGCGGCAAGTTGCTGCTTACCCCCGTAATACGATAAAGGGGTTCTCATTATGAGAATACCTCTGAGTATTACGGGCTTAAACCTTGAGGCTGGGTTGCCGATAATGAAACTACCCGATGTACATTGGGGCGGGTAGGGTCGGGGGCAACCCTGAAGGCGTTTAGGCGCCTGCCCGGCAGTTAGCGCTGCCGGGTTTCTGCCCGTTTTTATTGCCCCGGTGGGGCATCCGGCGACGCCGGGTTGTAACCTATATAGCGGACAAGGCGTTGATCTCCTGCCGCCAGGCCTGGCGCTGGGCGATTTTGTCAGCGTACTCCTCAACGGTTGCCACGCCCTCCGCGATTTTGGCGGCGATATAATCGGTTTCCGCCAAATTTTGTTTCAAGACGGCGATCCGCCGTTTGTTTTTCTCCGTGTTTATTTGTTCAGGGGTAAGACCGGAAACCCGTTCGCTTTCCATATCCGCCGCGATCTCATCCCGTTGAAAATCATCCAAATTTTCCCCTAAAACTCCGCCTTCCGGAATCAGTTCTCCGAGCCTCCCGATTTTTTGTTTTTTCCATTTCTGGTCTTTTATCCAGAATTCGATATTGCGCCAATCGGGTATTTTCTCACCGGAAGATGACAGTTTTTCATGAACCGTAAGACCGTCAAGGGCCGTTTGAAGATTATCTCCTTCGGTATCATTTACAAGCCTCTGGCCCGGTCCGCAACGGGCAAAAACGATGTTTTCCGAATACAATTCTTTTTCCGGTTTATGGCTTCCAGACAAGGTTGATTTTATTCTTGCTTCTGTGGCCGCCGGGTCAACGGCAGGGTTTGAAACACTAATAAGTATTTCATATCCGTCAATCGTTTGGAAATTCAGTATTTTCATTTATGTCTCCCTGGTTTCACCTTATCCCGGACAGAAGCTGAAAATCGTGTAATCAGCGTTATTTATGAAACATAGGTCAAGTAGGGACTAACCGATAAAAACCCAGGAGGCTTTTATGCTCAGGATCAAAGATTATGCGGATTTGTTTGCCCCGGACGGGCGGTGGCGGAAAAAACGGGCGGAAAAAAAGATTTTCTTTACGGAAAAATCCCTGCGGACCCGGGCGGCTGTTATGAAAAACTATGTCGTCGCCTTATGGGGAGACACAGACCCGCGGAGACTCACCGTGCGGATGATCGACCTGGCTATGGAGGGCATCGCTTCCAAACTCACCGGACGGCCCCTGGCCGGAGCCACCAGGAACCGGATTCTGTCGGTGTTGTCCGAGCTTTACGTGTACCTTATCGGGGAAAACAGGGTAAAGACAAACCCCGTGCGCGATGTTATCCGCTGCCGTTCCCGGCCGGAACATCCGCGGGGGGCGGTGTCCATCGCCGCCATGAAGCGGCTTTTTCCCCGGGACCATGACGGCATGAGAAAACTCTACGTATCCCAAAAGTACATCTGCGCCTTCCTGGTCCTGCGGGATACCGGCCTCCGTCCGGGGGAGCTTGTCGCCCTGCGGTGGCGGGACTGGTATCCCGATCTGCGGTTTTTCCCGGTCATGCGGGCTATTGAATCGGGGACGCGGGATCATGAAAAGGGAACCAAGACCGGGGCCGCCAAGCCGGCCATGCTGACCGTTCAGGCCGCGGAGGAGATGGAACGGCTGAGGAAAAAAACAAAGCCCCGGCCAGAGCATTTTATTTTTGCCAACTATAAAAACGTACCGTTTGATCCCCACCGGCTGACCTGGGCTTTTCACCGGGCGGTACGGCTGGCGGGGCTTGAGCGGGAGGACCTTACCCCCTACTGGCTCCGGCATACTTTTAATACCCGGTCTCTGGAAACTCTGCCGGATGAGGTAGTCAGGCGGCTCATGGGCCACGGCACGGAAGCCATGACCCGGCACTACCGGGACGCGGATGTGGATTCACTTATCCGGGAGGCCGGGAAGATCCGGGAGACGGTGGACGCGAGCCGGCTCTATTAGCGAAAAGCGCCGGGAGGGGCGCTTCCCGTTGACTTTCCCTATGACGGCGGGGCGATTGGGGAACACATACCGGACGCTTTCCAGGGACATTACAGAACAGGCTTGTATATTGATAACACTGGTAACGCCTGGAGGGCCGGGCCCTCCACCGGCGAAAGCAGCGTAATAACATACGGAAATGAACCAAATCGTTTTACAATGCGAGGAGTTATCACTGACGGCATAAATGGTACGCCCCGCACCGCCAACGAAACCAGGGGGGCCGGTATCAGCGTTTACG
>JAISPH010000074.1 GCA_031275035.1 Treponema sp.
CTGAATATTTCAAAGGCCCTGATAAGCCTGATGTGGTTCTTGGCGGGATGATCTATCCGGGATGCGTAAAGTATATAGGGCCTGCGGAAACTGTAGGGCTGGATAAGAAGTATGCTTTCGTCGTTCCGGGGCCGGGGATAATAGGCGGAAAGGTCTATCCCGTTGGGAACCACCTCTATCCTCGATTCCTTAACCCGGGTCATCTCTATTAGTTCCTGCTTAACCCACTGGCTTACGGCGATGATCCGGTCCAGCCGCCGGAGGGCGTTGGGAAGCACCATGCGGATCACCGCCCCCAGATGCTCCCTGGTTTTCCGGTTCCCCCAATAGGCCGCCATGGTATGCACCGTCCCGATGGACGGACAGGGCGAGGAATAGGGGAGCCTTCTATGGGCGGCCGGAAAAAAACATGCGTCATACCCCCGGCCAAGGGCAAACCGGGGATACTTTACCAGATGCCAGACCGCATTGGCGGTTCTGCCGTTTATGGAACAGCGGGGAATAAATTCCAGGTTTTCGGCTATTTCGTTGAAGGTATAACGTTCAAATTCCCAGCCGAACAGTTCATAGAGGGCGCCGGAGGGAGGGATTCTCTTCAAAAGCTGGGATACATAAACACCCACCCCTGAAACGCCGCCGTCGCAGGCGAAGGTGTCTATTCCTATCTTCATATTACCTCCGAAAAACGCTGGACATACAGCATAGCAGATGAAAGAACCTGGGGCAATACATACACAAAATGAACCGGATCTTGCAGGGCGGGGTACTGCATGTTACAGTGGACTTGTTCGAGAGTCCGGTTGATGCGGCGGAAACTGAAGTTTCAGAACAACTCCGGTTACAAAACACCCGGAGATGAATTTATTGCTGCGAGGCGGTTATGCGTTGTCCTCATTGCGGGAATTTTGATGATAAGGTTATCGAGTCCCGGACCCTGGCCAAGGGGGAAGCTATCAGGCGGCGGCGGGAATGTAACGGCTGCGGTTTTCGCTTTACCAGCTATGAGCGGATCGAAGATCAGCAGTTTATGGTGATAAAGCGGAACGGCCGGAGGGAGCCTTTTGACCGGGAAAAAATTGAACGGGGGGTCCAGCGGGCTCTGGAAAAACGGCCCGTATCCCAGATGAACATTGAAAGCCTTGTCAACGAGGTGGAGGACGCCGCGGCGATCATGGATAAGGGTAACCACGAGATAGGCGCCTCCGTTATCGGGGACCTGGTCCTGGAAAAACTGGGGACCCTGGATAAGGTAGCCTATATACGTTTCGCCTCGGTATACCGGCACTTTGAAAACCTGGACGAATTTGTCAGGGAAATACAGAAACTCGGGGATCCTCCGTAATGTACCGCCGGAGACGGCGGCTATTCAAAGATCCCCTTAACGGCGGAGTATATTTTGAGATAGCGGCGATACTGGACATCCAGCGCCGCCGCCGCCCGGCCGGGCTCGTAGCATAGAAACTTCCCTTCTTTGAGGGACGCCATATAGCTTTCGCAGCTTGCTTCAAGGCCCTGAGCGGTAAAAACCGCCGCCGCCAGGGCGATGCAGGGAAGGTACTCGGAGCTTTCCTCCGCCACGGTAACGGGGCTTTGGAGTATGTCCGCCAGGATCTGCCGCCAGAGAAGCGTCCTGACTCCGCCGCCGATAAGGTTTATTTTCCGGGGCGTTTCCCCGGAGGCCATGGTCTCAAGGCCCTGACGTATGGAAAAGGCCACCCCTTCAAGACAAGCCCGGGTCATCTGGGCGGGACCGGTGTCCCGGCTTATCCCTATATAGGCCCCCCTGATGCGGGGGTCCATCACGGGAAAACGTTCTCCCGCCAGGTAAGGCAGAAAGAGGAGGCCCCCGCTCCCGGGTTCGCTTTTTTCCAGCAGGGCGCCGGCATGATCGTAAGCCCCGTCCCCTGCGGACCAGAGGCCGCTGACCCAGGAGTAGATTCCCCCGGCGTTGAGAAAGGGCACCACATTGATGTACAGATCCGGGGAAACCGCCGCCAGATTGAAGACCCCCGGGATGGAAACGGTATCCCCGGAGATCGCCGCTATCCAGCCTGAGGTCCCCAGACAGATACTGTACTCCCCGGGCCTGATTATCCCCGAGGCCAGGGTCGAAGCCCCGGCATCGCCGGAACCGGCATAAACCGGCGTTCCTGTTTTGAAACCCGTCTCCTCCGCCCCGCGGGGACTCACCCTCCCCGTCTCTTCGCCGGCGGAAAACAATTCCGGCAGTAACTCCGGGGCAAGATCCAGGGCCTTGAGGATAGCGTCATCCCAGCGCTTTGCATGAATGTCCATAAGCCCCATGGTGGAGGCGGCGGTTATGTCCGCGGCGGCCCTGCCGCAGAGTTTTAGAATGATGAAGTCCTTGGAGCTTCCCAGGATGAAGGCGGTCCGGGCATAGTTTTCCCTTTCATGCTCCCTGAACCAGAGCAGCTTTGCCGCAGGGATGGAGCCGTCCAGGTCATTCCCGGTGCTGCGGCGCAGCGTATCCGCCCCGATAAGGGAAACCAGGCGGGCCGCTTCCTCCCCGGCCCTGCCGTCGCTGTAGAGTATGGCGGGCCGGACCGGATCGCCCCGGCGGTCAACGGGGATAAGGTCCTGCATCTGGCCGCTCATAACTATGCCCCGGACCGCGCCGGGTTCAAAACCGGCCCGGAAGATACGCCGGGAGACGGCGCAGAAGGCGGCGTACCAGTCCCGGGGGTCCTGTTCCACATACTGAATGCGGGGATCCGTCCCGTTCTGCACGGAAGACGCCGCAGGAGCATTCACCGGCTGGGCGTACCGGAAGACCGCTTCCTTTGCGTCGGAAACCAGGACCCCCTTTACGGCGGTGGTCCCCAGATCGAAAACTGCAGTGTACACTTAGCCCCTCCCGGCCCGGCCGCTCAATTTGGGGGCTATCACCGCAAGCACAATGATGGAACCGGTCAGCACATCCTGGAGAAAGGTGGGGGCCCGCATGATGGTCAGACCGTTGGCCAGTATCCCCAGAATGGCCGCCCCCAGAGCGGTTCCCCCTATATTGGGAACCCCCCGTCCGAACATGGTCTTGCCCAAAAAAACCGCCGCATAGGAACTGAGGAGCATTCCGTCCCCGCTGGTGGGCGTGGCGGAACCTATCCGGGAAGCCATCAACACCCCCGTAAAGGCGGCCAGAACGGCGCATATCCCGTAGGCCAGGTTCTTGTTCAGCGCCGCATTAAGCCCCGCCGCCTCCGCCGCAGCCAGATTTCCCCCCAGGGCATAAAGCCTCCGGCCAAAGGCCATGTGTTCCATGATAAACCAGAATACAACGATCAGCGCCGCCATAATTACCGAGAGGAGCGGTACCGGCCCGAAAGAAACGGCGCTGAAAAACTTAAAGCCCTGGGGCAGCCCCACGGAGATTGAGGCGCCGTTGGTCAGCCAGTAGGCCAGTCCGCTGATGACCGTACTGGTTCCCAGGGTAGTGATAAAGGAAAGTACCCGGAAATGGGTAACTAAAAATCCGTTGATAAGGCCCATGCCGAAGGCAAGGACAAGGGGCGCGATGAAGCTTACCGGAATAGGGACGCCTCCCAGGGCAAGCTTCGCCGCCAGGAGCCCTCCAAAACTGGCCGCCGCTCCCAGGGACAGATCAAATTCATCCACCGACATAACCAGGGTGGCCCCCAGGGAGATAACCACCAGCAGGGAAATCTGCCGGGTGATATTGATAAGGTTCTGCACCGTCATAAAGGCCCGGGGGTTGAGGATGCAGAATACGATGATAATGAGCGCCCCCGCCAGAATGGTACCGTAGGACTGAAGCTGCTGTTTTATCTTTTCCATTTCCTTTCCTGCTCGGCATAACAGAGGCTCAGCACCTCTTCGGCGCCGACGCCGCTGTTTTCAAAACATGTTCCGCTCCGTCCCCGGGAGATGATCTGGATTGTATCCGCCGTCTCCAGAAGCTCCCGCAGATCCGGAGAAACAAAGATCACCCCCCTGCCTTGTCCCGCAAGTTCCCTGAGCAGGGCGTGGATCTCATGCCTGGTTTTTACGTCCACCGCCTGGGTAGGATCATCGCAGAGGATAATTTCCGGCAAAGACATCAGGGCCTTGGCAAAAACCACTTTCTGCTGATTCCCTCCGGAAAGCTCTTCCACCCTCTGACGGGGTCCGCCGGTCTTTATAGAGAGAGTTTCAATCTGTTTTACCGTATCCCGTTCCTGGGCCCGGTCGTCCATATATCCCAGGCGGCTGTAGCGATCCAGAACGGAAATTACCGTGTTTTCCTTTACCGAAAGGGCGGGTATCAGCCCCCGGCCCCGGCGGTCCTCGGAAATTAAGACCATCCCCCTGGTCAGGGAAACCCGGGCCGAGGGCCGGGGATAATCCTTCCCCAGGAAGCGGATCGATCCGCCGGCCTTTTCCCTGATTCCGTAGATGCATTCCAGGGTTTCGGTACGCCCGGAACCCCCCAGGCCAAAGAGGCCGAGTATCTCCCCGGAACGGAGACGGAGGCTCACGTCCTTCACCAGACCGTCCCGGGATGAAAGGCCCGAAACTTCCAGAAGACAGTCTCCTAAGGACCGGGACCGCCCGGTTTTCCGCTCCCCGGCGGGTTCAGGATCTCCGGTCATCAGGGAAATAACAAGATCCTTCAGCGTCCCGGCCTTCTTCGGCGCGGCGTCTCCGGTTCGGAATGGACGTTCCGTTTCCAGCGTATCGATAAGCCTGCCGTTCCGCAGAATGGTGATCCGGTCCGAAAGGGCCGTTACCTCATCCAAACGGTGGGAAACATAGAGCACCGCCGCCCCCCGGCTCCGTACTTTTTTAAGAACGGCAAAGAGCCGATCCGACTCTTCCGCCGTAAACGAGGCGGTGGGCTCATCCAGAATGAGGAGCCCGCAACGGGTCATCATGGACCGGATGATCTCCACCTGGGTCCGCTGGGAGGGAGAAAGATCCCGGGCAGGGGTATCCAGGGGTATGTGAATACCCAGTTCGTCCATCAGAAGGGAGACCCGGTTCCGCATCTTTTTCCAGTCGATACGGAGGCCCCGCTTTTCGTAACCAAGACCGAGATAGACATTCTCCATCCCCGAAAAGGAGGGCACCAGATTTCTATCCTGATGGATAATCCGGATGCCCAAATCCATGGAACGCCGGGGGCTGGAGATGGCCGCCGGTTCCCCCTGCCAGCGTATCTCCCCTCCGTCGGCGGGGTAGATCCCGCCGAGAATCTTTATCAGCGTGGATTTACCGGCGCCGTTTTCACCGGCCAGGGCGTGAAATTCCCCGGGACGGATGGAGAGGGAAACGTCCTCCAATGCAAATATAGGGCCGAAGCGTTTTGTTATACCCCTGGTCTCTAAAACCACGGCGCGGCCTATTTGGAGTAGATCGCCGCCGGGGCATACTGATCGCCCCGGACCAGGGTCTCTCCGGCAAAGTATTTGTCCAGCTGCTCCGCCACAATATCCGCCATGCCGGCAAAGTTCTGTTCGATGGTTGCCTTGAGGGCGCTCCCCTGATCGATGTACTCCTTGGCCTGGGCATTGCCGTCGATCCCGGTTACGATGATCCCGGTCCGGCCCGCATCGTTAATGGCCTGGACCGCGCCTATGGCCGCCTCGTCCCAGGCGCACCATACCGCGGTAATGGACCCCGGGGCGGCGCTGCCGAGGAGTATGTTCTCCATCACCGTTCTGGCATTATCTATGGGATTGGGAACATCCACATGCTGTTCCGTAACAACCTGTATCCGCGGATTTTCGGCCAGGAGCTGATCCAGCTTTTCATTCCGCTTAAAGATCCCCGGATGGGGCCGGTGGGTCAGAATCACCAGATTACCCTCATGGTTTATCCGATCGAAGAGGTAATTGCTGATAAGTTCCGACATCTGGTAGTTGTCGCTGGTGGCGTTGACGGTTATCCCTTCGATAAAACCGCTGTCGCAGCCGAAGACCGGGATGCCCGCGGCGTCGGCCTGCTTTATCTGATCGGCAATCTGGGAAGGGTCCGCGCTGACTATAACAATGGCGTCCACCCTGCTGGTAACCAGATCCTCCATACGGCTTGCCAGGGCGGCAAAGTCGTTCTTGGTGTCCACCGTGGTAGGACTCCAGCCTTTCTCCCGTATATTTTTATCCAGAATATCAACCATCTGCTTGGTCGTAGTAGATGAAAGATAGGGGGTCAGGATAGCCACACTTTTAGCCTTGTCCGTCCCCTTTCCGCAGCCCGTCAGCGCCGACGCCAGTCCCAATACGGCCAGCAAGATCCTTTTGTCCATGTCAACCTCCAAAAATAATTGTTTCTATTAATAGAAACAATGGTACTATACCTTTCCATAAAAATTGTGTCAAGACGGCGGGCATTTTTTTCTGAAGTGCCGGCGGTTTTTTACCGGCGGCAGTAACGTTGAGCCGGTTTTAAAGCTTGAGGTTTTGAAACAGCCCCGGCTTATAGTTGAATTCATGGGTTTCCGCTGATACTCTGGAGTACCATGAAGGCCGAAGAAAAAAAGCGCCTGGCCCGGACCCTGGATGTAATCGAAGCTTACCTTGGGGACGGCTACAGGCGTCCTCCCGCGGTTTATGCTTTCGCGGACGACCGGCCCGAAGCGGCGATCCCGGCGGAGTCCGCCGTAGGGGATTCCGAACCCCCCCGGGAGGATTCCCTGGACCGGATCGCCGGAGAGATCCGCCTCTGTACCGGCTGCCCCCTCCACGCAACCCGGAACAAGGCGGTTCCCGGCGAGGGGGTAAGCCGGCCCCTGGCGCTTATCGTCGGAGAAGGGCCCGGCGCGGACGAGGACGCTTCGGGCCGGCCCTTTGTGGGGAAGGCGGGACGGCTCCTGGACAAGATGCTGGCCTCCATCGGCCTCTTCAGGGAAAAAAACTGCTTTATCGCCAATGTAGTCAAATGCCGGCCCCCGGGAAACCGGGACCCCCTGCCGGGGGAGACCCTGGCCTGTTCCCCGTTTCTTACCCGCCAGATTGCACTGCTCCGGCCCCGGGCCATTCTCAGCGTGGGCAGGGTCTCTACGGGGCTGCTCCTCAATACCGGAGCAGGCATAGGGAAACTCCGGGGACACTTTGCGGATTATCAAGGTACGCCCCTGCTCCCCACCTATCATCCCAGCGCCCTCCTCCGGGACGAATCGCTCAAGCGGCCCGCCTGGGAGGATCTAAAAACCTTTAAGGCAAGGCTGGACGAACCGGACCTTTCCGCCTCCGGGGAGTCATAATGACCGCCCCTAATGCGGGCCCCAAGGGCGGCGGGTAAGTATCCATGGCAAAAACTAAAAAAAAATCCCCCGGGGACAATTCTGCAATCCCCGCCGGCGCCCCGGCCTATCTGGATCTGGTCTTCGACCTCCCCCTGAACCAGATCTTTACCTACCGTATCGATCCAAAGGGCCAGGGGGCCAAGGGAAAGCGGGCCATGGTTCCCTTCGGCAGGCGGGAACTCCTGGGCTATATCACCGGCGAAAGGGATACGCCCCCGGAGGGCGTGGCGGAGGGGACCCTCAAGGCGGTACGGCGGGTAGTCGACAGGGAACCCCTCTTCGGCGATGAGAATATCGCCCTGGCGGAATGGATGGCGTCATACTATTTCTGCGGAACCGGGGAAGCCCTGGCGGCGATGATCCCCTCGGGGAGGCGGCCCGGAGAGTACGCTTCCTTCGAAGGGGGAGAGGAAATCGCCGCCGAAGCTCCGGTTCTCTCCGGCGAACAGGAACAGGCCCTGGCGGCGATAAGCGGACCGGCGCCGGCGGAAGGCCGGCCGGGACCGGCCATGTTTTATCTCTACGGCATTACCGGTTCGGGCAAGACCGAGGTCTTTCTCCGGGCGGCGGAGGCGGTCCTGAACGAGGGAAAATCCGTCATCTACCTGGTGCCGGAAATTTCCCTTACCCACCAGACCGCCGGGATCATCGCCAAACGGTTCGGCTCCGCCGCGGCCACCATCCACTCCGGCTTGTCCCCCGGCGCCAGGCTCGGCGAATGGGTCCGCATCAGGAACGGTGAAGTCCGCATTGTGGCCGGCCCCCGGAGCGCCGCCTTCGCCCCTCTGCGGAACCTGGGGCTCATCATCATTGACGAAGAACACGATGGCTCCTATAAATCGGGCAGCACCCCCCGTTACCATGCCCGGCAGGTGGCGATGCGCCGCTGTTCCCTTGCCGGAGCCAGGCTGGTAATGGGGTCCGCCACCCCTTCGGCGGAAGCCTGGAAACTGATGGGGGAGGGAACCATACGCCGGCTGGATCTGACCCGGCGGCTTTCGGGAGGAAGCCCCCCGGAGATTCTACCCGTAAGCCTTGCAGGAAACGAGGGCTGTCTTACCAGGGAACTAAAAGAGGAGATACGCCTTACCGCCCGGATGGGCCGGCAGACCATACTCTTTCTCAACCGCCGGGGCTTCGCCTATTACTACCACTGCCCGGCCTGCGGCTTTGAACTAAGCTGCCGCCGCTGTTCGGTTTCCCTCACCTATCATAAATCCAGGGGCCGGGCGGTCTGCCATTACTGCGGGTACGCCGCCCCTCCCCCCGCCCACTGTCCCGGGTGCGGTTCCCTGGAGGCGGGCTTTACCGGAATAGGCACGGAGATGATAGAAGAGGAGGTCCGCCGTACCTTTCCGGATCTCCGCATCCGCCGGGCCGACGCGGACAGTACCGCCCGGAAGGGCAGCCTCCGGGAAACCCTGGAGGCATTCAAGGCCGGGACAATCGATCTGCTCCTGGGAACCCAGATGGTAGCCAAGGGGCTTAACTTCCCCGGAGTGCGCCTGGTCGGGGTAGTTATGGCCGATACGGGGCTTCAGCTCCCGGACTTCCGCGCCGCGGAACGGACCTTCTCCCTCATTGTACAGGTGGCGGGCCGGGCGGGCCGTTATTTCCCCGACGGCAAGGTTATCGTCCAGACTCTGCGCCCCCGGGACCCCGTCATACTCCGGGCCTGTTCCCTGGACGTAGCGGGCTTCTTTGCCGCGGAGCTTGCCCAGCGGGAACGGTTAAACTTCCCCCCCTATACGAGGCTTATCCGTTTTACGTTCCGTTCAAAGGAAGCGGACCGGGCGGACGCCGCCGCCGGACGCCTGGCGGACATTGCGGGCCCCCTCCTGCCGGCGGACGCGGAGATGCTGGGCCCCGCGGAATGTCCCGTCGGCATTATCGCAGGAAACCACCGCCGGCAGATCATCCTCCGGGGCCCTTCCATGGGACCCCTCCACGGGGCGGTCCGTTCCGCCCTGGCCCGGTATGAACAGGGCAGGGACGCCAGGGTCTATCTTGAAGTGGACGTGGACCCGGTAAGCCTCCTTTAGGGGCCGGTAAGCCTCCTGAGAAAACGGTTTATTTTCTTGAGAAAATAATCTGGATTTTTCAGAAAACAGCCCGGATTCTTAGGGACAAGCCCCGTTCCGGCAGGAAAACCGGCTGCAGATGCAGGAATGTGCGGCCGGCTATAAGCCTGCAAGGCGATTCAGCCGCGAACCGCCCGGACAGTACGGACAAAAGCCCCGGTTTTAAGGCAGCGGCCCGCCGGGGGCTCCGGCCTTCAAGGTAAAAGTTCATACGGGGCCCCGGTCCCGGACCGCAGGTCCGGCGCGGTTCCCTTTCCCCGCCTGACGGAGCCAGAGCTTAGTCTCCGGCAAGGATCAGCCTGTCCCCCACGGCAATCCCGGCCCGGTCAAACCAGCCCTGGGGAACTTCCAGGGCATAGCGGACAGAGCGGGCGGACCGCACGGGGGTAAGGTCCCGGGGTTTCATGTCCCGTATTTCGAGGATCCTGCCGTCGTAGGCGATAAAGGCAATGGAAAGGGGGATAAGGGTATTCTTCATCCAGAAAGACATACGTTCGTCCCTGGCATACACAAAGAGCATCCCCTTCCCGTCGGGGAGGCTCCTCCGGTTCATCAGGCCCGCGGCCTGTTCCTCCGCGGTAACCGCAATCTCGGCGCTGAGGGGCACCGCAGCCCCGGAGGCGGTTTCGATGACAAGCTCCCGCAGGGCCAGGGTTTTCTGCCCCGCCGGGGCGCAGTTCAGGCCGCCCAGGGAAAAGAGGAGGGCCCACAGTAAAACGGCGCGGCGGCGAAGCGGCCCGGCCTTCCCGGAACCGGCCTTAAGGGGGGACTTAAAACGCATCCAGAAATTCCTGGCGCAGGAAAACTTCCCCCGACGCTTCAACTTCGGACTGATCGATAAGCTCCTTGAATACCTTCATATCGATGTACTTTACCGTCAGGGGCCGTTCAATGGAGACCCGGGTATCCCCGGTTTCCCAGACCGCCCGTTTGGGGTCAAGGCGGACCGGATCGCCATACTTCTTTACAAAGGTGGTAAACACCGAATAGTGATCGATAAGGGAGAGGTCCAGGACAAAGGCCATGATGAAAACCTGTCCTTCCCGCAGTTGAAAGAAGGCCCGGCGTATAAAGGAAAGGCCCGTGGTTTCCACCAGATTCTGTTCCCCGGAGGGGAGAAAGGAAACGTCCCGGTCCCCCCGGAAATGAAAGAGCCCGTCCCGCTGCAGGGCGGCCTTAAGATCCTCCAGGCCCATACCCAGGCTTATCCCCCGGAATTCCCTGGGCAGGACCTCCGCCGGGGGTTCCGCCTGATCCCCCTGAGGTTCCGGCAGGGCGATCCACCGGCCGCCGGGATCGGCCTGGGCCCAAAGCAACGGCGGGAAAAACAGCATACAAAACAGCAGGGAACGTTTCATCGATAATACTATCGGCAAAAAACCGGAAAAGGGAAAGCGCCGGGCCGGAACCCGCCGCCGCGGGCGGACCGGAACGGGGCGCTAATTCCACGCCGCCGATCCCCGGCGGGATTTTTCAATTTTCTGCATCTTCCGGTAGTATTCGGTCTGTTTGATGACCTCGGTAACGTCCGTGGTATAGATCTTGTCCTTCATTACCTGGATCTTTTTATTTTCCAGCATTTTCCGCAGAACCAGGGCGCCGTCCCCCTGGGGAAGCCCCACTATATTTACCAGTTCCCTGGGGCCGAAATCGAAGGTATAGGACTGGGCCGCGTCCAGGGGTATTCTGTTTTTTTCCAGCTGGATCAGGAGCGCGTCGTACATGCGGCCCAGGGGATCGGAGATCAGGGAATTGGCAAGCTGCTGGTAGATAAACCAGATCCGTTCCGCCAGGAGCGTGGTAAGCCGGGCGATAATTTGGGGCTGGGTCCCCACCATGCGTTCAAAGTTGACCCGGTTCACCGCCAGGACCCGGCAATCCTCATAGGCTACCGCGCAGGCCGCCCGGGGCTTGGATTCAAGAAGGGCCATCTCCCCAAAGATATCCCCGGCTTTAAGCACCGCCAGGAGCACTTCGTTATTATCCACGATTTTGGCGATCTTGACGGAACCTTTCTGGATAATGTAGAGCTCATCCCCGGGCTCCCCCTCGGAGAAGATCATGGAATCCTTGGGATACTGCCGGTTAAGCTCATCGGTCTTAAATTCAAACTGCACCGCTTTGGCATAGGGGGCAATCTTCATCATCCGTTCCCGGACCAGGTTTACCTCGTTCCCCCGGGGACAGTACTTGAGGTATTTATAATACGCATAGTAGGCCTGATTGTACTGGCTCTGCCTGGCGTAATATTCCCCCACCTTAAAGAGATGGGAAAAATCGTTATCCGCAGTGTTCTTGAGCGTGAGCCGGGTAAGGGCTTCGTCCAGGTAGCGCATACGCCGGGAGAACTGGAGGATGATCTTCATAGCCACGGGGGTATTGTTCTGGATAAGCTGGCCGTACTGTTCTTTCTGAACCGAGATAAGGGTAACGTCGGTCAGGGCCCGGGCGGTCTCGATGTGGCTGTGGGAGGACATGGTGGAAACAACCCCGAAGAAGTCTCCGGGCCCCAGCACATTGCCCCCCTCCTCGGCGACTACCTCCACGTCTTTGGAAACCCGTACCTTGCCCTGGCGGATTATAAAGAAACGGTCGGCGTTTTGTTTGCCTTCGACCACAATATACGAATCTTTCTGAAAGTTAACAAAGGTTAGCTGCAGTGGATTGGCCATTAAACCCTCGATTTTTGCGGACGGCCGGCATACTTGCAGGGACAGCAAAACCGTTCAGATACAGTCCGAAAAGGCATACTTGGTATTTGTCCGCAAAGCAGGCCCGGACTTTGGCCCGCGCGTTGCAGACAGACACTACTTACAGAAGTATAGAAACCCTTTCCGGCCTTTGTCAACGGCTGTATTTAGGGTAGTATGGGATATATGACGGATCTTCGGGCGCTCCTGGAAAAAATTCCGGTCCCCTTTACGGGGGATCTGGCCTGCGGTGAACCGATGTCCCGGCACACTACCTTTCAGGTGGGGGGACCGGCGGATCTCTGGGTCCGGCCCCGGGGAGAGGGTTTTCCCGAATTTGCCGTGGCCCTGCTCGGGACCGCCCGCTCCCGGGGGGTTCCGGTATTCATCCTGGGGGGCGGGGCCAACCTGGTGATCGCCGACCGGGGCATCCGGGGCATCGTCCTGGACACCTCCGGCTGGACCGGCTGGAACCTGGGAGAAGGGGCCGGCGGAAGCCGGTACATAAGGGTACGTTCCGGCACGGCCGTAGACGGCGCCGCGGAGGCCGCCGCCGCCGCCGGCCTTTCGGGGCTGGAATTTCTCGCCGGGATGCCCGGTTCCGCCGGAGGGGCGGTGTGGATGAACGCCCGCTGTTACGAAAGGTCCGTGTCGGATCTGTTGATGGAAACCAGAATTCTGGACGAATCCCTGAAGTCCCGTACCCTGCCCTTCGAGGCTGCGGATTTCGGCTATAAAAAAAGCCCCTTCCAGAACCGGGAGGTCCTCATCTTATCCGCGCAATTTTCCCTCAAGCCCCGCCTCCCGGAGGAAATATACCGGGAAATGGCGGATCACCGCCGGGACCGGGAGGAAAAGGGCCATTACCGCTTTCCCTCGGCAGGCTCGGCCTTCAAGAACAACCGGGCCTTCGGCAGACCTGCGGGGAAGATCATCGACAGCCTGGGCCTCCGGGGCTTTACCCTGGGGGGGGCCGCGGTGGCGCCGTTCCACGGCAACATCATCATCAATACCGGAACGGCCACGGCGGCGGATATCCGGGCCTTAACGGAGGAGCTGATCCGGCGGGTAAAAGCCGCCCTGGGCATCAGCCTGGAGCCGGAGATCCTCTTTGCCGGAGACTGGGAATAGCCGGTTTGTACGGCGGCGGGCGCCGGTGGTTCCTCCGCCGCGCCCCTTTCAACTGAATCCCGCCGCCAGAGGTCCCCCGGTACGGTTGATTTTTTCCGCCTTTTTCCGTACCTTAAACAACTAATGGCGCTGACCCTTTTTAATACCCTGGGCCGGGAATTACAGGTCTTTGAACCCCTTGAAACCGGACAGGTCGGTTTTTACGGCTGCGGTCCCACGGTGTACAATTATGCCCATATCGGGAATCTTCGGGCCTATGTGCTCCACGACGTGCTGGTCCGTACCCTGCGACGGCTGGGGTACCAGGTAAAGCATGTGATGAACATCACCGACGTGGGCCATTTAAGCGGCGATAACGACGAAGGCGACGATAAGATGGTAAAAAGCGCCGAAGAACGGGGAAAGTCGGTGATGGAAATCGCCGATTTCTACACCGGGGCTTTTTTTAACGATACGGAACGGATGAACATACGCAGGCCCGATATTATTTGCAAGGCTACCGAGCATATCGGCGACATGATAGGCCTGATACGGCAAATTGAAGCCCATGGCTTTACCTACTTTGCCGGGGGTAATCTCTACTTCGACGTGGCCCGGTTCCCCCCCTACGGGAAGCTTGCCCGGCTCCGGCTTGAGGATCTTAAGGCCGGCGCCCGGACCGAAGTGGACCAAAACAAGCGGAACCCCCAGGATTTTGTGCTCTGGTTTACCAGGAGCAAGTTTGAAAATCAGGCCCTGGTCTGGGACAGCCCCTGGGGCCGGGGCTATCCGGGCTGGCATATCGAATGTTCCGCCATGAGCATCAAGTACCTGGGGGAGCAGTTTGATATCCACGCCGGGGGTATCGATCATATTCCCATCCACCATACCAATGAGATAGCCCAGAGCGAAGCCGCCACCGGCAAAAGCCCCTGGGTTAAATACTGGCTCCACAATGAATTCCTGGTCCTGGACAGGGGAAAGATGTCCAAATCCGCCGGGGGGTTTCTCACTCTTCAAAGCTTAACGGACTCAGGCTACGATCCCCTGGACTACCGGTACTTCCTCCTGGGGGGACATTACCGGAGTCAGTTGCAGTTCTCCTATGAAGGACTGGACAGCGCCCGGAACGCCCGGCGCTCTCTCCTGGACAAGATCCGCACTTTGGCGGCCAAGACCGGGACCGGCGTTGTAAAGGCGGCGTTGGAAATACAGAGCCGGGCGGAACCGGCCCTTTCCGGCGCGGCCCAGGCCTATTTGGCCGCCTTTGACCGGGCCCTAAACGACGATCTTTCCACCCCCCGGGCGCTGGCGGAACTTTGGAGGGTCCTCCGGGACAGCGGCCTTGAAGGCGGAGAAATTCTTGCGGTAACCTTCGACATGGACCGGGTCCTGGGCCTCGGCCTGGAGGAACAGGCGAAGAAGAGCCTTGAACACATGGAAGATACGGATGCCGTTAAGGAAATTGAGGATCTTATCGCCCGGCGGACTGAGGCAAAGAAGGCCAAAGATTTTGCCCGGGCGGATGCTATCCGGGATACCCTTAAAAGCCGGGGTATCCTGCTGGAAGACGGACCCGCCGGAACGATCTGGCGGCGCTTATAGGGAATTTCGGGAAACCCCGGCGGGGGGCCCCCGGATTTTGGGATAGAGAAGCTCTTAAAGCCAATGTTTTCAGAGCAATAGTGTGTAACGCTTAAGGGGCAGACTTGTTTTCAGATGTAAATGCGGAGTCCGGGATTTTACCGGGAGATCCCTCCTTTCACCAGGAGGCGCCGGAAAAACCTTCCCTGCAGGGGAAAACCCAGGTTCCGCTGTCGATG
>JAISPH010000171.1 GCA_031275035.1 Treponema sp.
TACCATAAACAACCTTGAGGCGGCGGAGTAAAAATCGCGGCGGTATCCGCCCGGAACCCCCGGGTTCTCCGCGGGTTCCGCCCTTTGTCTGCGAATAGGAGGTTTATACGTGGAAGACTTCGCGCTTCAGTTAAAAAACATCACCAAGACGTATCCGGGGGTGGCGGCCCTGGACGATGTTACCCTTGAGGTGATCCGGGGGGAGGTTCACGCCCTGGTGGGGGAGAACGGCGCCGGCAAATCCACCCTGATAAAAACCTGCACCGGCGCGGTGGAGCCTGACCGGGGAAAAATCGTGGTCAACGGAAAAGAATTCGCCGCCATGTCCCCCCGGCTGTCAAAGGAAAACGGCATTGCGGTGATCTACCAGGAATTCAACCTGGTGGACGAACTTTCGGCGGCGGAAAATATTTTTCTGGGCAAGGCCCTCCGTAAGGGTATCCGCATCGACCGCGGGGCGATGGAAGAACGATCCGCGGAACTTTTCAGGATGCTTGATATTGATATTAACCCCCGGGAACTGGTGCGGAACCTGACGGTGGGGTATCAGCAGCTCGTGGAGATCGCCAAGGCGGTGTCTGAAAAGGCGCGGATTCTTATTATGGATGAACCTTCCGCGCCCTTGACCAGCGCGGAGGTGGAGAAAATGTTTGAAATGGTGGACCGGCTGAAAGCCCAGGGGGTTACCATTATTTATATTTCCCACCGTATGGACGAAATTTTCCGCCTCTCCGACAGGGTTACGGTCATGCGGGACGGTCAAAAAATAGAAACCCTCAAGACCTCCCAAACCAATGTGGAACACCTGGTTACCGCCATGGTCGGCCGGGAATTCAAGGAAACCTATCCGGCCCGGGGCGCGTCGTCCCTTACGGATACGGTGCTTCTGGAAACCCGGCGGCTTTCGGGGAACGGCCTAAAGGATATTTCTTTTAAGGTTCACCGGGGGGAGGTTCTGGGCTTCGCCGGACTTATCGGAGCGGGCCGGACGGAACTGGCGGAGCTGATCTTCGGGGTGAAGCCCAAGACCGCCGGGGAGATTATTTTTAACGGAAAGCCAATAGCGCCCAAAACGCCCCGGGACGCCATCAACTGCGGCATCGCCCTGGTCCCGGAGGATCGCAAGCGCCAGGGGGCGCTGCTGGATATAGACATTAAGGGCAATATCAGCATGGCGATTCTGGGCCGCATATCCCGAATGTCGGTGGTCAACAAGAAGAGGGAACAGAAAATCGCCGAGGCCTACAAGGACAGCATGAGGATCAAGACGCCGGATCTGTTTCAAAAAATTAAAAATTTAAGCGGCGGCAACCAGCAGAAGGTTATTGTCGCCAAGTGGCTTGCCACGGAGCCTGAGCTTATTATTCTGGATGAGCCCACCCGGGGCATTGACGTGGGGGCCAAACATGAAATCTACAAACTTATCAATGAACTGGTAAAAAACGGAAAAACTATCGTGATGATTTCCTCGGAGATGGAGGAGCTTATGGGAATGGCGGACCGGATTATCGTGCTTTCCGAGGGCGGGATAAGCGGCGAGGTCGCCGGAAAAGATTTTGATCAGAAATTGATTATGAGATACGCGTCTAAAACTGAAAAGGAGGCGGTATGAGCAGTGAAAATCCCCGGATGAAAAAGATCCTTGGGGCGGTTAAAAATTACGGCATATATCTTGCCCTTTTATTGCTGGTTGTTTTTTTTCAGCGCCCTTACCGGCGGCAAGTTTCAGAGGCCCAATAATATCCTCAACGTGATGCGGCAGGTTTCCATGATGGGAATCGCCTCGGTGGGAATGGCCTTTGTGCTGCTCCTGGGGGGTATAGACCTGTCCATCGGTTCAACCATTACCCTGGTGAACATTACCTCCGCCTGGTTTATGGTCAAGGCCGGTATGCATCCGGTCCCGGCCTGCCTCATCGCCCTGGCGATGGCTACGGCGGTCGGTTTTTTTAACGGCTGGGTTATTGCCAATATCAAGATGCCGCCCCTCATCGTAACCCTCTCCACCATGACCATCCTGGAGGGCCTGGCGTTTATCATCTGCGGCGGGGTGCCCATCTTCGGATTTCCCAAAGGCTTTACCGTCATCGGGCAGGGGTACCTGGGGCCCATCCCGAACCCGGTGATCATCATGATCGTGATTCTTTCCGCCGGCGCGTTCATCCTGAACCAGACCTATTTCGGCCGCTATTTTTACGCGGTGGGCGGCAGCGAGGAGGCGTCGGCCCTTTCGGGGATCAACGTGAAGCGGGTCAAATACCTGGTGTATACCCTGTCGGGGTTCTTCGCGGGATTGGCCGGTATTGTGATGCTCTCCCGCACTATGTCCGGCCAGGCCCTGGCGGGGAAGGGTTTCGAGTTCGATGTGCTTACCGCGGTGGTTCTGGGCGGGGTCAGCGTGAACGGCGGATTCGGCAAGATCTCCAATGTGGTGGCGGGCATCCTCATCCTCGGGGTCCTGAGCAACGGTATGGTGCTGATGAACATTACCCAGTATGTGCAGATGGTGATCAAGGGATCGGTCCTGCTGCTGGCGGTGGGCTTCGATTGTTACCAGAAACAGAGAAAGGGCGGACGGTAAACCCATATACCCCGGACGCGGGACCGGGGCTTACTTGATCCGCCTGTAGTTTTTAATCTCCTGCCGCAGCCGGTGCGATTGCGGCTATTTGATCCGTTTATAACTCTTGATCTCTTCCCGCAATCGCATGGTCAGTTCCGCCCGGGGAAGGCGGACCTGTTCCATGGAATCCCGAAACCGGAGGGTAACGGTGCCGTTCTCCTTTGATTCATAATCGATGGTAACGCAGAAGGGGGTTCCCGCCTCGTCCTGCCGCCGGTAGCGCCGGCCTATGGCCCCGGCCTGATCGTAGTC
>JAISPH010000110.1 GCA_031275035.1 Treponema sp.
ACTTCGGCAACCTTACCGCGGGGCTCTACGCCATGAAGATGGGCGACCCCATCGGGGGCTTTATCGCCGCCACCAATATCAACCGGACCGTGCCGGATTATCTGGAAAGCGGGGTCTACCGGACCCGGCTTTCCCAGGCCACCATCTCCAACGCCATGGATGTGGGGGCCCCCAGCAACTTTGAGCGGATGAACGCCCACTGGTCCCTGGAGGAGCTGCGCCGCATACTCAAGGGGGTCTGGGTTTCCGACGAGGATACCCGCGGAACGATAGCCGCGGTTCATCAAAAGTACGGCTACTATCTTGACCCCCACGGCGCCGTGGGCTGGAAGGCGGCGGATGCTTTTCAAACGGAGGGCCCCCTGGCGGTTCTGGCCACCGCCCATCCGGCAAAATTCGCCGAAACCGTGGAGGACCTTACCGGCCCGGTTCCCCGGCCTCCTGCCCTGGACGGGGTTATGGAACGGACCGTCCGGGCCCGGACCATTCCCGCGGAACTTGCCGCCCTGGCGGACGCCCTGGAGGACTGACGCCCCCGCATTAAACCGATCCGCGCATACAGCCGATAAAGTAGCATGATCTACCCACGCGTTAAACGGGCGGGATTTTCCCTGCTCTGTATGGCCTGTCTTTTCATCGGATGCCGCTCGGGGCCTTCCATGACGGAGGAGCCCGCCGCCGAAGAAGAAGCGGAAATTGAAACAGACCGGGAGGATGAACTTCCCGAACATGCCGTTATTACCGCCGATCCGGCCAATCTGCCCCCGTCGTCCTTTGGCGAAATTTGGGGCTATGTGGTTGCGGGCCGGGAACAGTCCCTTGCCGGGGATATGCCCCTTTCCGACGTGGGATACTTCGGCGCCGAGGTGGACGGTTACGGCCGCCTGACAGATGTTCCCCGGCGGAACAGGCTTGCGGATTTTTCCGGCCGGGTTCACCTGGTGGTAACCTGCCCCGGATACGGCCTTTCCCACTTTGTACTGACCGAAGGCGGCGCCCGGCGGCGGCTTATCTCGGAATTGGTTGATGCGGCCCGGCCCTACGACGGCCTGCAGATCGATTTTGAAAATGTCCTCAAACAGGACGGGGAGCATTTCGCCTCCTTTCTGGAAGAACTGCGCCGGGACCTGGGGGACAAGATCTTTTCCATCGCCATCTCCGCCCGGTACCGGAAGATCGCGCCCGATCCCTACGATTACGAAAGAATAGCCCCCCTGATGGATCGCGTCCTGGTAATGGCCTACGATGAACACTGGTCCGCCAGCGCCCCCGGACCGGTGGCTTCCATGGACTGGTGCAAGTCGGTGGCCGCCTATTCCCTTAAAGTAATAGGCCCGAAAAAATTGATCATGGGCATCCCCTTCTATGGCCGGGCCTGGATAGACCCCAGCCCCGCGGGGGCCAAAATTTTTACCGCCACCGAAAGGATAATCCGGGAAAACCGTATCGCCGAAATACGCCGGGAAAACGGCGTCCCCGTGTTTACTTATGAAGTTCCGGTACAGGTTACCCTCTACTATGAAGACGACTATTCCCTTTTAACCAGAATGGAAATGTACCGCGCCATGGGAATAGGGGCCGTTGGTTTTTGGCGCATCGGCCAGGAAAGTCCCACCGTTTGGAACTATCTTTCTATTTCGGAGAACTAGGGAGATCCTGGCGTCGTTCAGAAACTGAAGTTTCTGTCGAACCCAGGTTCGCCAACGGCCAGCCGGGTTATCGAACAAGTCCGCTGAAAAACCCCGCCCGGGTTTTCCGGCGCTTTTGCCCAATGGATTGACCGTTTTTAATTCCGGTTCCGGTTGTTGAAAGAAACCATGTATAAGCCTGTAATCGTCGTTCCTATGGGAGACCCTGCGGGAATTGGTCCTGAAATTACCGTCAAAATGCTTGTTCATGCCGAAGTGCAGGAGGCGGCGCGGGTTGTCGTGGTGGGCGACCGGAACGTTATTCAACGGGCGCTGGCGGTACGGATCATAGGGGATCCCGCGGAAGGAGACTGGAGCGGCGGCAGGACCCTTAATTTGATCGCCCTCGATACTATCGGCATGACGCCTTTTGAAATGGGCGCGGTAAACGGAATATGCGGCAGGGCTGCGTATGAATATATCGCAAAAAGCATTGAACTGGCGCTTGCGCGGAAAGCGGATGCGGTTGCCACCGCGCCGGTTAACAAGGAATCGCTTAAAGCGGGCGGCGTACCGTTTATTGGGCACACCGAAATTTTTGGCAGACTGACCGGCGCCGCCGATCCGCTGACGATGTTTGAAACGCGGGGTCTGCGGATATTCTTTCTGAGTAGGCATGTATCCCTGCGAAGGGCCTGCGATCTGGTAACAAAGGAACGCATCGTCGATTATGTCAAACGTTCCGTTTCGGCGCTGAAAAAACCGGGCGTGAACACGGGCACAATGGCGGTTGCCGGGTTAAATCCCCACAGCGGCGAACATGGATTGTTCGGCGATGAGGAAGCCGGCGAAATAGTTCCCGCCGTCAGCGAACTGCAGGCCGCGGGCTATGCGGTGGCCGGTCCCATCGGCGCGGATTCCGTGTTCCATTTGGCATTAAAGGGCATATACAACAGCATATTGTCGCTGTATCACGATCAGGGGCATATCGCGGCAAAAACCCTCGACTTTGACCGTACCATTTCGATAACCGGCGGAATGCCGATACTGCGTACTTCCGTTGATCATGGAACCGCATTTGACATAGCCGGAAAAAATATCGCCAGTGAAATCAGTATGACCGAAGCGGTGCTGCTTGCGGCAAAATATTCGCCGAATTTTACCGGCGGCGCAGATCCGCATAAATTGTAAAGCCGAAGGGCCCTTATTGGACTTGTTCGATACCCCGGTTGGTTATCTCACAAGTCTCCCAAAAAACGTGGATTTCATTAAGAAATCCACGTTTTTTGTTGTTTTTAAGCCGTTGTTGTTCAAAAACTGAAGTTTCTGAACAACTCTATTGTTTTTCCCGGCCCGCCGGCGCCGGTCCATGGGCCCCTATGTTCCAGTCCCCAACGCCTCGGCCTTTTTAGCGCCGATGTCCCGGAGCAGGTACTTTTGAATTTTGCCGCTGGAGGTGAGGGGAAAGCTGTCCACAAAGAAGATGTACTTGGGAATTTTGAAACGGCTAATCTGGCCCCGGCAGAAATCCCGGACATCTTCATCGCTTATAACGGCGTCTTTATGGGGAATAATAAAAGCGCCCACCTCTTCGCCGTACTTTTTGCTGGCAATGCCCACTACCTGTACATCTTTGACCCCGGGCATGGTATAGATAAAATCTTCAATCTCTTTGGGATACACATTCTCGCCGCCCCGGATTATCATGTCTTTAATCCGGCCCGTAACCCGGAAATTGCCGTCCGGGCCTTTTACCCCCAGATCTCCGGAATGGAGCCAGCCCTGTTCGTCGATGCACTGGGCGGTGGCTTCGGGCATCTTGTAGTAGCCCTTCATGGAATTGTAACCCCGGCAGCAGAATTCGCCGTGAACTCCATCGGGACATTCTTCGCCGGTTTCCGGGTTCCGTATGGTTACTTCCACCCCCGGCAGGGCCCGGCCGACGGTTTCCACCTTGACCTCCAGGGTATCGTCGTAGCGGGTCTGGGTCATTACCGGGGATGATTCGGTAAGGCCGTAGCAGATGGTTATTTCCTTCATGTGCATCAGATCGATGACCTGACGCATGGTTTCAATGGGACAGGGAGAACCAGCCATGATCCCCGTGCGGAGGCTTGTTAAGTCAAACATTTTGAACATGGGATGATTGAGCTCGGCAATGAACATGGTGGGTACTCCGTAAACGGCGGTACACTTTTCTTTCTGGATGGTGGCCAGCACCAAAAGAGGATCGAACCATTCCAACAGCGCCGCGGCGGCTCCGTGGGTCAGAACCGCCATCATCCCCAGTACCAGGCCAAAGCAGTGAAAGAGGGGGACCGGAAGGCAGACAATGTCCTTATTGCTAAACCGCTGATTATCCCCTATACCGAGGCCGTTGTTAAGAATGTTCCGGTGAGTAAGCATGACCCCCTTGGGGAAACCCGTAGTCCCCGAGGTATACTGCATGTTTACCACATCGTTGGTATCCAGGGAAGCTTCAATTTCCCGCAGTTCATCATCGCCGGTATGCCGGCCCAGGAGGAGCACTTCGTTAAAACTGTACATGCCCCGGTGTTTCTGCTGGCCCACATAGATCACGCTTTTCAGAAAGGGAAACTTTTCGGAGTTAAGGCTGCCCCGGGGCGCTGTTTTAAGTTCCGGGACTAGTTCATAGATCATGGAGATATAGTCCGAATCCCGGAAACCGTCGATGATGCAGAGGCAGGCCAGGTCCGACTGTTTCATCAGATATTCCAGCTCATGAAGCTTATATCCCGTGTTTACGGTAACAAAGACCATTCCCGCCCGGGCGCAGGCAAAGAGAACCGTATTCCAGTCGGGGATATTGGTCGCCCAGATCCCCACATGGTCCCCCTTCTTGAGGCCGATGGCAAGAAGGCTTCTGGCAAGTTCATCGACCCGCCTGTCAAACTCCGCATAGGTAAAATGCAGATCCCTGTCGGCATAGATGAGAAAGTCATGATCGGGCTGGCTTCGGGCGTATTCCCTGAGCGCTTCACCAAGGGTCTTTTCTATATGGACCAATTCTGCCTCGCTTAAGCCGGGGTATATAGTACCGCCACTATCTTTGCAGGCTGAACGCCGGCGGCCAATACCCGGTGGGGAACAATGGAATCGTAGTAAACCGAATCCCCCGCTTCCAGGGTATATGAGTCTTTGCCGTATTCCAGCGTCAAAGCGCCCGAAAGGACATAGATGAATTCTTCTCCCTCGTGGACGGATTTTTTCTGTTCCGCATCGTTCTGAATATCCACGATGAAGGGCTCCATGTGCCGGCCCCCCTTGTCCGCCGCCAGGGCCTTAAAGCTCAAACCCTGATGGGCTGCGCCGGAATTGTCCTTCTCGCCGGGGATGCCGGTTATGAACCGGGCGGATTCCGCCGCCCCGCCCTGCCGGGTAATCACGGGCCCCAGCTCCGAATGGTCGTCGAGCAGGGTTCCCAGCCGGACCCCCAGGGCCCGGGAAATTTTTAACAGCGGGGCCAAATCGGGGATATGGCCCTCTTCCTCAATGCGGCGGATCAGCGCGGCGCTCAGCCCGCTCCGTTCCGCCAGCGCCTCCAGGGTAACGGCATAGGTCCTGCGCAGTTCGGCAATCCGCTCGCCGGGGGTATGTACAACAGCCATGAACGCTCCAAACAAATAGGGGACTATAGGGTAAGAAACCCGCTAAAAAATTCAATTTTTAGCGGTTCCCTATTGAAAATCCAGCCGGGGTTTTCAATGATCCCGGCAAGTAACTCCGCATTATACTGTTTTTGACCGGGGGCTGCAAGAATTTGCCGGAAGCAGGGAAAAAACGCCGCTTGTATAGCGAAACGCTATTCCACGGCGGAGAACCATTCTTTCAAAACCAGATCCCAGAGCCGTATAAAAGGATCAAGTTCTATCCTTACCCGTTTCAGAAAGGAAAGATCCGCAGCAGCAGGCCGCCGGCCCCCGGCGCCGGCGCATTCGGGAAAGTGGGCCCAAAGATAATCCGCTTCGTCCAGCATCGTTTCCAGCTCCTCCCCGGATACGGTATCCGGTCCGGCGGCGCCGCTCAGAATGTCCCGCAGGAGGACAAGGGCCGCCCGTTCCTTTTGCATAAAGGCCGCCAGCTTTGAATTCCGCTCCGGTTTTTTCCCGGAGGAACCGGCCGTTCCGGTACGGGCAGATCCTTCAGATTCGGCCAAAACGGAACCTGGCTCCCCGTCGGCATGGAGGCCATCAGCATGGACGCTGCCGGCAGGAACATTACCGGCTGGGGCCGTATCCAGCGCATCCAAAGCTTCCTCCATGGAGAGCGTTTTAAGCCCCAGGGGAAGTCCCGGTCCGGCAATATCCCGAAGCCGGGGATCCGCCGCAAATTCCTGTTCAAAGAGGCTGCGGTAATTCCGCATTGCCGGATTACTCCGTACCAGGACCCCGGACTTTGCCGCCGCCGCCGCAGCGCCGGAACTAAAGGCGGCGCCGCTGATAAGACTTCGGAAACGGTTCTGGGCCGCAAGCAGGGCCAGATGCCCCGGGCTGGACCGGGCGTGGGAGGCGTCCAGAGTAAAAGAAAAATCAATCCCCGCCAGAATGACGCTGCCCCGGGTAAGCCGCCGGGCCAGTTCCACCGCGGTAAGTCCCACCGATCCCAGGGGAGAAAGCGGCTCCGGGAGCATACCCGCCGCCCTAAGCCGGTCAAAGAGGCGCAGCTCTGTCCAGGGGGTAACAAAGAGGAAGAGGCCGCCGGAAAATCCGGCGGTAGCCGGCAGGGCCGAAAGATCCATGGCCACGGGAATCTTCCGGGAACCAAGGCCGATAAAGTCCCGAAGGTTCCAATGCTGGCTCTCCAAAGCTACCGCCAGATCCGGTTCAATGTTCCGGGCCTTCAGGCTGGTAAGGGCGGTATCCACGCAGATAATCTTAAAGGGCCGGCGGAAAGGGTCAAGCCGTTCCGCAAAGCGGACGGCGCAGCCCTCAAGGGCGGCGTCCAGGGAAGGCCCCGCCCCCAAAACCAGAACCGGTTGGCCGCCGTAGTCCAGATCCTCTATCCCGGCGGCCGGACCGCCGCCGGAACCGGTAAGGGCAAGGTTCCGCAGAGCGTTTCGTATATAGCGGCGGCCCAGTTTGACCAGGGTCATGGCGTTACCCCACTCCACCGCCATTTCCCGGCGGAGCGCCGCCGCCAGGTTCCCGTAAAGTTCCGGCGCAAGCTGCCAGCCCCCGGAGAGGCGCAGCGTTTCCAGGCGGCGGAAACGCCGGCTGCCCCAGCAGTTCCGGACAAAACGGCAGAGGGCGGCGGCGTCGCTGGTCCTGACAAGCCGCAGCCGCCGGTCCTCCCGCATCTCCGCCGGCATGGTCTCCAGGGTCAGGGCCATAAGCCGTTCGTCCGCTTCAACGCAGAGCACCGCCGAACCGGCGCCTATCCGTTCCAGAAGCCGGGCCAAACCGTACCCGTAGAGGGGAGAAGGGCAGAAATAAAGGGTACGGTTCAAGACAGGCGCCGTATCCGCGGCCCGGTCCGCCTGACCGGAGGGATCAATTAATGAAAGAAGGGTTTTACCCCGGTAGGAGACAGAAAAACCCCGGCGGGCAGGAAGCCGCCGGGGCATCTCATCATTCATTGCCTGGAGACCAAAGCTGCCGGAAGAATACGTTTATAAATTTATCATCCAACTTGTCTGTATTAGCAAAGAAACTGCGCAGGTGAATATCGGTAAAATAACTCAGCCAGGAGGTATAAAAATTTTTGACGGACTGTATTTTTTCCGAATCGGGAATAATTTCCTCCCGGGGATAGAACACCATTATATAGCTGTTAACCACCACCGGATCCGAGGGAGTGTTAAGGGGAGTCGCAAAAGCGGTCCGCCAGAAAATCTCGCTGGTATCGGCGCCGTTCAATTCTTCCACAGAAAAGGAACTCAGGGGAGTAAAGAGGTTATAGTTATAACCGCCGGAAAAAAAGGCATTTCCTCCATAGTTAAGGGGAAGGGGACCGAAACTCCGTTTTACAAGCCCCCTCCCTGCAACTGCCGTATCAAAACCCAATTCCTTGGCGTCGGCCACAAGCTCATCCGCCCGGACGATAAGCCAGTCCTCCACCCGGCCCCGTTCATTTTCCATATAATAACTGCGAATTTTCTTGAGGGTGTCGTCATCGCCGGGATCCGCCGGATAGGGAGTCTCCTCGCATCTGAAAAATCCCCAGCCGTCGGGAACCTTTACAATCCCGCTGAAATCGCCCCTCTGCAGGGAAAGCACCGTCTCCCGCTCCTGGGCATCGGGAATCTCCCGCGCCATTTCGTAGGCCAGCTTAACGCCGAGGTCGCCGCCGCTGTCCGCATAATTGTCCTGGGACTGGGTCCGGGCGGCGTCCTCAAAAGTAGTGGTCCCGTTCTGTATGGAGGTCAGAATCTGCCGGGCCTCCCGCTCACTGGATTTAATGGTGATCATCGAAAAATGAACAACCCTGAACAGATCCGGATTATTTTGCACATAGAGGACCAGCTCGGAATCAGGATAGGCGCTCAAGGGGAAGGCCGCCATATCAAAGCTCCGCTCCGGTCCGGCCATGGTACCGGCAAAGGCGGTTTCCCTGGAAGAAACCCTGAGACCATTAATATCCGTCCGGTATCTGCCTTCGATGATAGTATCCCGCTCCTCCCTCCAAAGGGATAAACGGGCCGAACTGGAGATTCTGTTGTACCTGGCCTGAGAAAACCTGCCGTTTTCCTGAAATTCGGGCCGCTGGACCACGGCCCGGTCCACCCGTTCCGCCGCCGGAGTATAGCCCGCCCGCTTCATTTCCAGCAGTATGGCCGTATGGGCTACGGTCTGCTCAAAGGCTTCACGCCATATTTGATAACCCAGGGTAAAGTAATTACTGTCATCGACGGTATATCTGGACGCTATGTTTTCCCGGACTTTGGAAAAGTAGTTGCCCGGTACAAAGGTAATGGGGATCTTGTCGTAGGTCCCAAAGGTAAGATCCTCCTGCCCCCTTGCTTCGGGCACAAGGGCGGGAACAAACACAAAGGCCACGACGACAATAACCAGAATGACAATGGTCCCTATAAAAATAACGGGTCTTGCCTTAAAACGGCGGATAAAATCATCCTTAATGGAGCTTTCCGGGAGCTTTTTTTGCTTTTTTTCTTTGGAGGTCATGGAGTTATCCTTTTCCGGGTAGATTCTACAAGCAGCCGGCATTTCGGCAACTATAATATACGTTTATCCGGGATCAGGATACCATTTTAGCAGGGGGAGGTCAATGAAGCTCCCCAAGGGGCAAGGACGTCGCCGACACGGACGCCGCTGTAACCAATGCTGGAGTTTCGGCGTTGCCGAAACTCCGATACCTTAATCCGTCATGGGTGACGGCGTCCGGGCTTTAGCCCCCCCTCGTCCGGCAGGTGGAAACAAAACGGCCCCGGCAGAACATCTGAAAGCGGACACGCCCAAAAATGGCACGCGAAACATTGAGCGTGTTTTGGGAGTACCGGCAACAGGGCGTGGACCCCGGAAAAGGGAAACCCACA
>JAISPH010000203.1 GCA_031275035.1 Treponema sp.
GCGGTGGATAATGCCAACATCGTGGTGGAAGACAAGGAATTTGTGGTCTTTGTCGGTCCTTCGGGCTGCGGTAAATCGACGACCCTGCGGATGATCGCCGGTTTGGAGGACATCACCGAGGGGGAATTGTACATTGACGGGGAACTCATGAACGACGTTCCTCCCAAGGACCGGAATATCGCTATGGTATTCCAGAATTACGCCCTGTATCCCCACATGACCGTATATGAAAATATGGCCTTTGGGCTCAGGATTCGGAAGGTGGAAAAATCGGAAATTGACCGCCGGGTCCATGAGGCGGCCCGAATTTTGGATATTGAGAAGTTCCTGGAGCGGAAGCCCAAGGCCCTGTCGGGCGGCCAGCGGCAGCGGGTGGCGGTCGGCCGGGCCATAGTCCGAAATCCCAAGGTATTCCTCTTTGACGAGCCCCTTTCCAACCTGGATGCGAAACTCCGGGTCCAGATGCGGGTTGAACTCTCGGACCTGCACATTAGGCTTAATGCGACCATGATTTATGTTACCCATGACCAGGTTGAGGCCATGACCATGGCCAACAAAATCGTCGTTATGAAGGATGGAAAGGTCCAGCAGATAGGGTCCCCCCTGTACCTGTATAACCATCCTGTCAACAAGTTTGTGGCCGGATTTATCGGTTCCCCGCCCATGAATTTCCTGTCCGTCAAGGTAGCGGAAAAGGGCGGCGCCATCGTACTGGAAGAGGGATCTTTTGAGGTAAAACCCGTGGCGGAGCATGTTCCTTACCTGAAAAAGTATGTGGGTAAGGAGATTTATTTTGGCATTAGGCCCGAAGACCTTGCCTTTGTGGAAAAACCCGCGGCGGAAAACAATATGCGGGTTAAGATCACCGTGGTTGAACCCCTGGGAGCGGATATCCATCTCTGGCTTACCACCGCGACCCAGCCCCTGGTAGCCCGGACCGAGCCTCACCATGTGTTCAAGGTCGGGGATGCCGCCAACCTGGTTCCGCACCTGGAAAAAGCCCGGTATTTTGATAAGGAAACGGAACTTTCGATCCTGGCCGAACTTGACGCCGCTGAGCAAAATTAAAGATTGAGGCGGTTCCAAAATCCGAGATTTTGGAACCGCGGAAGCCGGCGACAAGATGCGTTTGGAACCGGCTCGTTTATCCGAAAAAAAACCCGAAGGGCTGCCGGGCCGGCAGCCCTTTTTTAGCATTGGGCTCCCTTTTCACGGCCCTAAGCGCTGCCTGTATGTACCAGTGCAACAGGCTCCCAGGCGCTTTTAAAAATACCGGTACCATGATATAAAGAAAGCGGAGATTGCGTTGTTTTTAAAAAGTCTCGATATATTTGGTTTTAAATCCTTTGCCGACCGTACCCGGGTTGAGTTCGCCGATGGGATCACCGCCCTTCTGGGGCCTAACGGTTGCGGCAAGTCCAATGTGGTGGATGCCATCAAATGGGTATTGGGCGAACAGGCGTCCAGGGCCATGCGGGCCGAAAAGATGGAGGATGTCATCTTTAACGGCACAGAAAACCGCAAGGCCCTGAATGTGGCGGAGGTAACCCTTACCCTGGTCAACGAGAAGGGGCTGCTCCCCCTGGACATGACCGAAATTCAGATCAAACGGCGGCTCTACCGTTCCGGGGAAAGCGAATATTACATCAATTCCGCCCCGGTCAGGCTTAAAGAGGTCCGGGAGCTTTTCTGGGATACCGGGGTAGGGAAGGCCGCTTATTCGGTGATGGAACAGGGTAAAATCGATCAGGTTTTGTCCTCCAGGCCCGATGAACGGCGCTATCTTTTTGAGGAAGCGGCGGGAATTACCCGCTTCAAGATCCGTAGCGCCGAGGCGGAGCGAAAACTGGCCAAGACCGAAGAAAACATGCGCCAGGTCGAGAGCATTTTGGGGGAGGTGAAACGTTCCTACGATACCCTCAAGATCCAGGCCGATAAAACCCTGAAATACCGGGCCCTTAGGGAAGAGATATTCCGGTTTGAGCTGGATATTCAGCTTCTGCGGCTCAAGCAGTTCAAATATGATCGGGATGAACGGACGGAGAACCTCCGCAAAAGGACCGGGGAACGGGACGCCATCCGGGGGGAGATAGACGCCATCAACAGATCCCTGGAAGAAAACATGGATGTGGTAAACTCCATGGAGGCGGAACTGATCGAGCATCAGAAGAACATTTACGGCCTGGCGGTGGAAAAAAACGCCCGGGAGAAGGAAGCCAAGCTTTTGGCGGAACAGCGGGCGGAAACCAAGGCGGCCATCCAGCAAAGTGAAGGCCGGGAACGGACCGTGGGCAGCCGTATAGAGGAACTTACCGGGGATGCGGAAGAACAGGACGGGGTGGTCCGGGATTTACAGAAGAAAGTCCGGGATATAGAAGAAAACATTGCCTCCTTTGAGGAAAACATCCAGCTCGCCGCATCCCGGATTGGGGAAAATGACGCGGGGGTCCGCAAAAACGAAGAGGAAATTTCCACCCTTGAGCGGAAGCGGGCGGAGTACGAAAGGGATCTGGAAGCCATTACCGATGATATTGTAGCCGCCCTGGACGCGGGGCTTAAAGAGGCGGGCTATTCCGCGGCGGAACGGAGAAACGCCGAAGCCGCCCTGGAAGAGACCCTGGGGCGCCTCAGGACCCTCCTGGGCGGCCGGGAAACCCTGCTCCGGGACCTGGCCGCCGCGGCGGATCGGGCCGCCGCAGGGGGGCAGCTCCCCGCACCGGGGGAACTTAAGCATATTTCGGAGAGGCTTGCCGGGGCCCTGGCGGACGCGGAGGGATACAGCGCCAAGGTCCTGGAACTCTTTGAAAGTTACCGGAAGAGTACCCCCACATTCATCGACGAATTCCTTGCCCCCGAGGGGATCATCACTAAAAAACGCTTCTACGATGCCAAAATCCGGGAGGCTAAAGAGGGGGTCGCGGAACGGCGAAGCAGGATCGCCGCGCTTAGGACGGATAACGAGAACCTCAGTGTCAAGATTGATGAATACCGGGCTACCCTGGAGGAACTCCGGGTAAGCCGGGCGCGGATGACCGCCCAGGCCCAGGCCGCGGAGGAGCAGGCAAAGCTTATCCGCCGGGAACTCGCCGGCCAGGAGGGGCTCCTCAAGACCATCCGGGACGAGCTGTTCCTCTACCGGAAACGGTTTGACGAAATCGCGGAACGGATCTCCGACACGGAAATGGAGATTGCCGAAATAGAACGGAAGGGCCTTCAGTTGACCGCGGACCTGGAAAAGCTGGAAAAGGACATCGCCCGGAGGAATGGCGATGTGGCGGGTAAGCAGGAGACGGTCAAAAAGCGGATGGAAGAACTGGTCAAGGTGCAGGATGCGCTGGAACGGATCCACCTGGACCTGGTTCAGTCGGAGACGGAAATAAAAAACATCCAGGATAACTTCCGGGAAACCCATTCCCGGGATCTTATGGAATTTGAGGAGCGGATCTTCACCATTACCACCACGGCGGCGGAACTGAGGGAGAATTTGAGCCAGGCCCGGGCCCGGCTTAAAGAACTGGGGGCGGTGAACCTGATGGCGCCGGAGGAATTCGCCGAGACCAAGGAACGCTACGATTTTCTGTCAAGCCAGATGGCGGATCTCAGCAAGGCCCGGGAAGATCTGGAAAACATTACCGCCGAAATCAGGGCCGAGTCGTCGGAATTGTTCCTGGCGACCTACAATAAAATAAAGAAGAATTTTCACAATATGTTCCGCCGCCTCTTTGGGGGCGGCCGGGCGGAACTGCGGCTTTCCGATGCGAACCACGTGCTTGAATCGGGGATAGAAATATACGCCCAGCCGCCGGGGAAGAATCTGGAAAATATCACCCTCCTTTCGGGGGGGGAAAAATCAATGACCGCGGTGGCCCTTCTTTTTGCTACCTATATGGTAAAGCCCTCTCCCTTCTGTCTTTTGGATGAAATCGACGCCGCCCTGGATGAACAGAACGTGGTCCGTTTTGTGCAGCTCCTGCGGGAATTCGGCAGCGCCAGCCAGTTTATTGTCATCACCCATAATAAAAAGACCGTCACCGGGGCGGGGACCCTCCTGGGAGTTACCATGGAAGAATCGGGGGTGACCAAGGTCATATCGGTCCGCCTGGAAAGCGACGGGGCCGGCGGCCCTGATAGGTCCGGCGGGCCCGATGGTTCCCCGGAAACGGAAGCCTGGAATCAGGACGGCGCCTTTGAGGAAGAGGACGTGGAGATTGAGGAAGGCCGGGAACTGCCCCTGGGGGTGGATGACCCCGCCCTGGTGAGTGATGCGGAACTGCGGCCTATCCGTGCGGCCGGCCGGGCTCAGACCGGCGGGACGCTTAGGACCGCGGAAGTTATGGAACAGGAACCGGAAAATGGCCGGGAAGAAGCTGATACCAAGTAAAAAGAGTTGAGGTACCCATGTCTGTGGTAGTTTTGGCCCTCTTTGCCGTCGCAGGAACGGTACACATAGTGGCCCTGGTTTTTAAAAGCGAAGGGGTCCGTAGGATCAGTAAGGTCTGCCTTATGCCCCTTCTTATAAGTTTTTATCTTGTCCGGGCGGACCGGTTTCTTCCTCCCCTTGTTCTGGCGGGCGTCTTAGGCTGGCTGGGGGATATCTTTCTTATCAGAATACAGAACAACCGGTACTTTAAGCTGGGCCTGGCGAGTTTTCTTCTGGGCCATCTCTGCTATATTTGGGCTATCCTGTCCCTTACCGGATATTTCAA
>JAISPH010000030.1 GCA_031275035.1 Treponema sp.
GCGGTGCAGGCGGTTTTTGAAAACAAGGCTGGCGGTCCCGCCCTGGTACGGCTCAACCCGGACCGGCTTATCCAGGCGGTAATCAATCCTCTGGAAAACGCCGTCTCCTTTTCCCCGCCGGGGGGAATGGTCAGGGTGGAGCTGGCGGCGGAGTCCCGCCCCGCGGAAAACGGCGGGAAAAGCTGGTCCATCACCATTGACGACCAGGGGCCGGGGATACGGGAAGAAAGCGGGGACCGGTACTTTCAGCGCTTCTATTCCGAGCGGCCTCAGGAAGAAAGAAACCGGCATTCGGGACTTGGGCTGGCCATCGCCGCCGCCATTATTCACGGTTACGGCGGCTCCTGTTCCCTGATCAACCGGAAAGACGCCGGCGGCCGCATCCTGGGAGGACGCTTTACGCTGACCCTCCCGGCCGCGGATTAGCCCCGGCGGCCCGGGCCCGGCAGAAAGAACCGGCGAATCCTGCAGGGTTCAGCCCGGACCCGCCCGCCCGCCCTTCGCCCGGAAGTAAAGCGAATACGTGTTACATCCGTTTGTCCCGCATATAGACGTATTGCGTATATATCACCGTCCTGCCGCGTATATATGTAATGCGTATATATCCCACCCATCCCGCATATAGACGCAATTCGTATATATCGCCATTTTCCCGCTTATATACGCAGTTCGTCTATATCACCGTCCTGCCGCGTATAGACGTAATGCGTATATATCGCCCCAAACCAGCCCCCCGCCCGGAAATGAGCCTCCCCGGAGCAGAGCGCGAACCAAAGGTTCAATGGGGTATCCTAAGCGTTGCCATATTTGCGGGGAGGCTCGTTCGATAGGAAGTTTATAGTACCGTCTGGTTTAATACCGAATTTTTGAAAGCGTTGCTTTATTTGAGCCGCAGCAAAGCTGCGGGGTATTAAACCAGACTCTCGAATAAAGCGAATGCGTGTTACATCCGCCCGCCGCAATTACCATGTCGTGGTACGGAAAATTCGGGGCCGCCCCATCGATAAGATCGATGCCGTCCCGCAGGACAAGCTTTTTCCAGTCCGTTTCGATTGATTGGAAGGCGGGGATCCATACCCCGAGGCTTGCCTCGGTTGAGGGTACTACCACTAAAAAAGTTGTAAACCGATCTTCGGATCGGGGCATGGAGTCCCGCCAGTACAATAAATTTCCTATCCAACGAAGATACCTCGGGGCTTGCCCCGAGGTATTTCATTCAAAGCCCCAGGTCCGCTGAAAAGCCTTGAGCCGTTCGATGTTTTGGGCGCGGCCGTAACATGCCTTTAATACGGGCTCCGCTTCCGGCTCGAAAAAATGATTCACCTGGTTATAGGCGTTTGCATGGGCCCGTCCCATAAGTCCTAAACCGAGTAATCCTGCACTGATAATTCCGGCCATTTCCAAACCTCCCGCGCCCTGTCTCCCGGAATAAGGGGGACGCCGTTTTTCTGTCAAGAAAAAACGGCTTGTGGTATTCCGGGATACCATGTTACCCTGTAGATATCCCACTCGACGTATACCAAGATTAGGAGGACAGAGATGAGTCAAGTTCAAATAGCGCAGCAGGCCATAGAGGAGGGCGGGGGAATTTTCCGGCTTGCCCCGGCCTGGGTTCCCCGTTCCTTTTGCCGTCCGGGCAGGCGGATAAAACTGCATCCCGATGATTACTATGTTTTTGGCCTGGAACGGGGCGGGGTGGATGAACGCTGGTTTGCCTCGACCACCCATGCGGATAACGGTCCCAAAACCCCGGAAGATGAGGGTCTAAGCTATATCGTAACAAAGGACGGCAAAAACCGGGTTCTGCTCCGGGATGCGGTGGATATTCTGAAGGCGGATGTTATCGGCGAACAACTGTGGAAAAAGTACGGCCGCTGGTCCATGTTTTCCAAGTTTTTCGACAATTTCGGCCCCCTTCCCCACCATATACACCACCGGAACCAGCATGCGGCCCGGGTGAACCAGTCGGGAAAGCCGGAGATGTACTTCTTCCCCGCCCAGGTCAACAACCACGGCGGCGAATTTCCGTTTACCTTTTTCGGCCTGAATCCTGAAACCACCAGAGACGAGGTGCTGAATGCGTTAAAGAATTTTACCAAGGGGGATAACCATCTCCTTTCCCTGGCCAGGGCCTATGCCCTGGATGTCGATACCGGTTGGGACGTGCCTCCGGGGGTGCTCCACGCTCCGGGCAGTCTCTGCACCTACGAGCCCCAGTTTGCCTCGGACGTGTACGCCATGTACCAGTCGGTGCTCTACTTTGGCCACTGTGTGCCGGAGGATCTGCTTTGGAAAAACTGTCCCCCCGAGGAAAAGGGCAACTTTAATTATCTCCTGGAGGTTATCGACTGGGAGGCCAACATCGATCCCAAGTTCCACGAAAACCGTTTTATGGCGCCCAAGCCGGTAAAGCCCCTGGAAGAGATGAAGGCCCAGGGTTATATCGAAGAATGGATCTGCTATAAGTGCAAAGACGCCAGCGCAAAGCGCCTGACCGTTCTGCCCGGCAGGACCGTTACCATCAAGGACGCCGCCGCCTACGGCATCATCAGCCTCCAGGGCTTCGGCAAATTCGGCGGCTGGAGCCTGGAGACCCCGGCCCTGATCCGTTACGGCCAGCTGACCAACGATGAATTCTTTGTAACCGAAAAGACCGCCAGGGAAGGGGTAACCATTACCAACCTTTCTTCCACCGACGACATTGTTATTCTCAAGCACTTTGCGGAAAATCCCGATCTGGAGATCTAGGATTCCGGGTTTATAATGGCGGCGGCGGGGCCGTACCGGGAACAACCCGGGTGACCCGCCCGCCCCCCCCCAAATGCCGGCCCGC
>JAISPH010000119.1 GCA_031275035.1 Treponema sp.
TTTTCCCCAAACCAATAACGCACAAAAGACCTCTTAACTAATAATTCAGTTGCTTTAGTATAACTACAGTAATCGTCTTTGTCAAGGGACCGCGCTTACTTTTTGCGCTTTGCCCGCGGAGCCCGCGGGGGGGCGGGAATTCCCCCGGCTCACTAACCGGTAGAGTCCGCCTTCGCAGCCCGGGAACCTCCGGTTCCTTGGGTCTGCTCCGGCGGGGAATTCCAGAGCCGTGAGCCGGGGGAATTCCCGCTCCCCCGTGGTATAGCTGGAAAGGCAAAAGCAACCGCCCTCGGGGGGGGCGCTATCCTGCGGGGGGCGCCCAGGAAGCGGCCGGCTTCCTGGGCAAGGGGATTGCCGGGCCTATTTACCCAGTAAAATTTCGTATCCCGCGGTTATGTTGATCCCCCGGCGTTTAATCAATTCTATGGTTTCCCCGGATTCTTTCGCCTTTAAGGCATTGAAATCCATGATAAACCGGACGTCCCCGATAATCCGGCCCGGCCCTATGGGGTAGCCTCCATATATCCCTGCCGCGATGCCAACGGTAACGCCGTCCGAATTCACGCTTGAGTTATACCCCGCTGCCGAGAGTTCAATATCCCCCAGGGGGATGGAGACAGCGGGGCCGGCCAGGATGCCGAACAGGGCCGGTTTGTTGATAAAATCAAACCGTATGAGCAGGGGAATATCCAGGGAAGAATATTTCCCCGTTATTTCTGTCGAAAATCCGTCACCGCTCAATTTCCAGGTCTTTTTTTGGCCGAACATAAAATTGAATTCCGTCTGCACGGCGGCTTTGTCGGTGAAATAATACCCCACATAGGGCGACAGGGCAAAGGCGGCCCCTGATTTTTCATCTACGGAAAGTGAAATGCCGAGCTGAGAAATTTCATCTTTTGCAGCGTTAATCCCATCTTCCATATATTTCCCGTTTCCGTGAAAACCGATGCCTACCCCCAATTTGGCGCCGAAGAAGGGACCCGCGGCATAAACCGCCGCGCTCACCATGACCAGGACAACCAGAACCGCACATAACCGTTTCATCATATATCTCCTTAGGTGAAAAATTTTTATGTTCAGGGATGTTCATACCGAAGGTTCCGGCGGCCGGCCGCGCCTCTCCTGATACAACTCCCTTACATACGCCGCAAAAAGGCATCCCTCCGGGGCTGTTCAGCGGTATTCGTCCGCAGATAATGCTAAACAGCATAAGGCGTTATAATGATACCGCTAATATGGTTAATGTCAAGATCGGTTTATGCTGTTTTAGGCTATGCTCAAACCATGGGATTTCGTGAGAATCTTAAATCTGAACTTGCCTATCAGGGGATGCTGGTAAAGGAACTCGCCGTCTTATCGGGGGTAAGCCGGCATACCCTGGACAACTATCTCAATATCCGGGGGCATATTCCCTCCGCCGATATTGCCGTCAAAATCGCCCGGGCCCTGGGGGTTTCCGTGGAGTATCTCGTCACCGGGGAAGAAATTCCCCGGGAAAAAGCGGTTCGGGACCGGGAGCCCCTGGCATTACCGGAAGAAAGCCGGTGGTTAAGTGAAAGCGACCGCCGGCTTATTTACGGGATAGTCCAATTGTTTTGCAGTCAAAGAAAAAAATAGGAACCCCCGGCGGAGGCGAATGGGCAAAAATCAATATATCCTAGTATTCCGATAAGTTTATTATATCTTGCATAAATTTAGTTTTTCGGATAAGATACTCCTGTTATTTGAGGGGGTTTTCAAAATTCATTATAATTTGAAGATACCCCGGGAAAAACCGTCCCTGCCGCCGGTTTTTCAATTAAACCTCAGGCGGTTTTTAGCGCATGGTCCGGGGATCGGCGTTGGAAACCGCGTTGACCCAAGGAGTTTTATCATGGCAAACAGAATTATTTCCGTTAGAACCGTCGTGGCCATTGGGATCGGGGCGGCCCTCCTTTTCGTGCTCATGCGTTTTGTGGCGATTCCCTCGGGGGTTCCCAACACCAACCTCAACCTGGGGATTGCCATCTTGACGGTCTTCGGGGCGATCTTCGGCCCTGTCGCCGGGCTCCTCATCGGTTTCATCGGTCACACCCTGACGGATCTGACCTGGGGAGGGGTATGGTGGAGTTGGGTCATCGCCGACGCCCTGTACGGGCTTCTCATCGGCTTGTTTTGGAAATTCTACCGGATTGAGGAAGGCCGCTTCGGCATCAAGGGGGCGATCATCTTCAACGGGATCCAGATCCTCAGTAACGCCGCGGCCTGGGCCTTTGTTGCCCCGGGCCTGGACATCCTGATATATCAGGAACCGGCGGACAAGGTTTTCCTGCAGGGCCTTGTGGCCGGGGGCCTGAACAGCGCCGTCGTCCTTGTCCTGGGGACCCTCCTGGCCCTGGGCTATTCCCGTACCAAGGTGAAGGCGGGCAGTTTGAAGTCTGAATGAGCGGCGGGAGCCCCGATCCGGTCCTGGTTTTTAAGGATTTTACCTTTCAATACCAGGCCCAGGCGGAGCCGACTTTATACGATATCAATCTGACGATCTGCCGGGGGGAAAAGATCCTTATCCTGGGGCCTTCCGGATCGGGAAAATCGACCCTGGCCCATTGCATTAACGGCCTTATCCCCCATGCCTTTAAAGGCAGCGGCGGGGGCTCCTTGACCATTTTAGGGGAGGATGCCCGGTCCCTGGATATATTCGACATTTCCAAGAAAGTGGGGACCGTCCTTCAGGATACGGACGGCCA
>JAISPH010000117.1 GCA_031275035.1 Treponema sp.
TTTTTCCAACTACAATCTTATCAGGTTTCTCTCGCCTTTTCTATCTTTTCAGGGGTTTTGGAACAGGCTCAAGTATAAAACGATTCTATACATGTATGAAACGATTCTATACAAGTATAAAATGATTCTATACAAGTATGAAATAGTTCTATACAAGTATGAAACGATTCTATACAAGTATAAAACGGTTCTATACAAGTATGAAATGGTTCTATACAGGTATGAAATGATTTTATACAGGTATGCGACGGTTCCCTGCGGGTATGCAATGGCTTTCCGCCGGTCCGAAACGGCTATGGGCAGTCCCCGGCCCGTTCCGGCTTTAGCCCCCCGCCCGGAAGTAAAGCGTATGCGTGTTACATCCATCCGCCCGCTTATATATGTACTTCGTATATATCGCCCCAAACCGCCTATAGACGCAGTTCGTATATATCCCACCGGACCCGGAAGTAAAGCGAATGCGTGTTACATCCCCTTCCCGGCATATAAACGTATTGCGTCTATATCGCCGCTTCAGCGTTTAGAGACGTATCGCGTCTATACCGCCCGGGGCCGCCCGGCATGTCCCTACCGTTCGGATTTCTTTTCAAAGTGGGAGAATTCCATGGTAAAGGTGGCCCGGCCCTGGCTGACGCTCCGCAGGGCGGTCATAAAGCCGAACATCTTCTCCATGGGGGCCAGGGCCCTGACATGATCCGCCTGGGGCCTTGAATCCATGCTTGCCACCTGGCCGCCCCGCTGGGTGATAAGGCTGATTACGTCCCCCACAAATTCCTTGGGGGAAATAAGATCCACCGCCATGATGGGCTCAAGCAGCACCGGCTCCGCGGCGCGGCAGGCTTCGTCGGTTCCCAGGCTGGCGCAGGCTTCAAAGGCAAACTCGGTGCCGGTCAGCTCCGAATATTCCATGTCCGTCAGGGTTACGCCCACGTCGATGCAGGGATAGCCCAGCACGATGCCCGACGCAAAGGCCCCCGCCACGCCCCGGCGTACCGCCTCCAGGATAGGTCCGGGGATGTCCTTCCTGTCCAGGGCGGAGACGTACCGGTTTCCCGACCCCCGGGGCAGGGGCTCCGCCCTGAGGCTGAGGACGGCGGCGTTTTCCTTTCCCCCGATGATTTTGGAGAAACGCTCGGTCCGTTCCGCGGTTCCGCTGATCGATTCCCGGTAGGTAACCTGGGGGTTCCCCACCCGGGCGCCGATATGGTACTCCTTGAGGATCCGGGTTACCAGCACGTCCAGGTGGAGCTCCCCCATGCCGGAAATGATAAGCTGCCCGGTCTCTTCATGTTCCCTGGTGGTAAAGGTCGGGTCCTCTTTGGCAAGGAGGGCCAGGATGTCCTTGAGCTTGTCCTGCTCCGACATGGTTTTGGGTTCGATGGATACGGAGATGACCGGTTCGGGAAACTGCATCCGCTCCAGCAGGACCGGCCAGCCTTCGCTGCCGATGGTGTCCCCGGTCTGGGCCAGCTTCATGCCGATGATAACCCCGATGTCTCCCGCGGAGAGCCCGTCCATGGGCTCCGATTTGTTGGAGTGCATCCTGAGAATGCGGTTCGCCCGCTCCCGCTTCTTCTTGCCCACGTTGAAGACCGCGGTCCCGGCCCTGACGCTCCCCGAATACATCCGCACATAGCAGAGGCTTCCCGCCTCCCGGTCATTTTGAATTTTGAAGACCAGCCCCAGGGGAGGCCCCGCCGGATCGCAGGGGACCAGGACGGGCTCTTCCTTCCCGGGACGGTGCCCCTGGACGGGGGCCGCCTCGCCGGGGGCGGGAAGGTAGTCCACCACCGCGTCGATCAGGGGCTGGACCCCCATGTTGCGCCGGGAAGCCCCGGCCAGCAGGGGAAACAGATCCCGGTTCAGCACCGCCCGGCGCAGTTCCTTTTTCAAAAGCTCCGGGGAAATCGCCTCCCCGGCGAGGTACAATTCGGTAACGGCGTCGGAACTGCCGGAAAGAACGTCGATAAGCTTTTCCCGCCACTCCGCCGCCAGGGCCGCCCGCGAGGGGTCCACCGGCGCATAGATCAGGGTTTCCCCTTCGTCCGCAGCGTTCCAGCGGATCTCCCGCATCTCCAGAAGATCGACGACCCCCTCGAAGCCGTTCTCCCTGCCGATGGGAATTTGCAGCGCCGCCGGCCGGACGCCCAGCTTTTCCCGGATATCCTCCAGGACCTGAAAAAAGTCCGCCCCCACCCGGTCCATCTTGTTGACGTAGCCGATGCAGGGAACCCCGTAGCGTTCCGCCTGGCGCCATACCGTTTCGGTCTGGGGCTCCACCCCGCGGACCGCGTCGAAGACGGCCGCCGCCCCGTCCAGGACCCGCAGGGACCGCTCGACCTCGGCGGTAAAATCCACGTGTCCCGGGGTATCGATAATATTGATCTGAAAATCCCGCCAGTAGGCGGTGGTGGCGGCGCTCTGGATGGTGATGCCCCGTTCCTGCTCCTGCTCCATCCAGTCCATGATGGCTTCGCCGTTGTCCACCTCCCCTATGCGGTGGCTCTTGCCGGTATAGTAGAGGATCCGTTCGGTGGTCGTGGTTTTTCCCGCGTCAATATGGGCCATGATGCCGATATTGCGCATTCTGTTCAGCATGGAATCTCCTGTCCGTTCCGGTATTGTATCCAAAGTATCCTGAAAAAGCAATGAATCCGCCCAAACTGGCACAGCCGCGCAAAGACCGTTATAATTAAGACCATCAATGTATTTCATTCTGGTCTACATCGCAACCTACTTTTCCTTTGCGGCGGTTACTCCCTATCTTTCCCTCCTGGTCAGGGGCCTTGATTACAGCCCCGGGGTGGTGGGGATACTGCTGGGCATCTTTGAAGGCGCCGGGATAGGGGGACCCTTTCTCTTCGGCCATTTTGCGGACCGGACGGGGCGGTATAAACCGGGGCTGCTGGTCAGCGCCGCCCTGGTCGTCGTTTCGGCGATCCCCCTCGTCCTCTTCCGCAGCCCCGTCCTGAGCGGCCTCTTCCTGGCGGTCATGGCCATAGGCTTCCGTTCCACCGTCCCCCTGCTGGATGCGGTTACCACCGTTACCCAGGGGAAGGCCGGAAATTACGGCAGGATCAGGACCGTGGGTTCCGTCAGTTTTATCG
>JAISPH010000215.1 GCA_031275035.1 Treponema sp.
GGAGGGCAGGGAATCAGCCCCCATCTCCGGAAGTAAAGCGAATGCATGTTACATCTGCCCGCTCAGCATATATATGTATTGCGTATAATCGCCCCCAAACCCCGCTTATAAGCGCAATGCGTATATATCCCGCCTGCCCGGCTTATAGACGCTATTCGTCTAACCGGCTCTCCCCCGGAAATAAAGCGAATGCGTGTTACATCCGCCCGCCCGGCATATATATGTATTGCGTATAATCGCCCCCAAACCCCGCTTATAGACGTATTGCGTATATATCGCCGTCCCGCCGCTTATATACGCAGTTCGTATAATCGCCCCCAAACCCCGCTTATAGACGCAGTTCGTATATATTCGCCCCCCCGCCGCAGGGCGCCCCCGTCAGATCCGCGTCCCCTACCAGGACCAGGGCTCGGCCCGCCGGGGCAAGCGGGTCTACATGACAGGCCGCTGGGAGATAGAGCGGGAAGGGGTCAAAGGGGACTTCGGGGAGATGTATCGGCGCTGAATGCTTATGCGGCGCTATTTCTTGTACAATTCCCTGCGCAGATCCAGGTAGCGCTGGTATATTTCCTTGTACCGGTCAACGTTTTCCTTGTCCGGCGAGGCCCGCTTCTTTTCATCCAGGAGAATGTGTTTGCCGCAGATCTCCGGCGCCGGACCTTCTCCGCAGGCGCTCATGGCCTGGACTATGCCGCCCAGGGCTCCCGCTTCCTTGCCCTGGACCCCGACAATCTCCGCGTCAAAGACATCGGCAATAATCTGCCGCCAGGGCGCGCTGTTGCTGCCTCCGCCCACCAGCCGGAGCTGGCGGAAGGAAACGCCCTTTTCCCTCAGCAGATCGTAGCCCCAGCGGAGGCCGAAGGCTACCCCTTCGGCGGCGGAGCGGATACAGTTCTTCCGGTTGAAGTTGGTCATGGTCAAGCCAAAGAGGGTCCCCCTGGCTTCGGGAAGGCTGGGCATACGCTCGCCGTTAAAGAAGGAGATCATCGTAAGCCCCCCGGAACCGGCGGGGGCCGCGGCCATATCCGCATCAAAGACGGCAAGGTCCACGCCGAAGAGTTCCTGCACTACCGTGGTGCTTGAGGTGGCGTTCATAATGCAGATGGTGGGAATCCAGCCGCCGGGGATGGAATTCTGGATCTGGATAATCTCGGGATAATCCCTGGGCCGCTGATCCGTAAAAACGCTGAACACGCCGGAGGTTCCCAGGTTCATAGTGGCGATGCCGGGTTCCACATTGCCGGTACCCACGGCGGCCATCATATTATCGCCGCTTCCGGCGGCCACCGCGCAGGAGGGGGAAAGGCCGTACCTGCCGGCAATTTCCCCGGTTACCGGCCCTACCAGATCCAGATCCCCCACAATGGGGGGAAGCGCCTTTTTGAAGCCGGGGTCCACCAGGGAGACCATCTTGTCGCTCCAGGTTCTGTTGATTACATTAAAGTACCCCGTGCCGGAGGCGCTCCCCGTATCGGTGGCAATTACCCCGGTAAGGTAAAAGTTGACATAGTCTTTGGGGTTAATGACATAGGCAATCTTGTTGAAAGTTTCGGGCTCCGTTTCCTTAAGCCATAGCAACTTTGAAACCGTATACCCCACGGGGATGGCGGTTCCGATGGCGGCAATAACCCCTGCGGGCCCTCCGGCGGCGTCGATATACTTCTGATTTGCCCCGGCGGTCTCGGTATCGTTCCACAGTTTTGCCCGCCGGAGCACCTTCTTGTCCTTATCCAGAATGACCAGCCCGTGCTGCTGGCCGGACACGCCGATTCCGGCAATTTTCTTCCGCTCGCCGGGACTCAGTTTTTTAAGGGCATCCTTCATGGCGGTGTCCAGGGCGTCGATCCACCATTGGGGCTCCTGCTCACGGCCGCCCCGTTCATTGGAATAGATCTCATGGCCGCTGTAACCGTCTCCCAAAAAAGTTCTGGCCGCCGGATCATACACCACAACCTTGGTCCCCTGGGTGCCGCAGTCAATACCGATATAGTAGGCCATAAAAATCCTCCTCTCTCCGGGGCCTTTTCAAAATGTCAGATTTTGAAAACAGCCCGTCCGGATTATAAAAAGAGGCTGTTCCATCGAACCGAAGGCTCGCGCCAACCGGGTTTTGAAACAGGCTCAAAAAGCGCAGCTTTACGGACAACGCTGCAAAAGCGAAAAGTTTACCAGTATGCAGTGTACCCCGGATTTCCGCCCCGGACAAGTCCCAATTTAAACCAGGGTCTTAACTGCCCCCGCGTCAATATGGAAACTGGTTCCCAGGCAGTAGCTTGCCTGTTTGGACGCCAGAAACACGTAGAGCTTGGCGGTTTCTTCGGGTGTCGCAAACCGGCCTATGGGGGTCATGGCCCGGGCAATATTGTCAAAGTACTGCTGTACGGTGATTCCCTCTTTTTCGCTGAGAATTCCCGCGGTCTTGTACCAATCCGGCGTCAGGACCAGCCCGGGGGCGATAGCCAGCGCCCGGATATTGTCCCCGATCAGTTCCTCCGCCAGGCACTTGGTGTACATGTTAAGCGCAGCCTTGGTGGTGTTATAGATGGGCTCATAGGAGAGGGGCTGGGTGGCGCACATGGAGGTAGTATTGATAATAACCCCCTCGCCGGGCCGCTCCTTCATCATGGGAACCAGCATCCGGGAAAGCCTGATCGCCGCCATCACATGCAGATCCCAATAGTAGTACCACTTTTCGTCCGGCGCGGTCATGCTTTTTTCTTCCGATCCCGTTCCGGCATTGTTGATAAGGATATCCACGCCCCCCAATTCTTTAACATAGGCGGCCAGGCTTTCCAGGTCCGCCGGTTTGGAAACATCGCAGCTTTTTCCGTATATCTTTGAACCGGGATATTTGGCCCTCAATTCACCGGTAACCTTTTCTATCCGCCCGCCGTCTCTGGCGCAGATAATCACCCCGGCCTTCTCTTTAAGAAATTCCTCCGCCACCGCCAGGCCGATGCCGACGCTGCCGCCGGTAATCAGAACCATCCGGTTTTCCAGTCCCAGATCCATACTCTCTCCTTACAGTTCAATCATCACCTTTACCACGTCCGGATGACCCGCGGCGGCGTATTCATAGGCGGCGATGGAATCTTCAAATTTGAAGGTCCTGCTGATGAACTTTTTAATGTCGATCTTTCCCGCGTTTACCAGGGCAATGGCCCGGTCAAAACAGTTGATATACCGGAAAATTGCCTCGATGGTGATGCCCTGGGACGTAAGGAAGTTGACGTCTATGGGCACGGTACCGTTCATCAGGCCCACAAGAACCACCTTTGCCCCCTTCCGGGCGCAGCGGAAAAAGCCGGGGTATACTTTGGGACTGCCGGAGGCTTCGAAGATTATATCACAGCCGCCGCCGGTTTCTTTTTTGATGAATTCCCTAAGATCCGTCCCGGCGGTATTGACCGGAATGATATTGGGGATCGATCCGGCAATGTCAAGTTTTTCCTGCTTAACGTCGGAAATGTAAACCCTGCTGCATCCGCCGGCCAGGGCGGAAATGGCGCACATGACCCCGATAGTCCCACAGCCAATTACCAGGGCCGTATCACCGGGCCTGATGGCGGCCTTCTTCGCCGCCTCAATGCCGATGGCCAGAGGCTCCATCATGGCCCCCTCCGCGGCGGTCATTCCCCAGGGAAGCTTGAAACAGAACTGGGCGGGATGCACCACCGTTTCTCTAAGGCAGCCATGCACCGGCGGGGTGGCCCAGAAGACCACATCGGGATCAAGGTTGTACATTCCTTCCCGTACCTCCCGGGAACGCATGTTGGGAATGCCCGGCTCCATACAGACCAGATCTCCCACGGCCAGATCCGTTACCTTATCGCCCTTCTCAATAATGACGCCCGCGGCCTCGTGGCCCAGAATCATCGGCTCCCGGACAATAAAATCGCCGATGCCCCCCTCCAAATAGTAATGCACATCGCTGCCGCAGATGCCGCAGGCCTTTATTTGAATTTTGACATCGTAGGGCCCCACCGTCTCACTGATAGGATAATCCCGCAGACTTAGTTTTTTCTTTTCTTCGAGTACCAGCGCTTTCATCATTGCCTCCTGTAAATTGAACGTACTAATATGACGAAACCCCGCGGAAACGGGATCTGCAAATACCTTATTTAACCGCCCCCATGGAGAGACCCTTAACCAGATACTTCCGTACC
>JAISPH010000018.1 GCA_031275035.1 Treponema sp.
ATCGGCGAATCAGGCCGCTCCCTGCTGAAGGCCATATCGGAAGGCGCCGTTTACACCGCCTACGATCTGGGCCTGGAATTCGACGGGGAACGGCATATCATCGATCTGACCCTTTCGCCAATTCGGGACGGACTGCGGTACATAGGCTGCATCCTGATCATCAACGACATCACCGAGCAGCAGCAGCTCCGGGAACGGATGGTCTTTTCCGAAAAGCTTGCCTCCGTGTGGCTTTTGGCGGCGGGGGTCGCCCACGAGATCAACAATCCGCTGGAAACCATTTACAACTGCACCGATACTTTGAAGCTGAACCTGAAAAACGCCGTGGTCGGCGGAGGCCCGGATTCCAAAGCTTTTCGCACGGTGGAACGGCTGGAATCCGAGGCGGAGGCTATAGAACACATTGTCCGTAATTTGATTTCCTTCGGGGATGAAGAAGGGGTCGATATGGAAGTTATCGACCTTAACGAACTGCTGGAGGATATCATCAGCCTGGTACGCTACAATACCCGGTACCGGAAGATAAGCATCGACTACAAATCCGCCCGGACCAGCGTCTTGATCCGGGTAAACAAAATCGAAATGAAACAGGTGATCTTGAACCTGCTCAAAAACGCTATTGAGGCCATGGCCGATGGGGGCTCCATGGGAGTTTTTCTCGCCAAAACCGGGGGCAGTTCCCCCATGGCGGAGCTTACGGTGGAAGACTCCGGTCCGGGGATTTCCGCCGGGGAGTCGCGGTCTATTTTTCTGCCCTTCTATTCGACCAAACGGGGCGCTTCGGGCCACATGGGGCTTGGTCTGTCCATATCCTACAATATCGTGAAAAAGATGGGCGGGGAGATTACTGCGGAAAACCTCAACCCCTCGGGCTGCCGTTTTATGGTCCGTCTTCCCGCGGCGGGCTAAAGAGGCCCGGCTAACGGTTTTTAACAGCCCGGCCCAGCGCACGGCCCCGCCCGGAAACAGCGCGCGAAACATTGAGCGCGTTTTCCGGTTCTGTAACACGGCGTGGGGCCCGGCTAACGGTTCTTAACGGCCCGGGCCAGCGCACGGCCCCGTTCTTCCAGCACCATAAATTCCGCCTCCGTGGGGTAGCCCGTCCATTCCAAGGATTCCAGGTTGTCCCACTTAAACCCCGCCAGGGTGGCGTCGTATTCTTTTTTGGCCCCCCCGACCCAGCCCCAGGAACCGATACGGAGCACGATCTTGTTGGAGATATGCTTGCGCCGGAATATGTCCAATACATAGGCCATGGGGGGAAAGACGGCATATTAGTAGGTGGGCATGGCGATAACCATACCCATGCTTTTGAAGGCGTCCGTCAGCACATAGGAGACATTTTCGTCGGGGACCCGGTGAAGGGAGAAAGGGACCCCTTCTTTTTCGATGCCCCGGATCACCGCATCCAGGCCGGCCTTGGTATTACCGTACATGGAACCCCAGATAACGGCAATTTCCTTTTCCCCTTCCCTGGAATAAGAGGCGTATTTGAGATACCGTTCGATTATCTTTTGAGGCTCCCTCCGCCAGACTATGCCGTGGCTGGGGGCGACGCAGGTGATGTTCAATCCCGCCAGCTTTTTTACGGCCCTTTCGACAAAGATGGAGAAAGAAGAGACAATATTGGCATAGTACCGGAGGGATTCCTTTTCAAAGAAAACATGCTCCTCCGGGGTAAATTCATCGTCAAAAACCCGGTCCCCCAGGGCCCCAAAGGAACCAAAGGCGTCGCAGGGAAAGAGGGTTCCCGACCCGCTCTCCCAGGTAATCATGGTTTCGGGCCAGTGAATATTGGGGGTTTCAAAGAAGGTAAGGATCTTGCCGCCCCCCAAATCCAGGGTTTCGCCGTCCTTTACCGCCCGCAGGCCCGTATCAATCTTGTAGAAGGCTTTTACCAGGTTTATCCCTTTGGCGGTAGAGATGATTTCGGCCCTGGGATTCTGTTCCCGGAATTCCTTGAGCCAGCCCGTATGATCCGGCTCCAGGTGGTTCAAAATAAGGTAATCCACCTTGTCAAAACGGGTCCCCGCCGAGACAAGGCCCAGTTCAATCTGGTTGGGAGCGCCCCCCCAATCCCGGATCAGGTCGATAAGGGCTGTTTTTTCACCTTTTACCAGGTAGGAATTCAGGGAAACCCCCTGGGGAATAGGCCAAATTCCTTCAAAGAGATCCGCGGTTTGAATATCCGCATGCAGACAATAGATATCGCCGGCAATTAAATGAGCTTTCATATTGATTATAGCGGGTACAATTACCGTTTGAGTACAGAAACGACCCGTTCCAGTACTTTTTTACGGTCCAGAGGCTTGACAATGTAGCTTTTTGCGCCCATCATAAGGGATTTTTTGACCACATCTTCCTTACCCAGGGCGCTGACCATAATAACCTTTGCTTCTTTGTCAAATTCCAGTATCTTTTCCAGGGCGGAAACGCCGTCCATTACGGGCATAGTAATGTCCATGGTAACCAGATCAACATTGGGATACAGTTCCTTGTATTTTTCGACCCCTTGAGCCCCGTCTCCTGCAGTATCCGCAACTTCAAAGCCTTCGGAGGTAAAAATTTGACCAAGCTGTTTGGCGATAAACATGGAATCGTCAACTATAAGAACCCGATACGAACCACCTTCGGGCCTTATGCCTTCCGGGGATTTTTCATTAATGGCGGGCATATCACTCTTTGCTATCATGTGGCACGCTCCTCTTCTCTTATTATACTGTAGGATATAGATCCAGACAAGTCAATATACCTTGTTGAATTTTAGAAAACGGAGAAGCGAAAGCGGCAATTTCATTCACTCTTCGGGCTGGCAATTAGAAGAATGATTCATGCGCCGCTATACGGCGGCGTGGAATTGTACCCCGTCGAACCTCCGGTTCGCTCTCTGTTCCGGCTAAAATAACGTAACGCTTAAAATACTGCGGAGTTCCGCTCCGCGGAGGCTCATGGTTATAAAGATTTTTTCAAGTAATTTGGGCGCATTTCCGGTATTTTATGCCGGAAACCGGGTTTTCCGGGGCGCCGGTGTCCGCCTGCAGCGGCCCGCTCCGGTCCCGGCGCTCTGCGCCGCGGCTGCGCAGACCCTTCGGATCTGAACGTATCCCTCCAATCTTTTGCGCGGCAACCTTTTCGGTAATTATCTGCCGGTAACTGTAAAATGACTGAAACGAAAGACCCGGGAGTTTCCTTTCCCTCCAAAACGGCCTACAATAGGGTCATGCGGGCGCCCTTTATCCTGGCTCCTATGGCGGAGTTAAGCCACCGGGCCCTCCGGGAACTGATAGATGCTTTCGGGGGCTGCGGCGAATACTATACGGAAATGATCAGCGCCGGGGCCCTGGTCAGCGGCGGTCCCTTTGAGTCCTGGTACCTTGACGCCGGGCCCTGCCCGGGACAGGTGGTTTACCAGCTGGCCGGGGCCAATGCGGAGCATTTGGCGGCGGCGGCGGCCCTTTTGGACCGGTATGAATGCGCCGGCATTGACATCAATATGGGCTGTTCCGCCCCGGCCATTGCCCGGACCGGAGCCGGTATCCGGTGGATGAACGATGCGGAACGGGCCGCGGCCATGCTGGCGGCGGTTCGGGAAAAAACCAGGAAGCGGCTCAGCGTAAAACTGCGGCTGGGACCGGGGAATACGTCCCCGGAACCCCGGCCCGCCGCCTCCGGGACAGACGACGCCCTTTTTGACTATCTGGTCCGTTTTTGCCGCCGCCTGGAAGAGGCCGGGGCGGAGCGGATAACCCTCCATCCCCGGACCGGCAGGGAGAAGTTTAAACGCCGGGCCCGCTGGGAATATGTGGGCCGCCTCCGGGATTCCCTGGGTATCCCCGTGGCGGGAAACGGTGATATAACCGGAGCGGAGGATCTGCTCCGCCGGGCCGCGGGCCCCTGCGACGGGGTCATGGCCGGCCGGGGAGCGGTCCGCCAGCCCTGGATCTTTGCCCAGGCGGCGGCCATTGAACAGGGCCGGGTCTGGGAAGCGCCGGATCTGGAGGAAACGGCCCTGCGCTTTCTGGACCTGCTGGCCCAGTATCAGCCCCCGGAGTTCCATCTGAGCCGGGCCCGCCGTTTTTTCGGCTATTATTGCGATAGTTTTATTTGGGGCGGTTACCTTAAAACCCTGCTGGGCCGGGAGGAAAACCTGGCCGGCATGGGAAAGGTTCTCTCCGCCCATATACGGGAACACCCGGAGGAACGGCGGCCCCGCAGGACATAGCGGTAACCGGGGCTGCGGGCGGAGGGCGTCTCCATGGGGACCCCTTGCCCTTCCTATTCGCCGATTACCGCCTTTACCTTTTCAAGCAGTATGTCTTTCTCCACGGGCTTTTTTATATAGGCCTCCGCGCCGAGGTTAACGGCCCGGGAAACGGTTTTCAGATCCGATTCGGAAGATACAAAGATAACAGGCGTATTCTCGTACCAGATCTGCTTCTTCGCGTACTCAAGGAATTCTATACCGCTCATGGCAGGCAGCAGAATGTCAAGCAGGATAAGATCGAATTTGGTTTTGTGCAGCAGCGAAAAGGCCCGGGTCGTCGTTTTTGCAGGATAGACTTCGTACTTGCCGGAAAGAAAATCCGTAATAATGCCGATAATTTCACTCTGATCGTCTACCACTAAAATTTTCTTCATAATCAACCTCCTGTTTCATACCGGAGCTTTCCAAACGTCAATTTTGAAAAGCCCGTCTATCCTTCGTTTTCCAGCAGAGCACAAAGCCCGCGGGCTTTTTCCGCGGCCTCGTCGTAATCCATGGATCCGGCCAGGCTGAGAACCTCCGCCAGGGCTGCGTCAAAGACCGGGGCGTCCGCTCTGCCGGCAGGACGCAGACCCTCCAGTTCCTTCAGCGCCGCCCCGATCCGGGAGGAACGGCCTTCTTCACAGGCTTCCGCCAATTCGGCAAGTTTCGCCGCCAGTTCAGGGGCGCCGGTTTCGGTCCTGGCGGTTCCGGCCTGCTCCGCAAAAAGCGAAGTACCGTGAAGGGCGGCGTCAAAATTCGCCAGAGCGGAACAGAAGGCCTCCGTTTCCTCACGGCAGAGCGATTTGTCCCCGCCCTTTGCGGCCGCTTCCAGCCTTTCCCCCCAGCCGGAAAGAGCCCCGGCGCCGGCGGCGGCGCAGAAGCCCTTGCAGGCGTGGACCTGTACGGTATAGGCCCTCCAGTCCTCCGCGGCAAGGCTCCCGCGGATTACGGCAAGAGTTTTCTCCAGGCCGGATGAAAACTGCCTCAATGCCGCAGTATAGGTTTCAAAGCTTTCCGCCGTATAGTGAAGCCCCTTTTCCAGGTCAAGCCCTTCAATTTTTGCAAGTTCCCCGCGGAGGCGTTTTTCCCGCTCCTCCGGTTCCGCGGCGGCAGGCTTCCCGTCTTCCGCGCCGTCCAGGGTATATTTTTCTTCCGGCAGAAAATGTTTCAGCGCCGCATTCAGGGCGGCGCCGTCTATGGGCTTTGAGATAAAGCCGTTCATGCCGGCGGACAGGAAGAGCTCCTCCGCGCCCTGTACGGCATTGGCGGAAAGGGCCACCACGGGCATGGACGCATAGGGAGAATCCCCCTCCGCAAAGGCGCGGATCTGCTTCACCGTCTCGATGCCGTCCAGATCCGGCATCATGTGATCCATAAAGACAAGATCATAGGGGCGGCCGCTTTCAACGCTCTCCCTTATCTTCTCCAGGGCCTCAAAGCCTCCGGCCGCGGTTTCCGCATTAATGCCGTGTCTGACCAGAAAGCCCAGCGCCACCGTCAGGTTTTCGGGAACATCGTCCGCCACCAGCGCCCGCACGTCCCTCGCCCTGACAAAGGGTATATCTTCGGTCCTGCCTGCCCTGCCGGGATCGCCGGGAACCAGGGGCAGATACACGGTAAAGGCGGAGCCGGAACCGTAAACGCTGGACACTTCGATATGTCCGTTCATCAGGGAAACAAGATTTTTGGTGATCGCCAGCCCCAGCCCCGTCCCCATGATGCCCCTGTTCTTCCGAATATCAAAACGCTGAAAGCTGCCGAAAATTTTGGGGATGTTTTCCTCTTTTATGCCGATGCCGGAATCTTCGATCTTCGCCGTAAGGCATTTAGTTCCGCCGGCCCGCCCGGCATCCGTCCCGTCCATGTTCCGTCTGCTCAAAAAAACGCTGAAGGAGACATAACCTTTCTTTGTATACTTTATCGCATTGTTTATGATATTGATAAAGATCTGTTTTACCTTGATTTCATCGCCATAGAGAATATCCGGCACCGTACTATCGAAGCTGCGCCTGAACTCAAGGCCCTTTCCCCGGGCGATAAATTCACACATGGAAGAGACATGATCGTAGAGGGCGCGTATATTGTAATGTACCGGTACAAGTTCAAGTTTTCCCGCCTCTATTTTTGAAAAGTCCAGAATATCGTTAATGATGGAGAGCAGCGATTTTGACATCTTCTTGATGTCCTCAAAATATTCTTTCTGGAGGGAAGACAGATTCTCCGTGGGCATTAGATCGCTCATGCCGATGATGGCGTTCATGGGGGTGCGAATTTCGTGGCTCATGGCGGCAAGGAACCGGCTCTTTGCCCTGGTGGCCTGTTCCGCATCCATGCGGGCCCGGTCAATATGGGTAACGTCGGTAAGGTAGATATAGCGGCCCGCATTGTTTCCCAATGTATTGCTCACTATCGAAAAATGCCGCATCTCCCCGTTTATTTCTATCTTTTTTACGGTGTTGACCGGTTCTTTTGAAACGAGCATATCCCCTATCATTAGTTTTACGTCTATGTCGCGGAAAAGGTCCAGCACCGGACGGCCCGGGGCAAGGGCGGGGTTTTCGATGCCGGCGAATTGAGCCATACTTCTGCTGAGGTGAACGATACAGTTAAGTTCGTCCACAATGACTATCATCATGGGCGTTATGTCCATCAAGGTCATAAAGGTATCCGTGGTTCTTTCCGCCTTGAGGCCCCGGTATGCGGCAAGGCGGACAAAGAGATAGAGAAGGACCGAAGAAACGATCATGACCGTCCCGTGAACGGCAAGCTCCGAATAGGGGGCGCGCCGGCCCGGCGTTTCCAGGGGGATGCGGAAATAAATAAGGACGAGGTTGATGATATTGGTAATCAGAAGGTACTGTCCCAGCCGCCGCCGGTCGTTAAAGACAACCGCAATGCAGCAGGTTCCCAGGTAGACCGTAAAAAAATAGCTGCCGTCCCGGCGGATAACGGAAAGGGCGGTGCAGATTATATAAATAAAGAAGGGACAAAAAAACGCCGCTATTGCGCGCCGTAACTCCGCCGGACTACCCCGCATGGTCTACGCTCCTGTTCCTGAAGGCTTTCCGCCCGCGGAAGCGACGGGGTACTTCGGGACATGCTTCTCCATTGTACCTTACCATGGGCGGATTCAAGCTTTCCTGTCAAGAACCTGTCCTGTCAACAGATCTATCCAAGACTGAAGTTCCCGGACAGCTTTAATAACCGGCCCTGTCTTCCGCGGTTTTCCGCTGAAGGACATAGCGGATCATCCGGGGTTTAAAATTATGCCTGAGCAACACCCGGGAAAATCCTTCAAACTGTACGGGCAGATCCAGCGTCAGGACCGGGGCGCGATCCTCCAGCTTTTCACAGAAAGAGGCAAGCAGGGCCTCCCCCAGGCCGAGCCCCCGGTACTCGGGAAGCACCTCCAGCGCGCATATACGGAGGACATCCCCCTTCCAGACCGAAGAAACATAGGCCGCAAAATCGCCGCCCCCGGTTTCGGCGGTCAGCGCCAGATAGCCGGGAAAGGTCCAGTCCGGCGCCCGGGGCCCGCCGTACTCCTCCATGTCCCGTATACAGAGCCGGTGCAGCGCCGCGGCGGGAACGGCGTCGGCTTCGACGGCTTCCCGGAAACGGAAATCTTCAAAAACCAAATCGCCGGTTTCTTCCGGCTCATGGCCTATACGTTCCAGGCCCCATCCTTCCCTCAGAGCGTTATACCATTCCTGAATTTCCCGCTTCATCTCCCGGGTCTTAAAGAAAAACCAGCGCCGTTCCGCTTCGGGATGGGAGGCAAGAACATCCTTAAAGGCCCTGAACACCCCCCGGCCCTGCCCCAGGGCTTCGCCCAGCTCTCTCCGAATCAAGGGATTTTTGAAGGAGGCGGCAAAATGCTCCATCAGCCGGTACCCGTCGGAGGAATCCCACCGGGGAAGCGGGATAAACCGGTTCTCCCCGGCTTCCTCCGGACCTTCCTGTTCCGGCGCTTCATCCCTGCGGATCACCGTTCCCGTTTTGGCATCCACCACAAAGAGGGCGTCCTGATCCTCCATGGAAAACAGTACCGCATCCGCCAGCGCGCCGGTTAATTCAAACTGCATGGCGGGAGACCAGAAAAGCGCCGAAAAACCCCGGCTGGGTTTTCCCGTGTATCCTGGAGAAAACTACAGTTCCCTGCGGCATGCAAAGATACGTCAATACGGTTTTCTCCATGGAGTAAGAGGACACTGAAAAACTGATATCTTTCAGTGTCTCCCTAGCGCTTTGAAAGTACGGCCTGTTCGTATTGGTCGACCTTTTCCAGCCAGCCGGTTCCCACCGGAACTTTTGCGTCGAGGCAGAGCTTGTCCCATACTGCGGCAAAGGGAAGAGTTTTGTATTCTTCCATCAGGCCAAGCCGTTCATGGTTTCTGCCCGCCTTTTCGGCATCCGTCAGCAGTTTAACCGGCTCCAGGATCGATTCCAGCAGGGCCTTTCTAAGGCTCCGGTAACCGATGGTCCAGGCGGCAATACGGTTGATCGAGGCGTCAAAAAAATCCAGGGCAATATTGGTACGGTTGAATAGCTTTTGCCGGGCAAGTTCGCGGCAGACATCCCTGGTTTCGTCGGAGAAGATCGTTACATGATCAGAATCCCAGCGAATTCCCCGGGTAAAATGGATCAAGAGGCCCGGGACAAAGAAGAGGACGGCGGAAATTTTATCCGCAATATTTTCGGTGGGATGAAAATGCCCCGTATCAAGGCAAAGGTGTATCTGTTTGGCCGTGGCGTATCCCAGATAAAAGTCATAGGAACCCACCACATAGGCTTCGCTCCCGATGCCGAAGAGCTTCGACTCCACCGCATCGATTATGGTTTTGGGGTCCAGCTTTACCGCCAGAATTTCATCCAGAGCGTCCCGGAGCCGGAGCCGGGGGGAGAGCCGGTCCGCGGGCATATCCTTGGAACCGTCGGGAACCCATATATCATTCACCGAGGGGGAACCCTGGTTCGCGCCAAAGGCGGAGGCTATCTTCCGGGATGCAGCGGCGTGGCGTATCCAGAAAGCCCGGATCTTAGAATCGGCGCTGGACAGAGTGTAGCCGGAATCGGCCATGGGATGGGAAAAGAAGGAAGGATTAAAATCCAGGGGGATCTTTTTCTTTTTGGACCAGGTCATCCAGTTTTGAAAATGCTCCGGCTCAAGGAGATCCCGGGAAACTTTTTTTCCCTTGGGTTCCGCATAGAGCATGTGTAGATTGAAACGTTTCTTTCCCGGAATAAGGGAAAAGACAAACTCCGCATCCTGCCGCAGTTCGTCTCCGTTCCGGGCCCGGCCGGGATAGTTCCCGGTGGCGAGGATGCCGCCGCCGGATAATCCGTCGGCCCCTTCAAACCCGGTTACATCGTCCCCCTGCCAGCAGTGGATCGAGATGGGAAGATCCGATGCGGCGCGGATGGCTTTATCGGTATTGATCCCAAAATTCCCATAGACGGTTTTTGCCAGACCGTAAGCCTTCTCAATTGATTCCTGATCTTGATATACCTTCATTTTCTCCCCCCTGTAATTGATTTTTGCCGGCTTTACTTTCCGGATATATTCGCGCGATACCGTTCCACTTCCCAATTATTAATAAAGTCTATCTGGTCCTGAGTCATAAACCGCACGCCCCCAAAGGAGGCGGCGTAATAGGCTACCTTTACGGCATCGGTAAAAAGTTCCAGCGCCAAACGGGCCGCCTTTTCCGTGGGGCCTATGCCGAAGATCCCCAGCCCCTGTACCGCCGCCGTTTTGGGGATCCTTCCGTATGCGGCGGTAAAGTCCCGCCAGGCTGCCCGGAGGGCCGCCGCAGCCTCCGGGGGGGACCCGGTTTCCACAAAGAGGGGATCGCTTCCGGCATAGACGATATGATCCGGGGTAAAGGCCGAGGAAACAGGATAGAAGGCGGCCCGTCCGGCGGTCAGGGCGGCAAAGGCGCGGTTCCGCCGGAATACCGTTACGGCCCCGCCGCCGGGTCCGGCGGCAAGTTCCCGCAGGACCTTTTCAAGCTCCGCCGAATTTTCCCATTCCGCAGTTTCCCCGGAAAAGTCGGGGCCCCCCGGCGCCCTGGCGGCAAGCTTGCCCATCACGCCGCCATAGGCCGCCTTGATGCCCTCCGCCGTATCGGCTCCCACAAAGATCCCGTGGTTCTGGAGCAGGATAAGCTGCGCAGGACGCCCCTTCCGCCGCCGGTACGCCTCCATAGCGTTTTTCACCGCCAGGGAGAGGATATAGCCGGGATTGGTAGACTCTATCCAGAGAGCCTCCCCCGCGAAGAGAGACTCCGCGGCGGCGGCTCCTTCCCGGGAGCAGGTAAGGCCGTTTACCAGGGCCGGATGGGTATGAACCACAAAGTTAAAGGGCAGCATGTCGTGGAGCAGGGTTTCCACGCTGGGCCGTTTCCGCTCTTCCCCCGGTCTCCGGGCGGCCATCATATCCGCCAGCACCGCCGTTTCCCGCTCATCCCCGTCTTCCGGATAGGTCTTTTCCCAGATCCGGGCAAGGAGCCGCCGGTCCATGCGGACAAAATCCTCTTCCCCAATATCCGCCAGAGAAGCGCCGGACCCCTTGATATACAGGGTGGACTCATCCTTAAAGGAAGTATTCCCCCCTCCGGCAATGACATAATCGGAACGGTTTCCATAGTACCGGGACAGTTCCGTTAATACTGTTACACTCATTAGAGCGAATTTAAATCATATATACCCCTTTATCAAGAGGCAAAAGCGTACTATCATTTTGCTACATAAAAGATGCGGCCCCTTCGGGAATGTAATTATCCCCGTTCCCGGCAGGATGGTACGTTTATAGGAGGAGGAAGTAAGATGAATGTAGGAATCCTTGGGGCCGGATCTATTGCGGAAAAGATGGCCCAAACCCTGAACAGGATGAAGGGCGTTGCCGCCGCCGCAGTAGCGTCCAGAGATTTGGACCGGGCGGGGGCCTTTGCTGGAAAATATAACATTAAAAAGTACTACGGCTCTTACCTGGAAATGGCCAGGGACCCCGGCGTAGATCTTATCTATGTGGCCACCCCCCATTCCCATCACTATGAACACATGAAGCTCTGCCTGGAACAGGGCAAGCATGTACTCTGCGAAAAGGCCTTTACCGTAAACGCCGCCCAAGCAAAAGAGCTTATCACCCTGGGAGAACAAAAGAAGCTCCTCGTGGCGGAGGCAATCTGGACCCGGTATCTTCCCATGCGGGCGGTGATGGACAAGGTCCTCGCCGAAGGGATCATCGGCAGCGCCGCTTCCCTGACGGCGAATCTTTGCCAGGCCGTGGCCCATATAGAACGGCTGGTAAAGCCGGAATTGGCCGGAGGGGCCCTGCTGGACATGGGGGTCTACGCTATCAACTTTGCCTTGATGTGTTTTGGATCGGATATTGCGGATATCAGCGCCGCCTGGGTCAAGTACGAAACCGGAGTGGATGCCATGAACAGCATCACCTTCACCTACAAAGACGGACGGATCGCCATCCTTGAAAGCGGCTTTACCTGCCGGAGCGACCGGCGGGGCATTGTGGCCGGGGATAAGGGGTACATCGAATTTTTGAACATCAATAACTGCGAAGGCATCCGGGTTTACAATACCCAGGATAAGCTCCTTGCCTCCTATAAAACGCCGAAACAGATAACCGGCTTTGAGTATCAGGTTGAAGCCTGCAAAAGGGCAATCGGAGAAGGCAGGACCGAGTGCCCCGAAATGCCCCATGCCGAAATAATCCGGGTTATGGAAATCATGGACCGGATCAGAAAAATCTGGGGTCTCACGTATCCCGGTGAAAAAGAGGAGGCCCTCCGGTGAATCTGGATAAGTACATTGCCCTGGTAAAAAAACAGGAAGAGCTGCTTCAGTTTCCCCATTTTAACCGCCGGGATGCCTGGGATTTGGGGAATGTTTTTGTCTCCGAGATCCTCGATAAAAATCTTGAACTTGCCGTCAGCATCCGGCTTTTAAGCGGAATGGTACTTTTTCAGTATGCGCCGAAGGGAACCAATCTGAACAACGAACATTGGATGACCCGCAAGTTCAACCTGGTCCGGGACAAGGAGCAGAGCAGCCTGCTCACCCTGCTTATCTGGAAGGGGAAAAAGGAAAGCGTCCTTCAGCAGGGACTTGATCCGGGAAAGTACGTGGCCTGCGGGGGCGGCTTTCCTATACGGATAAAGAACAGCGGGACTGCCGGGGCGGCTTTGGTTTCGGGCCTTCCCCACCTGACGGATCACGACATGCTGGTGGAATGTATCAGCCGGTATCTCGGGGTTTCAGGCGCGCCGCGGATTCCGGCAAACGCAAAGATCCCCATGGATTAATCCGGGGTTCAGCGCCGGGCGTCTTTGTGGTTAGAAATTCTTCTTCCCTGTTTTTCTCATATCCTGTGAGTTATCTTAATGAGCCTCCCCGGAGCAGGGCGCGAACCAAAGGTTCGACGGGGTATTAAACCAGACTTTCGAGTAAAATGTCAAAAAAATTACCAAACACTGATTAGAGAACAATACCCGCAACTTATCCAGAAAAAATCATTCGTCGTCATCATAATCTTCGTCATCATCGTCATCCTCTTCATCGAAGTCATCATCATCTTCTTCTGCATCGAAATCATCCTCGTCGTCCTCCTCTTCTTCAAAATCATCGTCATCATCCTCTTCTTCTTCATAATCCTCGTCGTCATCGTCATCATTTAAAATATCCTTTATTGGCACCCAATCTGATTCTCCTAATAAACAAGCATAATAATCATATGAAATAATCCCATTTGCTATCATCATTTTTATTTGCCCAATACTAAACGGACCAGTTTGCTTATAATCTTTGCTAATAAGATATTGTTTATCTGAATTTAATAATTCATCTTCAGCTATAAGATCATAGGTTATTTCATTCTTCCAGTCAAATATTTCACCCAGACCACTCTGGTCGCCTTCCATGATTTTTTTAAAACCGGTATTCCCCTCAATTTGCCAAGTTTTATGATCAATGCATTTTCCTTTTGCATCAAAAGCTGCGCCTGTTACCAGATAAATTCCTTTTCTGCCTTTTCGTCTAAGATTTGCTTCCACCGCTCCACTTGCCTTCATTGAATCGAGCCATTCAGCTATGTCTTGCGGCCTATCTTTAAATATTTCGGTTAAAACTGCTCCCGTAATTTTCAAGAATGAATCCAAAAAACCCATACAATCCTCCTAAAATATACCTTTATGTTATATACAAATCATATTTTACACAATAGAGAGTATACTTTTATTTACACAGTTCCTGTGTCCATGATTCGATAATGAACTTGTCCAAGAACTTCAGTTTTTGAACAACTCTAATCCTTTCTCAGTATGCCAACTAAATCTCCTTTTTCACTTGATAGAATGAAATATCATACCCCGGTTCCTCTATCACATCGATAGAGCAAATTATTTTTTTAGAATATGGTAAGCCTCATTTATCTTTTTCATCATTTCTTCGGCCTTTTGCCGTTCCTGCGCCGGGGCTTGGGTGTAACGGTCGGGGTGGTATTGGGCCGCCATGGCGCGGTAAGCCGCCTTTAACTGGCTCCGGGTAAAATTTGAGGGAAGGCCGAATACGGCGCGGTACGGCTTAAGCGGGTCAGGCGGTCTGGCCGGAGGGGTATCCGGCCCGGCTGTTCCTGTACTTGAGCCGCCGGATCCGGCTGACCGCCCGGCATTGGACGAATAGGCCCGGTACGTTTGGTTGAGCTTTCTGTTGACAAGGAGGCCGAAAATAAATTTGACCAGGCCGCCAAGAACGAGACTGCCCGCGACGGTAAGCATCAGGGGCAGGAAGGGTTCAAGGGCGGGAAAGAAAAAAAGAGCGGCGGCGCCAATACAGGCAAGCCGGGAAATTTTCCCCTGTGTCCTGGCGCCTACGGTTTGCGCCATTATCTGTCCCGCCTTGTATCAATCAGAATTTGACAGCCGCAGTTTTTGCACAAAAAACGCGCCGTTCCCCATTCCCTGATAAAGGGGTCGGCGTTTGTCCGGGAACGGTGCAGAAAAAGCCTGGCGAAAAAACGGTTCCCTAGGCCGCCGCCGTAACGGGTGCTTGAATGACCTACAACCTTATCGCGTACCTCAAAGCCCTGATAGTCAAGGCGGAACCATTTCCGGCATCCCGGGCAGCGCACGGTTTTCCGCCAGTTAAAAAAGGCCGGCAGAACCATGATAAGGAAAACCGCCGCGCCGGTGGCAATGAGGATTTTTGTGTCGCTGATAAGGGGGACGATGCCGGGGAAGGTCAAGGGGGACTCCTTTTATTTTTTGCTATACGACCAAAACTCACAGGCTTCAAAAGTTTTCGTCCCTTTTCTAGTGCACCAAAACACATCAACGACAGCAGTACCAGGTTTGTAATAAACGCCATTTGTATAACAACAATTTGCACACGATATTCGTAACTGTGAACGAATGCTTTTAGGGTAATCATCTAAAATCAATTGTTTCAGCACGGCATTTTCTTGAGCTTTTGCCACAAGCTGTTTCCACACAGGTTCAGACAAATAGGGGTATCGTAACAAAGCTTTCAAGACATCCTTGTCAGAATCATTCGCCAAAAGCATCTGCGCTTCTTCCGGCAGGTTCCGCAGCTCCGGCAGCTTCATTTTTTGCTCTTTTGTACCGTTCTTTGCAATCTCGATTATACCCTTCTCCGATCCGCCAAACTTTTCAATCGCTTTGGCTTTTACCCCTTCATCGGGATCCTCCCGCAGCAGCATGATGATGTCCGGACCGCAGCGGGGGTGATCCAGCACCGCGAGCTTTACTTTGTTACTTCCCTTTTTTGCCAGTTTGAGCAGAATCCCGTCCGGGCATTTTTCGTGCCGGGCTGCGTCCAATTGCTTTTCCTCGTCACCGTCGCTGTCGGTTTCAAAGCGCTGTATATTGGCTTCACTTTCGGAGGCGGATATCAGTTTATACTGCCCAAATTTTTTCCGGTTGCGTTTAATTTTTTCTTCCAGCACGTCTTTCAGAGGCGTAAGGTATTTCCGCTGGGTTTGGAGTATCTCAAGGCTCAATTCCTTGTTCTGGTTCCAGGCGGTTTCTACGGCTATGTTTACCAGGGCCGCAATATCGGACCCCGCATAACCTTCGGTACAGGGCGCTCCGTCAGGATTCTTATCCCGCGCTATTTCCGATAGATCAAAATCCGGTTCCCTCTTCAGCGCCTTTTCAAGGTGAATACGGAATATTTCCTTACGTTCCGGCGCGCTGGGAAAATCAACGCTGAAGATTTCGTCAACGCGGCCCCGGCGCAGGACTTCCGGCGGAAGTACGGCTATATCGTTTGCGGTAGCTACCACAAAAACCCTGGCGGTCTTGTCATTGAGCCAGGTTAAGAGATAACCGAAAAGCCGCTGGCTGACTCCGGTTTCGTCCCCGCCTACCCCGGCGAAAGCCTTTTCTATCTCGTCAACCCAGAGTACGCAGGGGCTGGCGTTCTCCGCAAGCTTCAAGGCCCGCCGCAAATTTTCTTCGCTTTCTCCCAGGTATTTTCCCATCAGGGAACCTAAATCCATGGCCAGCAGCGGAAGCCCGAATTTATTCGCAATCGCTTTGGCGCTGAGGGTCTTTCCGCAGCCGGGCATACCCACCAGCAGAATACCCTTGGCCGGGACAATACCCCGTTCCCGGGCAGCTTCGGGATCAAAAATAGCTTTCTTCTTCTGATCCAGCCACCATTTTAAATGCCCAAGGCCGCCCACATCGTCCATCTTTTCGTTTACATCTACATACTTTAAAAGACCGCTTTTATCCACAAATTGTTTCTTCGCTTCCCGGGCAATGGAAATAACATCGCTGTTAAAGGTTTCCCTTTTTAACGCCGCCTTTTTCAATATCTGATCAAAACTGTCTTTACTCATTCCCACGCACATGGAGGAAAGTTTGTTCCGAATCTCCGGATCAAGTTCAAGGTTTATCTGTTCCGCGAATGTCCCCGCTATATCCGCAAGTTCTTCCCCCGAAGGCGGCTTTAGTTCCAAAAAATACACCAGACTGGAAAGTTCGTCGGGGATAAAACGTCTTTCGTCGCAGTAAATAAGCGCCGCCTTTCCCGGAAGCCGCTTTTTAAGATTCAGGATGGTCTGCTGTAACTGGGCAAGGTTTTCCCGGTTGGCTTCGCCTTCCAGCACATGGCGGGCATTTCTGATAAGGATGATTTTCTTTTCCGCGTAAAGAGGATTCTTGTAGATGTCCAGAAATTCCGGCAGGGACATTTTACCGCCCCCGGCGCTCTCAATCTGCTGAATGGTTTTGAATTTAACCTGGCCATAACCGTAGTTCCATTCCGCCACCGCCGGTTCCGGCTTATCCTCCTCCACGAAGCCCAGTTCCCCGGCAAGGCCGGTGATAAACTCGTCAATCTGCGTGTAATCGTCCCCGCAGATGTGTACTGCGGAAACACCGCTGCGGATGATGTCTTTTGTTTCGGATAGGTCGTTCATTTTTTTGCCTTTAATAATTAACACTACTTTTTTCCAAATCCCAAGACTGATGCAATTTTACTACCCACGGAACGAGCAAAATTACCAACTTTTGCTGCTGCCGTCTTGAACCCGCCGGCAACCGCCCGCCCAATTTTTTGAAAACCCGTCTTGATTACCTGGCGCACCGGGGCCGGGACAAGCGCTGTTACCGCCTGCAGGGCCACATGCTTGATTGCCGTCCCTGCCTTGCCGAAGATTTGCTTAACAAATTCTTTAACCGGCTGTTTCTGCTCCCGGACAATCTGCTGCCCCAGAAGGGCGGTTTCGTTGTTTTTGTTTTCCTGAGCGGCCTGCTGCGGGGTAATCTTTCCGGTAAAAACTTTAATTGCCGTTACAACCTTGTCTATTCCGTTTCGTACCTTTGCCCCCAAGGTATTGTAATCGATGTGCCGCATAAAAGACGGAAGTTTACCCTGCCGTTTGAGCGTTTCAAGAGCGCCGGCAATAGGAAAGGTCCAGCCCTTGAGTTTCTCGCCGATCCGTTCATACAGGGGAGGTTTTTTTGAGGGCGCGTCTTCGCCGGAAGGATCTTTTTCCTCAGGCGTGTCCTCAACATATTCAAGCGGCGGTTCCGTATAGGCGGACAATTCCCGCGGATCATAGGGGAAAGGTATCTCCTCCGCCGGGGATTCTTCCGGCGCGGGAAGAATGTGGCCGGTAATATCCGTGTTAAAATCAAGCCTGTCCCGAATTTCCTGCGGTTTTTGCATACGGTCGATGGAATCAAGTTTCGGCGCCTTGAAATCCTCCGCAATATCGTGGGCAGTACAGAGCATTTCTCCAACGACTCCGGCGGGACCTCCGACAGTCCCGCTTACTACACGGATTACATTTTTTACATTATCAACCTGTAAAGAGCGGTGTTCTCCTGTCTTACACTTGGTCGCAAAGTGGTCGCAATTATTGGTCAAAAAATCGTAACCCTTTTCCCCGATACGGGAACGGGCGCGGCGGAGCGTTTCCTCCGGGGAATAGCCCTCCGGAAATCAACTATTTTGAGAGGGCAGCCGTCGGCAAAATGAACAAGGCTTGTCCGGTGAATGACGGCGTTTTTCTGGTTTATTTCGGAACCCTCCGGCGCGGCAAAATGAATAACATGGCCGCCACCTTCGTATATGCCGCAGTGATTGTAGGGCA
>JAISPH010000026.1 GCA_031275035.1 Treponema sp.
CTCCCGCCGCCAGCCATTACGGCAAGGCATTGCAATTATCCCTGCGCTATATTTGTTCGGCCTCGGCTTATTTTTCCGATGATAATATGAGCATAGACACCCTTAAAGACCGCCTGGACATCGGTAAAAAGGGACCCGGCGGGTTAGCGGTCTAACGACAATAACCAAAGGAAAGGATGAAACAAAATGAAGGCATATTTTATTCAAATTGCCACGGTACGCTTGGCCGCCCGGCTTTTGGGAAAAGAATTAATTGATAACTACGGATTTCACGGGACGCTTCCCCGGTATAGCTCCATACATTTAAAGGGGATTACCGAAGCGGAAGGAATTGACGGGGTACCCCTTAAAGCCGACAGCTTTAATCTGGGGTGTGCCTGCGGTACCGTGATAGGCAAGTACCTGGACGGAGCCGGAACCGGGGATATTCTTTATATGGAAGCCGCGGTAGCGCAAAATATTTTTTTGGATATGAACCCCGAAAAGAGGGCCCGTTATACCGACGCCGAACTGCGGGAATTCATGGGCCTTATTTTTCATGCTCTCTTGAAAAGGGCCCAGATCCGTACCCATACCGCAAAACCCGGAGCCGAGGATATTAACGCCTGGCTTGCCGGATATTATCGTCTGGAACAAGATTGCGCGCCATTTGTTTCCTCTCTTTTGGACGCGATTATTAGTCCTGATCCTGTCCTTTCAAAAAAACATGCCGCTTTTTTTGATAAAGAGGATCCTCTTGTTGCCTTGGCCTTGAAAGACGCTGTCCCGGCACCGGAGGCGCTAAAATCCGCCGCCGGAACAACGCCCCGGTCAATATTCGGCAGGATTTTGCGGGAAATCATATCCTGAACCGGTTCCAAAACCCGGCCGGTTTCGGCCCCGGCAGGACAGGGTTTCCCCGCTGGAAAAAAATCCCCCTTTTGGTATAATTCAGCAATCGGGGGAATCATGAACAAGTACCCAAAAACGATGCGGGCGCTGGTAGCCCGCGGCCAAACCGATTACCGCTTTGTAAAAGACTACCCTTCACCCGAATGTGGGGAGGGGGACATTATCATTAAAACCGAAGGCTGCGGTATCTGCGCGGGGGATCTTAAGTGCAGGCACGGCGCGGCGATGTTCTGGGGCGATTCGGTTCAGCCCGCCTATGTAAAGCCTCCCTTCATACCGGGGCATGAATTTTTGGGCCGTATCGTCGATAAGGGACAAAACGTGGAGGGATGGGAAATCGGCGACCGGGTTACCGCCGATCAGATCGTTCCCTGCGGGGAGTGCCGTTTCTGCAAGACCGGCAGGTACTGGATGTGCCAGCCCCACGGCATCTTCGGTTTCCAGGCGGAAAACAACGGCGGTATGGCGGAGTACGTGCGTTACCCGAAAAACGCCGTGATCCACAAGGTTCCGGAGGACATGCCGCTTGAAAAGGCCCTCCTCATTGAGCCGTACAGCTGCTCAAAACACGCGGTGGACCGGGCCGGTATCCAGTGCGACGACCGGGGTTCCCACCTCAGCCCCTACTGTTTCCCCTACGTCATCGAAAACATCGGGAACGGTAATTTGAAAACCGAGGGGCTGATCAAAACCATGTTCAAGCTTGAGGAATGGGAAAAGGGCTTTGAATATGCGGGCGGCAAATACGGCGACTTGAAAGTGGCGCTGGTTCCCTGACCCGCGCCGGTTCCCTTCAGGGTCCTGCCCGCCGCCTGTCCGAAGCGGAACTTTCTGCGACGCGTAAACCGGCATAAGGAGGTAAACATGAACAGAGTTGTGGTTAAGCCCCAGGAGGGGGATGTCAAAATCAGCAGGCACATCTACGGCCACTTTTCGGAACATCTGGGCCGCTGTATCTACGGCGGCTACTGGGTGGGAAACGATCCGGAAGCCGCCCTTTCCGTCCCCAACACCAGGGGGATCAGGAACGACGTGGTGGCGGCGCTGCGGCATATCAGGATTCCCAACCTGCGCTGGCCCGGCGGCTGCTTCGCCGACGAGTACCACTGGAAAGACGGTATCGGCCCCTACCCGGATCGGCCTAAGATGATCAACACCCACTGGGGCGGCGTAACCGAGGACAACAGTTTCGGTACCCATGAGTTTCTCGATCTCTGCGGGCAGTTGGGCTGCGAGCCCTACATCTGCGGCAACCTGGGTTCAGGCACGGTGCAGGAGCTTTCCCAGTGGGTGGAGTACTGCAACTTTGACGGGATAAGCCCCATGGCGGAACTCCGGGGCAGAAACGGCCGCGCCGAACCCTGGAAGGTCCGTTTTTGGGGCATAGGCAACGAAAACTGGGGCTGCGGCGGAAACATGAGCGCCGAATTCTACGCCGACAACTACCGCCGTTACGCCATCTACACCCGCGCCTACGGCGGGGTTCAGCCCTACAAAATCGCCTGCGGGCCGAATTCGGACGACTACCACTGGACCAGGGTACTGATGGAAAAAGCGGGCCGGCACATGGACGGCCTTTCCCTCCACTACTACACCGTTCCCGGCGGCGACTGGAGCCGAAAAGGTTCCGCCACCGAATTTACCGAGGCCGAGTGGCTCATTACCCTGCGGAAGGCCGCCCGCATGGAGGAACTGATACGCCGGCACGGGGCCATTATGGACGAGTTCGATCCGGAGCGCCGGGTGGGGCTGGCGGTAGACGAGTGGGGGAACTGGTTTGATGTGGAGCCCGGGACAAACCCCGGCTTCCTCTTCCAGCAGAATACCCTGCGGGACGCCCTTACGGCGGGGATCAACTTCAACATTTTCAACAACCACGCCGAGCGGGTGCGTATGGCCAACATCGCCCAGACCATCAACGTGCTTCAGTCGGTGAT
>JAISPH010000035.1 GCA_031275035.1 Treponema sp.
CGGCATATAGACGCATTGCGTATATCACCCCCGCCCCGGTATGTATACGCACTTCGTATATATCCCCCCAAAACCGCCTATAAACGTACTTCGTATATATCGCCCCGGACCCGCCACCCCCCACTCTTTCCCGGAAGTAAAGCGAATGCGTGTTACATCCGCCCGGCATATAGACACAGTTCGTCTAATCGGCTCTTTCTTGGTATATATACGCAATTCGTATATATCTCCCCCAAACCCTCAGCCCCACCCGTCCCGGCCCCTCCCCAGCATATATATGTACTTCGTATATATCACCACCTGTCCGCATATATACGCAGTTCGTATATATCGCCCCAGACCCGCGTATATACGCAATACGTATATATCGCCGCCTCAGCACTTATAGACGCATTGCGTATAATCGGCCCTGGCCAGGAAATAAAGCGAATGCGTGTTCTATCCACCTGCCCAGCATATATATGTACTTCGTATATATCACCACCCGCCCGCATATAGACGTAATGCGTATATATCGCCCCTCTTCCCCGGTAAAGGCCAGACCCGCCGCCCCAACTTTCCACTTCACACACTCTCCCCGCCCCGGTAAAAGCAATCCGCCGCCAGGAGGGCGGATTGTATCCGCGGGGCAACGGCATGGATGTCGCCGGCGTCCGTGCCGTCCGTGGTTAAATCGGCGATTTTTCGGGGTTTTACGCGCGAAGCGCAACAAACTTCTAGTCCGCTAGTTCCACCCGGTTCCGCCCCAGGTCCTTGGCCCTTCTGAGGGCCCGGTCGGCGGTGTAGATAAGGCTTTTTTCGTTATCGGCATGGACCGGCGCAACGGCGATGCCGATGCTGGTACGGGTTTCAATGACAATCTGCTCGGCGGAACCGGGGGCTTTGGACACCGGTATCCGGCGCCTGCACACCGATTCCCGAATCCGCTCGGCGATATGAATGGCGTCTTTGCCGCCGGCGTCCGGAAGGAGCACTGCAAATTCATCCCCCGAAAGGCGGGCCGCCACGTCTCCGGGACGCATCTGGGTACGGAGTATTTCCGCCACGGCGATAATGACCGCATCCCCCGCGGAAACGCCGTAACTATCGTTGATATGATGAACCTTGTCCAAATCAAGCATCATCAGGGACATCTTTCTGATCCCTATGGAACCGTGTTCAAACCGGTCCTTGATCGATTCCTCAAGAAAACGGCGGTTGTACAAGCCGGTAAGCTCATCCGTAATGGCCCTGCGCCGGGCCGTCTCGCCCCAGCTCATCAGATCCTTCAGGTGGCGGGAGGATTGTTCCAGCCACATATTCTGCACCGCCCCGATAGCCTTGAGCATCTTAACCCCTATCATGGGATGTTCAAAGATGATGCGGTAAAAATCTATTCCCTGAAGGACCATCACGTCCGATGCGGTTTTTGCAATGATGGTGGCGGACCGGGGTTCATTGGCAATGACGGACATCTCCCCAAAAAAATCCCCCGGTTGTATCTTAAACATCCACCGCTGGGTACCATCGGACTGGGAAACATAGGCGTTTAATTCGCCGGACAGAAGGATAAACAGCTCCTCCCCGGCGTCTCCTTCCTTAAAAATATGGGCCCCCGCGCCGACCCGGCGGCGTTCCAGAAAAGCGGTAACCGCATTAAATTCCAGTTCGCTCATGGCGGCAAAGATGGAGGACTGGATCAGCACAGGATCGGCGACGGGGTTTTCTCCTCTCATTGTTTATGTCCCTGACAGCGGACGATGGTATTGCCGCCGGCCCGCCAGGCATCCAGAAGCCGGGTATAGGTATTCTGAAAAAGCTCATCCCACACGGATTCATCCTCCGGCCAGACTGCATAGGAAATAGTACAGGAAAAAGTAAAGGCCGGTATGTTTTTTTGGGCGGGGACCGGACTTAAAGCCGCAATAGAGGCCGATAATTCCTTTGCCATTTTTTCCGCCTGGGAGGCGCTACAGCGGTTGATCAGCACCCCCGCTTCATTGCTTTTGAAGCGCAACGGCCAGCCCCGGCCTATGCGGCGGGCGCTGTTTTTCAGGATGATGGCAATGCGGACCATGGCCTCATCTCCGGCGCCGTGCCCCCGGGAATCCACCAGAACCTTGAACCTGTCCGGTTTCAGCATGATAAGCGCCGTAGGGGTTTCCAGGATACGGTTTATCTCGTCGGTGAGGAAGGACTGTTTCCAAAGTCCCGTGCCAGGGTCCTCATAGGCCCGTCGGTGCAGTTCCTGAACCCAGGACAGGTTTTCCAGAATAAGCCGCTGGGTGGATTTTATTCTGGCGGTAATCATAAGGATGGCCCCCAGAAAGATCCGCGAAACGGTCTGGGGAGCCTCCAGGGTAAAGCGATCCATGTTCAGGCCGTAACCGGGGAACATGATCAGGGCGGCGTCTTCCGTCGCTTCGGCGCAGGCATCGTACTCGGCCCGGCGGGCAAAGTCAAAGTCCCCGATGGTATCCCCCGGAGCAAACCGGGCAATTTCATCGTCGTCCTCGTCGGGACGGATCTTAAAAACCCGGACGGCCCCGGTAACAAGAAGGTAGAAATGATCCGCCCGTTCACCCTGCGAAAAGAGCCGCGCCCCCCGGCGAAGCTGCAGAAAGCCGGCCCGTTCACGGACAAGCGTCAGCTCGTTGTCCAGGAGGGAGGAGAACAATTCCACCTTTTCTATGGGCGACAGATCAAAGCCACCGGACTGTAACGCCTGGGCCATCGGCAACCTCCGATCTCAAGTATACAAAAAAACGCCTTCCTGTAACATCGGCTGTTAAAAATTACGCCAAAAAACGCAAAAACAAACAATTCCCGGCGCGGCGGCGCCCCTGTGCGGACCGGCAATACGGCGAGCCGTCAGCGCTTGATCCGTATTTTTTCTATGACCGAACGGAACCGGTCCCGGTCGAACAATACCGGTACCGGGTAGAGGGGATTGCTCTCTTTGTCCGCCCACCGGATCATCCGGGGGATATCCTCATCCTTGATAAAATCGAAACCCCTGGGAATTCCCATCCGCTCGTTCATGGCGTAGATGGCGGCGATAAAGGCCCAGGCCTTGCCGGCGTCGCCGGAACCTTCGATACCCGCCGCCTCCGCAAGACGGGCCAGCTTCCGGTGAACCCTGGCCCCGTACTCTTCCAGTACCACCGGCAGAATCACCGCATTGGCCAGGCCGTGGGGGGCATTGTAGAGCCCCCCCAGGGTATGGGCAATGGCATGGATATTACCTACCCCCGCCCGGGTAAAGGCGAAACCCGCCTTGTAGGAGGCCAGCAGCATAGCCTGCCGGGCCTCCAGATTCCGGCCGTCCTTATAGACCTTTTCCAGGTTTGCAAAGATCGCCGTTACCGCTTCCAGGGCAAAGCGTATGCTTTCCCTGGTATTGTAGGTCCAGCAGAGATAGGCCTCCACCGCATGGGTCAGGGCATCCATGCCGGTGGAGGCGCTTATCGCCGGAGGGAGCCCCGCGGACAGCTCCGGGTCCAGCACCGCATAGCGGGGAATCAGGTGCAGATCCATGATGGCGTACTTATGGCGCGTTTCGGTATCGGTTATCAGGGCGGCGATGGTGGTCTCGCTTCCGGTCCCGGCGGTGGTGGGAACGGCGATAAGGGGGGGCAGTTTCTTCCATACTCTGAGGAGTCCTCCCATCTGATTGACGGTACGATTGGGGAAACGTACCCGGGCGCCGGCAGCTTTGGCGGCGTCCATGGCGGAACCCCCGCCCACGGCGATAAGGCCGTCGCAGCCTTCCGCCAGATACAGTTTCTGGATGGCGTTAACCGTATTGACCGAAGGATTAGACTCGACTTCACTGTACTGAACAAAGGCGATCCCGGCCTTGTCCAGGATACCCGTTACTTTACCGGCGATGCCCGCCTTAACAAGTCCGGGATCGGTTACCACCAGGGGTTTTTGTACCCCCTCTTTTCCCAAAAGGCCGGGAATTTCCCCGATGCTTCCCGCCCCTGCCACCGGGATCGCCTTCCGCCAGGCCAAAACCCTTGCGCCATAATTAAATACAAACTGGAAAATACGGCAGTAAACAAACTTCAACCCCATAATACCCTCCGCATTTCATCGTGTGGTCTCTTTTTCCGTCATATCACTGTACTATGATCCATAATTGCAGGCAAAGTAACCCGGTCCGGCCCCCGGCGGAAATTTCAGGGCAGGGTATGGACCCCGGCCCTCCGATCAAGTATGCTCTAACCATGAAAGTCTGGCTAAAACTCTTGATAGGTTCCCTGCTCGGCGTACTGCTGGGTTTTTTTCTGCCCTATGAGAACCAAACAATACTTTCGGGACTAGCCTGGTTTGAAAGCCTGGCTCTCAGGGTCGGCCGGTATACGGCGGTGCCGATTTTAATTTTTTCCCTGACCATCGCAATCTACGAGCTGCGCCAGGACGGGCAGTTCTGGAAACTGGTCTTTCAGAGCTTTCTAATCATAGCGGGGAGCGCCCTCTTTGTCATAACCATGGGCATCATCGTTACCCTGATTTTCTCTCCCGCCAGAATTCCTATTTCGATTGAAGAACAGCTCAGTATAGTATCCCTGGGGGTGTCGGAGAATGTGCTGGAACTTTTCCCAAGCAATATGTTTTCCGCCCTGGTAAGCGAGAACCTCTATTTGCTGCCGGTTTATATCTTCGCCTTTTTCCTGGGGATGGGTTTCTCCTATGACCGGAACTATACCAAACCGGTAATCTCCTTCACCGATTCCCTCTCCCGGATCTTCTATTACATTGCTTCCTTCTTTTCGGAGATCCTCGGCTTTGTGATGATCCTCCTGGCCGCCTATTGGGCCATCAGATACCACGGCGTTGTCCGGGCCAAGGTGTTCCGGGATCTTATCCTGCTGCTGGGTACATTCAGCGTGGTCCTTGGCTTTGGCATTCTGCCCCTCTTCCTCTACGCGCTCCGGCCCAAAACCAACCCCTGGACCGTTCTCTACGGCTCCCTAGGCCCGGCGATTGGAGCCTTTTTTTCCGGGGACATCAACTTTACCCTGCCGGTGCTGGTACGGCATGTCAAGGAAAATCTGGGGGCAAGGCGGCGTTCCAATACGGTAACCATCTCCCTTTTTACCATATTTGGCCGGGCCGGAAGCGCCATGGTGGCGGCGGCAACCTTTATCGTTATTATCAAATCCTACATAAGCCTGAAGATCAATCCGGCGGATATACTTTCCATTGGAGGCAGGGCCTTCCTCATCTCCTTCTTCCTGGCCCGCCATCCCGGAGACGGGGCCTTTGCCGCCCTGGGGGTGCTCTGCCTGGGATTTGGCCGGGGCTACGAGGCGGGATACTTGATCCTGAAGCCCCTGGCCTTTTATCTTATTGCTGTCGGGACCTTCCTTGATGTGACGCTCGCTTCTTTCGGGTCCTTCGCCCTGGCAAAGATAAACGGCTTCCAGGAAGAGAAGAGTCCCCGGCATTTTATATGATGAATACGGAAATTAACTTAACTCAGGAATTTATCGCCAGCCTTGCGGTCAACGAGGCTGCGATTATGAAGGGCATCGCCGAAGAAATGGGGATAAGCCTGTCCCAGGTTTCGGCGGTAGCGGGTCTTTTGAACGAGGGAAGCACCGTCCCCTTTATCGCCCGGTACCGGAAGGAAAAGACCGGCAGCCTTGACGAGGTGCAGGTCCGGGATATCGATCACCGCTTTACCGGCGGGAAAAACCTGGAAACCCGGCGGCTTGAGATTATCCGCCTGATCTTTGAGCAGGGCAAACTGACGGCCCCCCTCTACGACAATATTGCCAGGGCCGCCTCCCTGGCCGGGCTGGAGGATATCTACGCTCCCTATAAACGAAAGAAAAAAACCCGGGGTATGCTTGCCGCGGAGCGGGGCCTGGAGCCTTTGGCGGAGGCCATGCTGGCTCTGGAAGAAGCGTCCCTCCTTGCCAAAGCGGCGGAGTTTGTAACTGCGGCTGGACCTGCAGAGGCCGGCGGCGCAGGCCCCGCGGAGCCGGACCTGGCGGTTCCCACGGTAGAAGCCGCCCTCCAGGGAGCCATGGACATTATTGCCGAGCGGGTCTCCCAGGACCCGGAAAACAGGGCGGCGGTTAAAAGTTTCTATGTCAAGGACGGCCGGATCGCCGTTAAGGCTTCGGGGGATGCCGGCGGCGAAGAGATGAAGAAAACCTCCACCTATCAGATGTACTGGGACTATGCGGAGCCCCTCTCCCGGATAAAGCCCCACCGGATTCTGGCCATTAACCGGGGCGAGCGGGAAGGGGTCCTGGAAGTAACCATCGACGTGGACGAAAACGCCGCGGCGGAACTGCTGCAAAACAAATATGCCATCCATAACGACTACCATAAAACCGCCGTGGAAGACGGCCTTAAACGGCTCCTCTCGCCGGCGGTAATCCGGGAGATCCGGGGCGACCAGGGGGAGGCCGCGGATAATCACGGCATCTCCGTATTCAGCCAGAACTTAAAGAACCTCCTTATGCAGCAGCCCATCAAAGGAACCAGGGTCATGGGGATCGATCCGGGCATACGGACCGGAACCAAGTGCGCCGTTTTGGACGATACCGGAAAGTATCTGGGGCACTTTGTCATCTACAACCACAAGGTTGAAGAGGCGAAGCGGCTTATCCTGGAGGGGATTAAAAATTACAATGTCCAGCTTATCGCCGTGGGCAATGGAACCGGCAGCCGGGAGGCGCAGGAAATAGCGGCGGCGGTCATTGCGGAGAATAAGCTGGACCTTCTCTATACCGTAGTGGACGAAGACGGCGCTTCGGTATACTCCGCCAGCGATATTGCCAGGGAGGAATTCCCCGATCTGGATCTGACCATCAGGGGAGCCATCTCAATCGGACGCCGCCTTCAGGACCCTCTGGCGGAGCTGGTCAAGATTGATCCCAGATCCATCGGGGTCGGCCTCTATCAGCATGATCTGAACCAGCGGAAACTTTCCGAAACCCTGGACGAAGTGGTTTCCTCGGTGGTGAATAACGTGGGGGTCAATCTTAATACCGCCAGCGTTTCCCTGCTCAGGTACGTGTCGGGGATCAACGGCAGCCTGGCGAAAAAAATCGTAAAGTACCGGGATGAAAAGGGAAAGATCGCCAGCAGGGAGGAATTGACCTCGGTCCCCGGCATGGGCCCCAAAAGCTACGAGCAGTGCGCGGGGTTCCTCAAGATTCCTGAAAGCGCGGATCCCCTGGACAATACCTGGGTCCACCCGGAAAACTACGGTATCGCCCGGGTCATTTGGAACAGGCTTGCCCGGGAACAGAACGGCGGAATCCGCACCCTGACGGGGAACCTTGCCGCCCCGGAGCTTGCGGCGCTTAAAGAAACGTACCAGGTGGGGAATACCACCATCAACGATATTGTAGAGGAACTGAAGAAGCCCGGACGGGACCCCCGGGAAAGCTGTCCCCGGCCGGTAATGCAAAAGGGAATCACCGTCTTTGAGGATCTCCTTGAAGGGATGACGATCACCGGCAAGATTAAAAATGTGGTTGACTTCGGCGCCTTTGTCGATCTGGGAATTAAGGAAACCGCCCTGGTCCATATATCCGAACTGAGCGATCATTTTGTAAAGGACCCTATGGATGTCGTCAAGGCCGGGGATCTGCTGGAATTCCGCATTATCGGCCTGGACCGGGACCGCCGCCGGATAAGCCTTTCCAGAAAGACCGGCCCGGTCCGGTCCGGTCCCGGCGCCGCTCCTCCGCCGGAGGCCGCCGGTCCGGGCAAAAAACGGGCGGCGGTAAAAAGGGCCCCGGCTTCCCGGAGCGGCCCCGCAGCTTCAAAACCCGCCGCCGGACAGGGGCGGGATCCTGACCGCCGTCCGCCGGAAGACGACGGAACCATGTACAATCCCTTTGCCGCAGCCCTTAAAAAACTGAAAGAGAAAGAGTCCTGATGGCCGGTTCCGGAAGCGCCGGGGATCTCCTCAACGCAGGTCTCCGGCGGCTGCAGGAAGACCCCGGTATTGAAGCCCTCCTGGGGAGCCGGACCAGCGAAACGGCGGCCCTGCTTAACCGTTACCTCGACGAAATTGAACGTTTCAACCCCGCCTACGGCCTGGTGGGAGCCGGCAG
>JAISPH010000099.1 GCA_031275035.1 Treponema sp.
TTTTTGCGGCACTTTGTACCGCAAAAACCACGATAAACGGGCTCCTTTGGGAGTTTGCAAGGTAAAAAATCGCCTTGCAGGCGATTTTTGGAGGTTTTATGCGCGAAGCGCAACAAACTCCTAGGCTCCCGTGAGGCTGACGCCTCCTTCGCCGCCGGAAAAGTCTCCCCATCCCCCGCCTAAAGCCGGGACCGTGAATCCCGGCGGGGTTGAAGCGCCGGGCCGTGTAAGCCGGCCTCCGGGCGTTCCCGTGCCGGGGGCTTCCCCGCCCGGCCCGGCTCCTGACCCGCCCGCTTCCGGGGGAGGTCCCGGCGCGGGGGAGCCGCCCCTCCCGCCGGAAGAGGTCCTGGCCCGGCTGGCCCTGAGTTTGGGGCTGCCCCGGGGGGATCTTTCCACCGCCCTGGTGGGCTTTGTCCGGTATTTTTCCCTGCCCCTGGAGCCCGGACTGCTCCACCGCCTGAGGCGGGAGGCCCTGCATCCATCCCCCAAACCCGAAGCCCTGGCCCTGGCCGCCGCGGCCGCCGCCGCCAAGGGCTTAAGCCTCAGCGGCGAAGCCCTGGAGGCCTATGCCGCCGCCATAGATCCCGGTTACCGGGAGCCGCCTGAGGGGGAGGGGCAAAACCGCGGGGGACAGGCCGGGGATGATTCCCCGGAAGGGGAGGAGATAAAAAAAGCCGCCGAGGAAGCGGAGGCCGCTTCCCCCCTGCTCAGGATAATGAACCGGGCCCCCGGCAAAAATCAGGAGCGGTGGATGGCGCTGCCCTTTACCTTTCTATCCGGGGGGATCGAATTCAGGGTTTCCCTGAGAATATTCCTCAGAAGCCACGGGAGCGCCGGATACGAGCCGGAACGTTTTGCCCTGGATATAAGCCTTGACCTCCGGCGCTGGCTCTTCGTATGGGACAGGCCCCGGGAAACCCTTCCCCGGCTTGATGTCTATGTTTCCCCGCCCCCGGCGGGGCAAAGCCCCCTGGCCCTGGAACGGGAACTTACCGGGGCCTTGGGCGGTACCGGGGGGAACATACGGGTCAAAATCTCAGAAAAAATGCCTTTTTTCGCGGATAGTTGGGATGGGACCTTGCTTTCTGTAAATGAGGAGGTATAAAATAAAAGGAAAGACCGCTGCCGCGCTTTCGTATACGCCGGAGGATCCCGCGCCGCGGGTTGTCGCCTCCGGTAAAAACGAGGAGGCAATGAGGATTTTGGCCGTTGCCCGGGAAGCGGGTATCGAGATTGTGGAGGATCCCTCATTGGCGGCGCTTTTGGAGGCCGGGACCAGGGCGGGGGATTATATACCCCCCTGGTGCTGGGAGGCGGTGGCAAAGATATTGGCGTTTGTTCGGGCAAAGGAAGGCGGATGAAGCAGATTCCGGTTAAACTGTTACAGGCGGGGTCCATGTACACCGAACCGGTGTATGTTGAAGAAAACAACCTCCTGGTACCCGCGGGGATAGCCATACGCAAAAAAGATATCGACCACCTGGTTTCCTGGGGGATAGACACGGTATATACCGACGGGGAGATAGTCCCTCCCGGCGCGAAGGGGGTTCAGGTTCAGCCGGGGCCCATAGTCAGGAACGCCGCGAAACTCTCCTCCGTGCCTTCCCTGGCGGAGGTTCCGGAAAACCAGGGGACCTACCGCGTATATACGGACCTTATCGAAAGGCTCAAGGGAATTTTCAAGGATATTGCCGCCGGAAGCCCCGTAACGTCCCGGTCGATCGACGGGATAATCACCCGCCTTCTCCAGGAAATCCGGGAAAAACGGGAGGTTATCATCGGCTATATCCTGGCCGGGGATGTAAAAGACCAGGACCTTGCCAAGTCTTCAATAAACATCGCGATCCTCTCGTGCCTTATCACCATGGAATTCAAGGTGCCCAACCATAAGATGCTTCAGATTGTCTCGGGGGCCCTGCTCCACGACGTGGGGATGCTCCGCCTTCCCCGGGAGATCCTGGACAAAAGGGGGGGGCTTACCGAGGCTGAGCTTCAGTGTATGCAGACCCATCCCCTTTTGTCCTACCGAATCGCCTGCAAGGAGCTGCTGTACCCCAACGCGGTGGGGATGGTGGGGTTCCAGCACCATGAACACTGGGACGGGACGGGCTACCCCCGGCAGCTGGCGGGCCGCCATATCGACGCGGGGGCCCGGATCGTATCGGTGGCGGACGCCTTTGAGGCCATGGTCAGCCAGAAACCCTACCGGAACTCCATAATAGGCTACCAGGCCATCAAAAACCTGCTTGCGGACAATTCCCGCCGTTTCGATCCGACGGTGCTTAAAGCCTTTGTCAAAACCATGGGCTTTTACCCCATCGGGTCCATCGTTCTGCTTAACAACGGCGCCATTGCCCGGGTTACCGAAGTCCGGAACGAGACCCCCCTGCGGCCTAAAATTTGCCTTTTAATTAATGAATCCGGTAAGGTTTATCCCCAAAACAAGGGGGAAACCATCGATTTGCTGACCGAAAAAATGATTTTTATTACCCGGGCCCTGGATCCCAAGGAGCTCACGAAACAGCGTGAATAAGTCCGTGGTGGGCCGGGAAGGGGAAGAAAAAGCGGCCGCGGTCCTTAAAAAATCCGGCATGTCGATCATTGCCCGGAATGTCCGGTCCAAGGCCGGTGAAATAGACCTGGTGGCCCTGGATGGGGATGATCTGGTGTTTGTTGAGGTAAAAAACTGGGCGGCTTACGGCTTTGAGGAACTGCGGAGGGGGCTCGACAAAAAAAAGCAGCGCCGTATCATAGAAACCGCTAAGTTTTTCCTTGCCGTCCATCGAGAATATAATGGTATGGCTGTTCGATTTGATGTGGTGTTTATTGGTCCGGAGACCGTAACCCATCTTGTCTCAGCTTTTATGGAGCAGGAATGATTATCCTTCAGCAAGAACAACACGGGGCCTCACGCATTGATCTCCTGCGGAAAAAAATAGATAATAAGGATTATCTGTCCGAAGGGATACAACGGATTGCCCAGGTTTTGAGCGACGAACTGTTGGAAATCCCGCAGAGAGGAGTATGGCATGAGCGGCAGCGGAAAGGGAGGAAGTAACCGGAAACGGTCCTTTAGACACCGGGAGCGGGACAACGACTGGGCTAAGGACGGCAAAAAAAAGGCCGATGCCCCCCGTTATGACGTAAGCCGGGGGGTCATCTATGAGCGCCTCAAATGGACGCCGCCCAAGATGTCTACCGAGCCGATCCTGTCCCCGGATTGTCCCTATTGCGGGAAACCTATTAAAGATATGTCCACCGCCCTGACGGATAAAAATTCCGGCGTACCGGCACATTTTGACTGCGTTATCGCCAAAATAGGGGAACATGAGTCCCTGGAAAAGGGGGAGGCCATCGCCTATATTGGGGGCGGCCGTTTCGGGGTGGTCTGTTTTAATCATCCCCAGAATTCCCCGGCTTTTACCATCAAAAAGATTTTTGAATGGGAGGATAAAGATAATAGAGCCGAATGGAGAAAAACCATTGCGGATCATTATTCCATAACATAATGACGAAGATAGACCTCCCCCACGCGTTTTTATCAAATCCCCAGGTTATAAAAAATTACGCCCTGCTTCAGGAAATAGGGGTATTTCAATATATCGATCAGCTCAGCAAGGAGATACAGGCCTATAAGGGCCTGCTTTCCGGGGCGGTGGATATTTTTAACCGGACTTCTATCGGCGATATCATAGACGCCGCGGTTTGGCAGATTTCGGACCATTTTATGCCGTCTTTTATCGGTTTCCTTTGGAGGCCCCTTAAAAACAAAGAGGACGTTACTATCAAGGGCTACCGGAACTATAAAGAGACCAATCTGCCCATCAAAATCAGTACCATTGCCCCCTTTGAGGATTTTTTTCACCAGCATCCAAAACCGATAGCCTATAAACTTTTCGCGGAGCAGCTGGGAAACGCCCCCGTGTCCCAGGCGCTGGACGAGGTTCAGCCTGAGTTGATCGCTCCCATCCAGGGGCCTTCCGGCCTCTACGGGCTTGTCCTGGTGGGCCGCAAGATGCTGGCCGATAACTATACCTCGGACGAACTGGACTTTTTGCAGCACCTGGTGTCCTTTGTCTCCAATGCCATACAAAACCACCTCCATTATGAATATTCGGTGCGGGATTTTAAAACCGGTCTTTTTAACCATGGTTTTTTTATAACCCGTTTGAATGAGGAAATATCCCGGTCCAAACGGATCAATTACACCTCCTCCATCATCGTTATTGACGTGGATAAATTTAAGAATTTTAACGATCAGTACGGGCATCTTGCCGGCGACCGGGTGCTGGAGAACATCGCCCTGGTGATTCGGCAAAGCGTCAGGGCCGAAGATATCCCTTCCCGGTTTGGGGGGGAAGAATTTACCATCCTCCTGCCCGACGCGGATAGAAATATCGCCTGGCGGGTGGCGGAACGGCTGCGGACCTCGGTGTCGAATATCAAGGTAACCTGGGACCCGCCCCTGCCCCCGGTTACCATAAGCACCGGAATCTACGTGTTTAACAAAGACTCCAATGTAAGCGCCGACGATATCATCAACCGGGCGGACGAAGCCCTCTACCATTCCAAACGGCAGGGGCGGAACCGCAGCACCCTGTGGCAGTCCGGGCTTTTGTTTAAAATTGAACACGGGATAAAAGAGACGGTGCCGGAATAGGGCCGCCCGTATAAGTTTTTTCCCGCCGGGGAATCCCCTGATTTTGACCCCCTCCTTTTTTACCAACGCGGCTGATCCAAAACTTCAGCTTTTGGATCAGTTTCTTACTCCAAATGTATTATTTTTCATACATTTTTCATATTCCCGCAGGGGATATTTCATATGACGCATACTTTGGGGTCATTTTTTAAAAAATTTTTTAAAAAAAACGAGACTTTTGGCCTCCGGAGGTGATATATTTTTTATAGTTCCTTTGCTTATGAAAATGATGTCCGGCGGCCTTCCGGCTCCCGGCGCTTTTTCAGGGTATATAAAGAGGGACCCCGGGACAGTGCTTTCTTGGGCAAGTACGCTGCCTCCGGGGTATATACTACGCAAAAATAATTATAGCCGGTACCGGCGGTAATTACAATGCGTGAACCCGTCCTCTTTATAGAACCCCGGCGCCTCCGGGCTCCAGGGACCGTTCGGGATCTGATCCCGGGCGTATAGTCATTAAGGAGGACTCTGTGTATACCAAGAGTCTATTTTTTGGAGCCGCAGCTCTGACGCTGCTGGCTTTGATCGCGTTGGCCGGATGTTCGGATCCCGTCACGGGGCATAGCCCTTCCGCGCCCCTGATACCGGCGGGGGTCAAGTATCCGTCGACCACGGTCCACATGCAGGATTTTATCGGGCTTCAAAGTTTGCTGAGCAGCCCCGCCAAGGCAGGGGGCAGCCCCGTAATGTACGTTGCCTACGGCGGGACCATTGACGACACGGTAATAATCCCCGCCGGCAAGACCGTTTATTTGAACGGTAGTTCTATTACGCTCACCGCCAACCACCACATTATCGTAGAGCCGGGGGCTAAGCTCGTGCTGGAGGGCGATATAACAACCGCCGATGACGGCCGGCTTCTGGTAAAGGGTATGGTGGAGATCCACGGGACCCTGACGGTTACGAGTACCGGAACGAACGATCCCGCCCTGCAGGTGGCGGATTACTTCGAGGTGGATGGAAAGATTATTAACGGGCGGAGTACGGTTATCGGAACCCCCCGGATAGCGGTAATGCCCAACGGGACGCTGGTTCTTCCGGCGGAAGATATAGCGAATCAACCCACCCATGACCGGTTCACCCCGGCCCAGGCCTGGGCCGCCGCGGGGCAGGGCAACCTGGTAATAGCCGGTACGCTTCCTGCCGGTTATACCGTGGCGAGCCTGCTTGAAGGAGTCGCCCTGCCCGCGGGAAACCGCGTCTATAGGGTTACGCTGACCCAGGGCGGCGGGGTATTACCTTCGCTCATTCCCGCCGGGGCGGATATTACCGCCGACGGCGTGATAGAGGACGCCCAGAACCACACCCTCACCGTAAACGGTAAGCTTAAGGCAACCAACGCGGCCTCGACTTTTAAGAATATTGAAACCTTGACCGTCAACGGCGAGCTTATCGCAAACGCCGCAACCTTTGAATCGGTCAGGACGCTGACCATATCCACGTTGAACAGCGGGGACCTGAGTTCCCGGGCCGCTGCCGGACCGAGTACCAGCTGGAACAGGAGCTATCTTGGCGCGGACAGCGCAACCCTGGAAAAGATCGGGTCCATCACCATTGGGGACTACGGCGAGTTTGAGTCAGGGAGTATATTCATTAACCTTCCCCCGGGGGCGAAAATCAGCCTGGGGAGGAACGCGATCTTCAACGCCTCGGCCACTGCCAACAACAGTTTTGATAATCTTACCAGCCTTTTCATCGGCCCTGCCGCTAAGGTTTCCATCGCTTCTCCCTCCCTTACCTTTAAATCCCTGAAAAACCTCACCATGCAGGACAGCGCAAGCCTTGAGGCGGCGGCGGGTGATGCGGTAACCTTCCTTGTCGAGGCTGTCCCTTCCACGCTCCCCCAAAAGACTGAAATAAGCCTGGGGTTAAATACCTTTTACCATGTGGGCCTGTCCCCCACGGCGAAGATAGACGTGGTGATAACCAGGAATTCCAGCATCATCACCGGGACTACCATTAACCTTAATGAGGGGAGTACCCTGAGGGTGGCGGCGGGCAAGACCTTTACCGTAGAAAGCGGCGCGTCCATTGACTTTAGGAATTTGGGGAGAACCGTTCCGGCCAACGCCGAATCGGCGCCCATCCAGATAAACGGCACCGTCGAACTTATAGGAAGCGGCACCCTGGTCGGTCTGAACCCCGGCCTCTTTACGTCCCCTACGGATATTTACAAGTTTATCGCCTTTATGGGTGATGGCAGGATCGTGCTGAATCATGGCGCCACATACGCCTTTGGCAGTATCGCCGCTCCCGCTCTTTCCACGGTCCCCTTCATAGGAAGCGGTACTACGGATGTCTACCGGTGGAATGGCACCAATGACGGCGCTCAAATTATACTGAACGCGGCAGGCATAACTATCCGGGACGCCGATGGCGGCGGCGCGGTCGTTACCGCCAACATGGGGGACACCGACACCTATGCTTATATATTAAAAGAGCAGACCCTGACCCTGGATACGAGGGTACAACTCAAGAGCACGAATAATAAGGGGATCTACTTTGCCGGCTGGCCCGGCGGCGGCGCGCGGTTTAAAGGCATGGGCAGCATCGTCGTAGGCGCAACCACCATTACCGGCGGTTCCAGCGGCTGGCAGGTATTTGGTTCGAAGGCCATCGGCATCTGCCAGGATGGTACCAATACCGCGTCTATCTCAGACCCCGGAGCCAGCGCGACCATCTTCAAGGCCATGGGGCCGAGTGCGGTCATCAGGCAGGCGGCGGTCAGGGGGAACTCGGTGACGATTCAGCCGAACGCCACGGTTGACCTGGGCGGAACGCCCACCAGCCCCGGGGGCAGCATAATGCTTGAAGCCGGCTCCAATTCCGGCAGGCTTATACTTGAAGGATCATCCTCCAAAGTGCTGCTTGGCACAGGGCTCGGCGGCGCGGCTGTCGGAAAACTTGGTACGATAGCTATCGGCGGCAGGGAGCTTGTCAATAGCGGCTTTAATCCAGGAGATTTCACGGTGCTGAACAATAAACTTGTTATGCTGGGGGGTACGAACAAATTGCCGGGCAGCTATATAACTGCCGGCACCGCAGCCAAAGATGATGTTGCGATTGTCAGCAACGCGACATTTTCCAACCGATAGCTGATGCCTTTTAATCCCTTGCCGCGCCCCCCCCGGGGGGCCGGCAGCGGGGTTAAACCCGTGGGCGTTTACTTTTTGCCTTGCCCGCGGCATGGCGGGTAAGGCAAAAAGCAGCCGCGGCTCCGATGGGGAAGATGCCGGGGAGACAAGAACCGCGGGTTCGCAGGTTCCCCGGCAGATTCTACCGGCAGCGGGCCGGGGAAATTCCCGGCCCAGCCCGGTTAGCCGATAAAGGTCAAGTGCCGGCTGCCGGCTTGTATAGACACGGTTTTTTTTATACCTTGGTAAGAGAGGTTATCCATGACTGGTATTATCGGAGCTATGGAAAATGAGGTCGTTCTTCTGCGTTCCGCCATGGAAGACGCCGAATCAGCGCTTGCCGGGGGATTTGAATTTATCAGCGGAAAACTCGGCGGTAAGCCCGTGGTTTTGCTGCGGTGCGGCATCGGCAAGGTAAACGCCGCGGTGGGCTGCGCCCTGTTGATCCATCAATACAAGCCGGACTTGGTGATCAATACCGGTTCCGCCGGGGGGATCGATCCGGGCCTGAAATTCGGGGATGTGATTATTTCCGACGGCCTTGTCCACCACGATGCGGATGTTACCGCCTTTGATTATGTCCCGGGCCAGATTCCGGGGATGCCGGCGGTGTTTCCCGTTCCCGAGGATCTGATCCGGCGGGCGGAACAGGCGGTGGACCAGTTGAAGCAGGAGCAGTTCCTCCCCCCGGAGTTTAACCATGTCCGGGGACTTATCGGTTCCGGGGATACTTTTATGTATCAGCCGGAGCGGATCGAGCGGGTCCGGGAGCTTTTCCCCAGGCTGAAGGCGGTGGAAATGGAAGGGGCCGCCATTGCCCAAACCTGTTACCTTTTCGGGGTTCCCGCCCTGATCATCCGGGCCCTTTCGGATATCGCCGGCGCCGAATCGCCGGTTGCCTTCAATGAATTCCTCCCCATCGCCTCCCGTCATTCCGGAGCGATAGTACAACGGATCGTAAAAAATTATTAAGGGAGCCCTTCCCGGCCCGGCTGGTTCCGGAAAGGGTTCACCGAGAGCCGGTTTAGCCGGTTGCGTCATTCGATTGGTTTTGAGACAACCCTAAGGAGACCTGTATGGAGAAGATCGCGAGTTTTCAGATCGATCACCTGCGTTTAAAACCCGGTGTGTTTGTTTCCCGGAAGGATCGTTTTGGAGAAACCATCCTTACCACCTTCGACCTCCGCTTCAAGGAGCCCAATAAGGAGCCGGTTATCGATATGCCCGCCCTCCACACCATTGAACACCTGGGGGCCACCTTTCTCCGTTCCCACCGGGAGTGGGCAAGCCGGGTGGTGTATTTCGGCCCCATGGGCTGCCGTACCGGTTTTTACGTTATCCTGGAAGGGGACCGGAACTCCCCGGAAGTCCTCCCCCTGATTCGGGAGATGCTGGACTGGATTCTGGCCTTTGAGGGCCCCATCCCCGGCGCGGCTCCGGCGGAGTGCGGGAACTGGCGGGAACAGAACCTGGACATGGCCAAATGGGAAGCGCAACGGTACGCCGAAGTGCTGCGCGGGGCGGGCAGGGAAAATCTGAATTACCCCGGGAACGGATGAACATTTCCAGAAAAAGAGCCTTTCAGATCGTGACGGACATCAGCGAAATAATTAACCAGCATGTTAATATGATGGATGATAAGGGGATTATTATCGCCAGTACCAATCACAACCGGATTGGAGTCTACCATGCCGCCGCCCATCGGATTATCACCGAGCGGCTGCGGGAACTGGTCATCTTTGATGATGATGAATATGAAGGCACCCGGAAGGGAATCAACCTACCGGTGATGCTGAACGGTGATATAGCCGGGGTCATCGGGGTTACCGGTGAATACCAGGAGGTAAGCAAATACAGCCAGATCATCAAACGGATGACCGAAATACTGCTCCTGGAAAATTACTATAATGAACAGCAAAAGCTCGACAACCGGATCAGGCAGCGTTTTCTGGATGACTGGCTTTTTACCGACCGGAGTTCTTACGACCTGGGCTTTATCGAACGGGGACAACGGATGGGTATTGATGTTACGCTTCCCCGGCGGGTGACGGTTGCCGAAATCGCGGAATTAAACAAATACAGCGATAACCTCCGGGGACAGCGGATCATCGACAGCGCAAATAAGCTGGTACGGAAAATTACCGAAGAAATTGCCGGCAGTGTCTTTACAAAAACCGCCTCCCTGATGATCTGCCTCGTGGCGGAACATACCGATGAAAGGCTCCGGATCTTTGCGGAGAAAATACAAGCCCAGGTAAAAAAAATACACGGCATCGAGGTGTTGATCGGCATCGACCGCCAGGAGCGGAAATTGTACCAGGCCTATATTAAGGCAAAAAAGGCGCTCCTCGCGGCAAAAAACTTCCCCCGAAAGATTTGTTTTTATAACGCCATTACCCTGGAAACTTTTATTGACGAGATATCCCCGGGCTCAAAAAAAGAGTTTATCCGGCATATTTTCAACCGGCATACCGCCGGGGAGATAGAAAAATGGATAAACTTCTTGAAGATATATTTTAATAACAACGGTTCTGTCATTCACACCGCGGAATTGCTCTCCATACACAAAAACACCCTGCAGTACCAATTGAAAAAACTCTGTGAGCAAACCGGCCGGGACCCCCGCAATACCGCCGATGCCGCCCTGTTTTACCTGGCGATTCAGTTTTATGATGGTTTTAAAGAGCGCTAGGAGCCCGTTGCGCCTGTAAAATTTTTGCATGTTTATGCAAAAACTCCGATTATCGGAGCTCATTATACGATTTTGTGCTGAAGCGCAACAAACGTACAGAAACAGTGGACTTATGAGAGAAACCGGAATCACTCTTTTTCCGCCGTTTTGAGCCGGACCGTAAAGGTCGTGCCCTCTCCGGGCTTGCTCATAACGCTTATCTTGGCGCCGGTAATATCAATCACTTTTTTCACCAGGGCAAGGCCCAGCAGTTTGTTGCGCTTTAGCGCAAAATCGTATAAAAATTCACAAAAGTGAATTTTTATACCGTGCAAACTGCATAAAGGAGCCCGATAATCGAGGATTTTTTGCATATCTATGCAAAAAATCCACAAGCGCAACAGGCTCCCAGGCCGTTGCCTTCCTGAAAATGGGAGTTATCCCCCTGATAGAACTTGTCGAATATATGTTTTTGCGTTTTCTCATCCATGCCGCAGCCGGAATCGCTTATCCGTACCACCACGAAATCCGCTAATTTTTTCAGGCTTATGGTGATGAAACCATCGGGGGCGGTGAATTTGATTGCATTGGCGACAAGATTATTCCAGACAATTTCCAGCATACTTTCATCGTAGTAAACGGTAAATTCGTCAAGGTCGGCGTCAAAGGTGATGTTTTTCCGTCCCCAGAGATCTTCAAAGGCCAGGGCACAGCGGCGAATTTGTTCGCTTACATCAAAGACAGTGGCCGCAGGGTTTCGCCTTGAAGCGCCGCGGCATAACTTTGGATAATGGAAAGGGGCGCCTTGATTTCGTGGGATACGTTGGCGATAAAGTCGTTTTTCATTACTTCAATGCCCGCAAGTTCCTTTGCCATAGTGTTAACATCATCAAACATTACTTCCACAAAATCCTTTTTCCCGTCTTTACGGAGCGTCGCGATGCGGACCGAAAAATCCCCCCGGGCGATTTTCCGCGCCGCCTCGCTTAAACATCGCATGGGGCGGCTCCATGACACATGGCGTACTACCGCGGTAAGGAGCATTAAAAGCGTGGCCGTAACAAACACATAACCCATAAGGATGTTTATTACCAGCTGGACATTGGTTTCCACCGTGCCCCGATCCACGAATTCCTGATAGATCATCATGTGAAATCCGTTTGCCGCCGCTACGGCGAAGAACAACAAAAAGTATTCTTTTATCGACATATACCCGGCGTTTATGCGGCTGTCTTTTCTTCTGAAAATCAGGTTCAGGACGGGCTTTGATCCTGTTTTGCCTTTCATTTCAATACCGCCTTATAGCCAAAGCCATGGACGGTAACAATTTCAAAATCTTTACAGGCGGAAAATTTTTCCCGCAGTCTGGTAATATATACATCCACGGTACGCGAGGCGCTGTCTTTTTCCGTGCCCCAAAAATCGTCCATAAGCTGTTTCCGGGTAAAGGTCTTTTGGGGGTAGGACAGCAGTTTGAACAATACGTTGAATTCCCTGACCGTGACGGGGATTCCCTCTCCCGCCACGGTTGCCGTCATTTCATCGGCGTTGAGGACCAGGCTTCCGGCGGTAAGTTTCTTTTCGTTGGCGATTTTGGCCCGGCGGAGGAGCGCGCCGACCCGCAGGGTCAATTCGTCCATGTCCACGGGCTTGACCATGTAATCATCTATACCGATACGAAAGCCTTTCTGCTTCGAGGCAATGTCATCCCGGGTGGTGATAAACAGAATGGGTATCATTTTATCCTGTTCCCGTACCATGGCGGCAAATTTGAAACCGTCAACTTCGGGCATCATAATATCGGAAATAATAAGGTCAACGATATTGTCTACCATACGGTCAAAGGCTTCTACAGCGGAAAGGCACCCGATGGTCTTGTAACCCTGTTCGGAAAGATGGGCGCAGACTATGCGGTTAAATTTTTCATCGTCCTCTACAACCAGTATGGTGATCATGGATTTCGCCTTTCAGGGTGAATTTTACCATGTTTTCAAAAAAAAGTTGTTAAAGAAGAGGCTTTCCCAAAACTTCAGCTTTTGGGAAAGCAACCTTAGATTTAGAGGAAAAAACGGGCTTTGGGCCGTTTTTTCCAAAGTCTTTCCCGAAAGCAACCGGGTTTTGGGAAAGGCTCAGAAATGTTAAATTTACAGGATTTGCCGTAAAAACCGGCCCTTTTTCCGCTCCATGCTATTTTAACGGCGAAGCCAATGAAGAACCCAGGAGCAAGCTCCTGGGTATCTTCGTTGGAGAAGAAATTTATTGTACTCTCCCCCGCGCAAGCGGGTTCTTGGGTCCATACCCCGATCCGAAAATCGGCTTACAACATTTTCAGTGGTGGTAAATTTTCCGGAGCAATCTCCGGGGTATGGATCCGGCCTTCCAATCAGGAATTTTCGGATACCGATGTCCTTGTATGCAGGGTACAGGGCAAAAAAATCCGCTTTCGGCCTATGCGCCGTTTGTTAAGCTGCTGGATGACAAGTTCCGCGCATTTGCGGCCGATGCCGTTCAGGGGAGTTTCCACGGTGGTAAGCCCGCCCTCAACGCCACAGCTGAATTCACGGTTATCAAAACCGGCAATAGCAATATCCTTTCCAATGACAAGCCCGCGTTCCCCGGCCCGTTCGCACACTCCCAGCGCCATGATGTCATTAAACACAAAAATCGCCGTAACATCCGCCTTGAGCAGCCTGTCCGCTAAATGGTAGGCGCTCTCCATGTACCAATCACATAAACGACAAGTCCGGCATCATACCCAATGCCTGCCGCCTTGAGCGCCTTTTGGTATCCCTCAAAGCGTTTTTGGGTATGATATGAATTCTTGAGGCCGCTCATGACGCAGATGCGCCGGTGCCCCTTGTTGAGCAGCAATTCGGTCACTTCCCGGGAGGCAGCCTCATCATCGTATAACACGGCGGGATATATGTCCCCCTGCGAAATACAATGGGCAAAAAACACCGGAATATCCACCCAGGAAGGCAGCGCCGGGATCTCCCGGCAGTGGTTAGCCACATAGACAATCCCCTCAACCTGTTTCGCCATCATATTCCGCATCGTTCCCGTCAGGATATTTTCGCACAGATCATAGTTTGAGTAGTAGTCATGCCGAAAGAGTTTGTAAAAGCGCATTATGAACCGTAAGATCCTCTGTTATTATCCCGATAGTTCTGGTCCCTTGCCGCTGTAGATTTTTAGCCAGAACATTCGGGGTATAATTAAGATTTCGCGCTGTTTCAATGATCTCCCGGGCTTTGATCTCGCTGGCGGCACCGGGTTTTCCGTTAAGTACATTCAAAACAGTGGCGGTTGAGACCCCCGTGAGCTGGGCAATTTCCTTGATCCGAACCATTCGTTTATAGTATCCCTTTCCGGCGCCCATGGTTAAGTCCCGGCCCTTTTCACCAGGGAAGCGGTATTTTAGCGGAAATTATTTGAGCCTGTTCCAAAACCCGGCTGGTTCTGGAACAGGCTCAATTTTCTATCCGGTAAAAATACCGTAAAGCGCCGCGGCGCTTTGTCAGGATTCCGTGTTCGAGGATGGGGAGCCCTGGGGCGCCACTTTCCTGGCCGCCGGTCTCTTGGCAGCGGGCTTCGGAGACGAAGCCTTTTTAGGCGGAGCTTTTTTTGCTTGGGCAGCCGGTTTGGCCGCTTTTTTGGGGGCAGGCTTTTTGCCTTTGACTATACCTTTAAGGACGGCGCTTAATTCACCGTCCTTGGCGGCTTCGGCGAGGTCATATTTGTTTTGTAAATCAATCCAATATTCGGCGGTAGTGCCAAAGTACTTGGCGAGTCGAAGGGCTACAGGAACGGATATTCTTGTTTTTCCAATAACAACTTGCCTTACGGCGGACTGGCTTAACTTGATCGCTTCCCCTAGTTTTCCAGGGTTCAATTGATATTCGTCCAGCAATGACTGAAGGACGATTCCGGGGGCTTGGATGGCTGGTTTTGGCATAAAACACTCCTTAAATTAATTTATCTAATAAAAATAATACGCTTTTTTATTAAAACTGTCAAGTACCCATTTCTTCCCGGCAATTCTCAATTTAAAATTATCACGAACCACACAAACAAATTTGATAAAAAATTATGGATGGAAGTAGCAAAACAAACAAAATTGATGCTGTTACAAAAACTGAAGTTTTGAAACAGCATCAGGCATAAAAAATACTACCCATAGGATACGATTGCAGACTATAAAAGCAGCAATAACCAGGCTGATTTTTTTTTTCAAGAAAAAAATCGTGAAAATCGAGCGTTTCCCAAAACCCGGTTGATTTTGTGAAACGCTCTTGAAAAAACGGTCTAAAGCCCGTTTTTCCCATAAATTCAAGGTTGCTTTCCCAAAACTTCAGTTTTGGGAAAGCCTCAACTGTGTGCTTTTTGAACGAAACGCTATACAGATGTGAACCTGAAAAACCTAAGGAAGTGAAGCCCCCGCGAGGGGCGGGGTAGTAAACCCCTCAGGTCGAATAAAAAGCCCGGTTCCCCGTGGGCGGGCAAAACGGCGAAGGAGTGGACTCACCGTCTTGTACTAAAGAACCGGGCATGATTTTTAACGGTCACTATTACCTGAATCCGTACAAAAATAGATAAATATTTGCGGGATTATAGTAACCGGTTACTATTTTGTGTTAATTCCTGAAGGCAGGCCAGGAATAGTATTGTTGACGCACTGATTCCTTTCCCAACAGATGTTTTTTACCGGGGTATCGGCTTTTTCCCTCTTGTCCGAAGACACCTCTCCCCTGAAACTATACAATGTCAACAAGTTAAGGCGAGGGCTTTACACAAGAAGCGAGGGGCGGTAAAGTAAGAGCGGGAGGGAAGATAAAATGGGAAAAAAACCATCTTGCAAGGCGCGCTGCCCTTGAGGCGATCAAAAATCTTATAGACAGCCTTCAGTTTCGGGGCCGGGCGCGCAAGAGGGCGAAAGACTTCACCCGGGAGCGGAAAATGCCCTTCAAAAAACTCATCTATTTCCTTTTGAGTATGATAAAAGAAAGTTCCCAGAACGCCCTGGAGCGGTATTTCGGGAAGCTGGGGGAAGCCG
>JAISPH010000207.1 GCA_031275035.1 Treponema sp.
TTTCTCAACGAAATCCACGTTTTTTGCCGTTTTTTAAGCGGTTGTTGTTCAGAAACTGAGGTTTCTGAACAACTCTATTTTATATTTCCCATGTTGATCTTCTCCTATTTCAACATACGCTGGGGCGGCAGCTCTTGTTTTATGTTCCGCTGCTGTATTTCCTGAATTATCTTTTTAGCTTTAGCGGTTTTATTTGGGCACAGCCTGCCGCGGATATTCTGACCACAGGAATTGCCCCGGTGTTGAGCCGTCCGCTGTTCCGCATCCTGCGGGGGAGTGAAAATATACGGTGTTAAACGGCGGCAACGGGTTCCCCGAACTTTTGTACAAATTCTTTTGCGCGGCACGAGTCATGCCCCGCACGGGTTTTGCCGGAGCGCCCCCGCGGAGGCGGTTAATTGGGCTCGGTGATATTGTATTTTTTGCGGAACCGTTCAATCCGGCCGGCGGTATCCACCAGTTTCTGTTTACCGGTAAAGAAAGGATGACAGGCGGAACAAATTTCCACTTTTATATCCTTCACGGTTGACCTGGTTTCGATCACATTGCCACAGGCGCAGCTTATCTTTGTTATCGCATATTTGGGATGAATGCCTTCTTTCATCTAACTAAATCCTCCGACTCACAGCTTCACGTAGTTTTACACCCTAAACCCGTCTTTAGTCAACTCCCGCGGTCCCCGTATTCATCGATCTAAGAAACGCTTCGTTATTTTTGGATTTCTTCATCCTGTCAATCAGGAGTTCGATGATCTCGATGTCGTCCATGGGGTTGATGACCTTTCTGAGTATCCATATCTTTTGCAGCTCTTCCTCGGTAAGGAGGAGTTCTTCCTTCCTGGTACCGGATTTTTTGATGTTGATGGCCGGGAAAAGCCGGCGGTCGCTGATGCGGCGGTCAAGGTCGATTTCCAGATTGCCGGTACCCTTGAATTCCTCAAAAATAACCTCATCCATGCGGCTGCCGGTTTCAATGAGGGCGGTGGAAATAATCGTCAGGCTTCCCCCTTCCTCGATATTGCGGGCGGCGCCAAAAAAGCGCTTGGGCTTGTGGAGGGCGTTTGAATCCACCCCGCCGGAGAGTATCTTGCCCGAGGTGGGGACGGTTTGGTTATAGGCCCGGGCAAGGCGGGTGATGGAATCAAGGAGTATCACCACATCCTTTTTATGCTCCACCAGGCGCTTCGCCTTTTCCAGTACCATTTCCGTTACCTGTACATGCCGGGTTGCCTGTTCGTCAAAGGTGGAGGAGATAACCTCCGCCCGGACGGTCCGTTCCATGTCGGTTACCTCCTCGGGACGCTCGTCGATAAGCAGCACGATGAGGTATACCTCGGGATGGTTCTGGGTGATCGCGTTGGCAATCTTCTGCATCATGATGGTCTTTCCCGTCCGGGGAGGCGCCACAATGAGGGCCCGCTGGCCTTTTCCAATAGGACAGAACAAATTGATGATGCGCTCGGAAACACCCTCGGTTACCGTTTCCAGGTTCAGCTTTTCATCCGGATACAGGGGGGTCAGATTGTCAAAGGGGATGCGGTTTTGGGCTACCGTGGGATCATCGTAGTTTACCGTTTCCACCCGGAGCATGGCAAAAAAACGCTCCCCCTCTTTGGGGCTGCGGATCTGGCCATAGACCGTATCGCCGGTTTTAAGGGCGAAGAGCCGTATCTGGCTGGGGCTGATGTAAATATCGTCCGGTCCGGGGAGGTAGGAATTCTGGGGACTCCGCAGAAATCCGTACCCGTCGGGAAGTATTTCCAGGGATCCGTAGGCATAGATAATGCCTCCCCGTTCGGTGTGAGCCTTGAGGATGGAAAAAATGATCTCCTGTTTTTTCAGGGCCACCATATCCTCATGGGAAATATTGTAACAGGCCGCCAGTTCCCGCAGGTCCATCATGTTAAGCCGGATAAGCTCGTTGATGGAAAGCCGGGGTTTCCCGTTATCCTGATCCATTCGGGGTTCGGGTTTGCCGTAAATATCCGGCATGGAGGGAAGCTTCGGCAGCGCCGACGGCGGGGAGGAAGCCGCGGCGGCCGCGGGAGGGGCATGGGGGCGGCGGCCCCGATAGTCGTTTCCGCCCTCCTCGTCTTCGGGGGAAGCGTCGAATTTTTCCCGAAGGCGTCGTTTTGACCGTGCCCGGACCACGAATTTGCGCTCGCCGTTTTCTCCTTCCTCAGGGTCATCCGGGGAAAAGCCCTCCGCCGGTCCTTCTTCCGAAATCACGGGTTTCAAATCCAGCGATTCTTCATTCCGGCCGCCGTTTCCTTCGTTTTCCGCATTTTTGATCCTGCCTTTTCTGATAATAGCCATGGATTTAAACTCCGTTATTCATGATTCCGTATTACAAACAAAACAGGGGAAGGTGGGATTATAAATGCCATAATCTTCAAACGCGTATATTTCCCGCTTGTTTATGATTTTATTCGTAAGGAACATCAGGACTGAATTTCTCTATACCATCCAGTATATGTCCCCTCTCCCTTCATGTCAAGTGTTACCCGGATTCGATCCGGCGGATTGAATCCGGCGGATCAAATCCGGCGGATTGAATCCGTGAGAAGCCGGAGGGCGTCCCGCGCCGCGGCTCTCCGTACCCGGTTTCGGGAACCGGAATAATGAAAAAGCGACGCCTCCGCCCTTCCGCCCCGCAGGGCCGTGGCAATCCATACGGTACC
>JAISPH010000209.1 GCA_031275035.1 Treponema sp.
AAGCCCGGTATCATTACCACGGAACCGAACATGGCGTGGTCATGTATTCCCACCCCCTCAATGCGGCTGCAAGCAAGTTTGCCATAACCGATGAATAACCAACCGGCAGCCGCGAACGCTTCATGTGGCGTTCCCGGATTTGTTCGTGTGGTTCCCGGTTAAATTTCTTCGGCCCCGGTGTATTCATTGCACGGTTCCTCTCCCCGCAGGATTCGCAGGGCTCCCAGGGCAAGGGACTCCATCTCGTTTTCACCGGGAAGGATCATAACTTTTCCCAGATACCCTGTACGCCGGCTTATTTCCGCGGTGATGTATCGCGAATAGGCCATGCCGCCGGTCAGGATCACCGCGTCAATGTTACCGCAGAGGGGCGGGGCCATTTCGCCGATGCCTTTGGCAATCTGGTACGCCTGGGCCTCGTAGACCTGCCTGGCGAGTTCGTTTCCTTCGGCCATCATCTGTTCGATTCTCCGGCAGTCGTTGGTGTGGAGGTAGGCTTTCAGGCCGCTGTCCTTTCTCAGCTTGTCCATGAATTCTTTCTGCGAGTATTTCCCGCTGTAACACAGGGTAACGATATAGTTTAACGGGACGCTGCCTGAACGTTCCGGGGAAAAGGGGCCGGCGTCATCGGTGATGGTATCCACGATCCGGCCTTTTTCGTGGGCGGTTATGGATATGCCGCCGCCGATGTGGGCCACGATAAAGTTCATGGCCTGATAGGTCCCTCCCAGCCGGGCCGCCGCTTTGCGGGCCATGGCCTTGGAATTAAGGACATGGGCGAAACTTTGCCGCCGTATCTCAGGAATGCCGGTTATCTTCGCCACATCGTAGAGTTCGTCGGCGCTGACCGCGTCGTAGATATACGCCGGGATGCCCAGGGGTTCCGCTATGCCCCGGGCGATAAACGCCCCCAGATTGGAGGCATGGGGGTGCGCGTTTTTTAGATCCTCCAGCATTTTTTGGTTTACGCAGTAGCCGCCGCTTTTTACCGGCGGCAGCATTCCGCCCCTGCCGACCGCCGCCGACAAACCGGCGGGCTCGACGTTATTTTCCCCCAGCGTCTTTATCACGTAATCCCTGCGCGGCTCCAGCTGATCGAGGAGGGTGTCGAAGGGTTCCGTTTCTTCAAGCGGATGATCGATGGTTTTTGAAAAAAGCGGACAGGTATCTTCAAAGACCGCTATTTTCGTGGAAGTTGAGCCCGGATTTATCGCAAGGATGCGGTATGCCATGCTGTCTCTCCTCCCGCAATCCCCCGCGCCGCTCTGCGGAGGCTCATTCCGCCGGTTCCTTTCCCCGGCGCGGGTCCCTGAGGTTTATGCCGGCAAAAGCGTCGGCGGCAACATTCACCCCGACGTGTTTCATGGAGGCCAAGCTCCCCGCCCCGGCCAGGGACGCCCCGATGGCGGCTTCCAGGTCAATTTCCCGGCAGGCGGTGAGGGTTTCCAAAATCTCCGTGCCGGGCGTACCGGGATACGCGGAAGCAAAACGAACGCCCGATTCCCAGGCGCCCCGGGCAATAGCCTCGTTGCCGGTTAAAAGTTTCTTCATCATACGCTCCCCGGGGAGTCCGGCAAGCCGCCCGGCCCGGAAGCCGCCGCGGCGGACAGCAGAATGGACAGGTGCTTCTCTTCGGCGCTTGCCCCCCGGGAGGTCAGTACCACGGGAACCGCCGCGCCCACAACGCACCCCGCCATCTTTGCCCTGCCCGCGAAGAGGAAGCTCTTGCCGATAAGATTTCCGGCGGCGATGTTGGGGGCCAGGAGGAGATCCACGTCGCCGGTTACGGGACTTGAGTAGCCTTTGATCGCGGCGGCCTCCCTGCTAAAGGCAAGGTCCAGGGAAACAGGCCCCTCGATAAGGCAGCCGCCGAATTCACCTTTCCCGCCCAGTTCCTTGAGGGCCGCGGCGTCGGCGGTTTCGGGCATCCGCTTGTTGACCGTTTCCGTCGCCGCCAGGACCGCCGCCTTGGGCTTGTCATACCCCAGGACCCCCAGGAGTCCGAGGGCGTTCCGTAAAATCGTCTTCTTCTGATCGAGGCTGGGGTAGGGGATCATGCCGCCGTCGGTAATAAAGATGAGTTTGTGATAAACCGGCAGCTCAAAGATCGCCACATGGGACATATCGCCCTCTCCGCGGATCCCCCGGTCCTTGTTGACAACCGCCCGCATCAGGACCGCGGTTTCCAGCTTTCCCTTCATCAAAAAATCGCCCCGGCCCTGCCGTATCAGGGCCACGGCCTTTTCCGCGGCTTCTGTTTCGTCCGGGGCATCGACTACCGCGTCGGCCGGTATGGCCGCTCCCAGTTTTTTTCCCATATCCAGAATCCCGGCTTTGTTTCCCACCAGGATATAGTCAATAAAGCCCTCCCGGGCCGCCCGGGTAACCGCTTCCAGGGTATGCTCGTCCTGGGCGGCGGCTACCACGGCCTTCCGCCTGGGTATGCCCCGCAGGCTTGCGGCGAGGCAGTCAAAATTATTCAAAACCACGGACCTCTCCTGTAAAATCCAGGGAAGCTTTTCCGAAAACTGTAGTTTTGGAACAGCCCCGAATATTAAAGCAAACTTTGCGATTTCAAAAGCAGCGCTTTCAGCGTTTCTATTTGCGAACTTTTGGGAAGCATCAGCCGGGCCGCGTTTTTATCAAGCTCGTCATAACCCGCACAGCTGACCGTCCAAAGCCCCGCGGTGTCGTAAAGCCATGTTTGCAGATCGAAATCCCGGCCCCCTTCCTCGTAGTACAGGGTCATAAGGGGGGTGGTTTCGGCGGTTTGCGCCAGCTTGAATTTCGTGAGCGCCGCAACGGCGGCGCTTTTGTCCGCTTTGATCCGCTCAATATCGGGGGTGTTGGCCTGGGTTTCAAGAAACCCTATCCCCAGCAGCCGGGCAACGCCGCCGGCGCTGAACTGGTTTTCCACCTTTTTAAACTGTTCCAAGGTATCGTTGATTTCAGCGCTGGAAGTAATCATGTAGCCCAGGCGTATCCCCGCCAGCCCGAAGCCCTTTGAAAAAGTTCTGGTAACTACTATGTTGGGATACTTTGGAACCAGGTTGAGGGCGGAACCCGCGATGGGCAGGTAATCCCCGTAGGCCTCGTCAACGATGAGAATTCTGTTCATGGAGGCGGCCTTTCCGGCGATCCTTTCGATGTCCGCCAATTCGATTGCCTGCCCGGTCGGGTTGTTGGGATTTTCCACGATGAAAAGGCTGTAGGCATCGTTCATTTTTGCGATATATTTGTCCGCATCAAATTTGTACCCATGCTGCTTTTCCATGGCGTAGTATTCATACACCGCCCCTAAGCAGAGGACCTGATCCACATACGCGGTAAACTGCGGGCCCTGGCCCAGCACCTTTTTCCCGCCGGTCAAAAACAGCAGATTCAGGTTTTGTAAAATGTCAATGGAACCATTGCCCAGGTACATAAAATCCCTGGTGAGCCAGTTGAGCTCCGGACTTTTGTTTCGGTAATACCCGGCAATGGCATCAAGGACCGTTTCGTCATGGGGATAGTGTTTTATGGCGTCCTGGTCTATGGTTTTAAGTTTCGCAATAAACGCCGGCGGCAGATCCTCGGGGTTTACCCCCAAAGAACAGTCAAGGTTAATTGCCTGGGGTATTCCGCCTTTCGCGTAATCCTTCATGGGGTAATTTCTGATATGTTCGTTTAAATAAACATTATGCCCCTGCATAAATTCCTCCTCCGGCTGTCCCGGCAAAGCGGGATCTTACTCCTGAGCCGACCCCAAAACCGGTTTGCGCTGAAGCGCGGCACTGCTATGCCGCTTTACCCTGCTTGTGGATTTTATATAGTCCCCAGGTAAGCAGGGGGATGATATAAATGATAAAGAAGCCCCAGGTAATGGTCCCATAGCCCCTTGCAATAAGGCCGGTCAGTCCGAAATTGGATATGATCATCCCCAAAATCAGGCAGACAATGGTAACAACCGGGGACAGCCATTTCCGCGGCTTTTCGGCCGAGCAGAACTGGCCTTCAAGGCGTTCCGTGATCGCCTTGATAAAGCCGGCGCCGGTTTCGATAAAGGTCCCGAACAATACCAGCAGAAATATGATATGGAACCAGCGCATATCCAATTTCTGGAAGATTAAATTCATGGGTACGGTGGAGCTCAGGATATCAGGATACTGGCTTACCATCGTAATAAAGAGCATTACCCCGGGGATAATGCCGATGGCGCCGGCGATGATCCCCGAGGCGACCGCTTCTTTCCTGCTTTCCATGGCGGGAACGGTGTACAGGATGAACACCACGCAGGCCAGGTTGTAAAAGGCGTATCTTCCGCCGCCGATAATCAATTCCGGATTGATTTCCGTTACCGCCGTAAGCTGTCCGGCGATGGCGCCGCCGAATTTCATGATACAGAGGATCATAAACACGATATAGACGGCGTACAAAACATAGGACCATACGGACAGCACCTTTATCAGGGTCTTCGTGCCCGCGATTATCAGGTAGCCGACCCCAAAGGCCATGAGGATGATGCCGACCCATTTGTTAAGGCCGAAAACATCGTAGAGGTTCGCGCCCGACGCGGCCACCACGACCGAAAGAACCAGAAAGAGCAGGATCAGATAACAAATTTCAAACACCACCCAAAAGGGGCCGATGAGCTTTTTGAAAAAATCCCGGTAATTGTAGACCTTAAAGACCCGGGAGAATTCAAAGGTTACCGCGGCCACCGCCGAAAAGCACACCAGGGTTACGCACATCCCAAGCAGGCCGCCCAGCGCGCCGTAGGGGAAAAAGAATTCCGCAAGCTCGGCGCCGGTTCCGTACCCGCCGGCAATTAAGATCGACTGAAAGATAAGTCCCGGGGTAATGAGCCTGATAATTTTGTTTTTGTTCGTAGCAGCCAAAGTCATAGATCCTCCTCGTTCGCCGTAAAGCATAATGAGATACTGAGCCGTCCATACGGAACGGTACGCCTGAGCGGACTTTGTCCGAACGATGGGGTTCCGGACATTGTCGAGAAACCAGCTTAAAAAAGAGCCGGTTCCGCGTTTTTAAATTCTGAAACCGGCTCGGCGTTTTTTAATTATGATCCAGGCTGAGCCTTTCCCAAAACTCGGTTAATTTTGGGAAAGGCTTCCGAAAAAGCGGTCTAAAGCCCGCTTTTTCCAATAAATCTAAGGTTGCTTTCCCAAAAACTGAAGTTTTGGGAAAGCTTCGGCTGTTCAAACACGGCCCCTGAAGCCCCGGATACGGAAGCCGGCTGCCGCCGAGTTGAGCACGGTGGCAGCAGCCTGAGTTTTTGCCGCCGGGCTTGTTTTTCTTCCCCAATCGCCGATGTTTGATGCATCAGTTATTATAAGACGATTTGTAGAGATTGTCAAATGGTTTTTTATATGCCTTCAATTCGGAATATAGAAACCTCCACCGGAAGCCCCGGCGCGGGAAAAAAGTGGTATACTCATGAGCGGTCCTTGGGAGGGGACTTGCCATGCTCAGGATAAACAAAGCCGATCAGG
>JAISPH010000223.1 GCA_031275035.1 Treponema sp.
TCCACATCCCCGGTTCCCAGATTGATCATGGGTTCTATGGCGATGACCAGTCCTTCGGTCATTTTTGGGTTGGGACCATGGGGATAATTGGGGACCTGGGGGTCCTCGTGGAGGCTGAAACCGACTCCGTGACCGCAGAATTCATGGACCACCCCGAAGCCGTTGGAAAGGGCGCAGCCCTCCACGGCCCGGGAAACCTGAAGGAGCCGGTCCCCCGCCTTTACCGCGGCGATGCCCCGGCTGAGGCATTCCCGGGTAACCCGGTTCAGGCGGCGCACCTCGTCGCTGACCTTTCCCGCCTCGACGCTTACCGCCTGATCGCTGACAAAGCCCCCCAGGTCTATGCCGCAGTCCAGGGAAACCAGGTTTCCCGGGGCTATCTTCCGCCTTGAGGGGATGCCGTGGATCACCTCCCGGTCAATGGAAATACAGAGCGCCCCGGGAAAAGGATTCGTCCGGGGGCCGTAACCCAAAAAGGCCGGTTTGCCTCCGGCCTTTTTGATCCAGTTTTGGACCCAGCGGTCCAGCTCTACGGTTTCCACCCCGGGCTTTACCAGGGGGATAAGTTCCCGGTACATGGCGCTGAGCATACGGCAGGATTCACGAATCCCCGCAAGCTGCCGTTCATTTTTCAGTCTAATCATAGCATTCCCCCGGACAGGATACCTTAAATCGGCGAAAGCGCAAAGGGCGCTTAAACCTTCAGGGTCCGGCGGAGCCGTACCGTATTGGGAAGGGCCGGGTCCCGTTTTAAGGCCTCCCGAAAGACCGTTTCCGCCCCGTTAAGTTCTCCCAGCTTCAACAGAGTCTCCGCCAGGGAACGCATCCACCGGGCCTCGTCCTTGGGGGGAAAACCCAAATCCAGCAGATCTTCCATGCAGGTTACATAGGTTTCGTCGTCCACGGCGCTTCTCAGTTTGAACCGTACCAGCTCTTTAAGGGAATTTTCAACCTCGCAGAGAAAATGGCGGAAATAAGGCTTCCGCCGTTCCTCCCGGATAATGCGTACCAGCAGCGCAAAAGATTCATAGTACCGGCCCCGCTTTTCCAGCTCCTCCGCCAGAATAAAGGAACAGTCCATCCAGTCTTCCCGGTCCAGATATTTTTCCAGCGGAAAATGAAGCCCCCCCTGACGCTGCCATACCGCCAGGGCCTCATCCTCTTCCAGATGAAGAAGCTCGAAAAAGATACGTTTTGCCTGACGGAAGGGATCGCCGGCATCCTCCCTGAGAAAGGTACGGTAGTCAAAGCTGCTGCTCTTTACAAAACGGTTGTAGGCCCGGTCATACTCGGATCGCCGTTCCGGGTCGGAAAGCACTTCATAGGCGGTCAGGAGGCGGCGCATCTCCGTTCCCGTGGTTCCGGCTATGTCGGGGTGTATCCGTTTTGCCCTTTCACGGAAGGCCCGTTTAACGTCCTGGGAGGAAGCCTTGGTATCTATGCCGAGCAGGGAATAATAATTATCCATGATCGATCCGCCGGATTCAGCTTCCTATCATTTTTCCCAGAGCTTCGGCATGGGCGCTGTTTCGGATACTGTCGCTCCAGTTAACGCACATCCCTTCTTTTTCCATGACGGCCATGATGCGGGCCAGGGCTTTTGCGGTAAAGGGGCCGTTGTTTCTGATGAAGGCGGCGCTTTTTTTGCCCATCAGGCTGCCCGCGCCGGCCAGAAGAACGCCCAGGGCGGGGGGGATCTTTCCGCCGAAGAAGGAGCCCTCTGCGGCGGCGGCAATATACTCGTACCCCGGAAGAACCCGGCCGTCTCCGGAGCGGGCGTCGATGATGTCGACCCGGTGGCCCATGGATTCCATACCCCCGGCCAGGGCCTTGACGTATTCCGGCGTCTCCTGGTTTCCGGTGGCGTTTATCACCGCTATGCGCATCTAGGCCTGCTTGTAGATCTGATCAATGGCCGGTTCCTTAACGAGGTACACCGAACATTTTGCGTTTACCATAATTTCCCGGTGGGCATGGGAAATGATATCCCGGGCGCTCCGGTCCTTTTCCCATCCTCCAAGGACGATAAGATCCGCTTTTCTTTCATCCGCCGCGGTAAGAATCTCCGTATACACCGCCCCCCGGCGTATATCCCGTTCTATCTTGACTCCCTTGGCCCGGGCCAATTCTTCCACAAAGGAAAGATACCGTTCTCCATTCGCCTCAAGGCTCTTTTCATACTCCTGGCTTTCCTCCTGAATAAAGATCTTGCTCAGGGTAAGCTGGCGTATGGTAGCAGTATCCACCACATACACCGCCGAAAGCCTGCAATGGTATATTTTGGACATAACAATTGCATATTTCGCCGCCGATATGGAGGCATCGCTGCCGGTAACCGAGACAATAACGTGGGAGAATAACGGCTTGATCATTCCTTGCCCGCCTTCCTTTTGAGCAGCTTGCTTGAGAAGAAGGATTCCCGGTCCCTTTCTTCAAGCGCCGATTCAATAAATAGTTTTGTTTCCCTGGCGGTGGGGATGACCATTTTTTCCAAGGCATTAACCCGCCGCTGGGTTTTACGGACTTCCCGGGCAAGACGCCATACGATAGTCCTGACCGCAGCCAATTCCGTAAGTATTTTCAACAACCGAAAGAATTCTAACACAGTTTCATCACATTCCGCAAATGAATTCGCCGGAGAATACTTTAATTCCGCCCCGGGAAGGAACACTTCGAGACTGGGAAGGTTCATCCCGGCGATCATGACCCGCTTTTCCCGCAGATCAAAGCGGTATTGAATATTCCGGGAAAGCCGGTCCGCCCGTTCCCGGCCCGCCACAATGAGCATGCGTTTCAGAACGGGATAGGCCGAGGCAAGGCGGGCGTCCAGGTCCCGCTCCAGAAGCTTGACCTCTTCCACTTTCTGCATCAGCTCCATGACGAGGATCTCCCGCTTCTGCTCCAGAAGATCGTAGCCTTCCTCGGCGGTGGCGAGGCGTTCCTTTACCCGGATAAGATTACTCTTGGTAGGGGCTGTCTGTTCACGGGGCATGACAATTCCTCATTACAGCCACTTTATAATAAACCTGCCGTTTTAACAATGGACTTGTTTGAGAATCCGGCTGATTCCCGAAACGGAATGCCGGCCTTGTTTTTAAAAATGCGTCATCCTCCCATATATTTATCGATAAACTGTTTGTTTACCCGCAGCAGATCTTCCCTGGGCAGCGTTCTGAGAGCGGTCCAGCCCAGATCCAGGGTCTGTTCGATATTCCGGTCTTCAAATTCATCCTGGGTAAGAAAGATCTGTTCAAACTTTTCGCCGAATCTCAGGTACTGCTTATCCGTGTCGGCAAGTTCCTCTTCCCCGATGATCGAAGCCAGGTTCCGCACCTGCTTGACCTTGGAATAGGCGGCAAAGAGCTGGCTGGAAACATCCTTGTGGTCTTCCCGGGTCATGCCGGGGCCTATGCCGTCCTTCATAAGCCGGGAAAGGCTGGGGAGGCCCGCCACCGGAGGATAGACTCCCCGCTGGAAAAGCTCCCGGTCAAGGACTATCTGTCCCTCGGTGATGTATCCCGAAAGGTCCGGGATGGGATGGCTGATATCGTCGTTGGGCATGGTTAAAATGGGGATCTGGGTGATGGAGCCGGAGGAACCCGTTATCTTTCCCGCCCGCTCGTAGAGGCTGGCCAGATCCGAATAGAGGTAGCCCGGATACCCCTTGCGGCTGGGAACTTCACCCCGGATTGAGGAAACCTCCCGAAGGGCTTCGCAGTAGTTGGTCATGTCGGTCATCACCACAAGGACGTGCATGTTCCGCTCGTAGGCCAAATATTCCGCCGCAGTCAGCGCGCAGCGGGGAGCCACCAGCCGCTCCAGGGAAGGGGCGTCCGCTAGGGAGAGAAAGACCACCACGTTGGACAGCACCCCGGTACGCTCAAAGTCATCCAGAAAGAAGCGGGCCACATCGTACTTAACCCCCATGGCGCAGAAGACCACCACAAAGGATTCGCCGGAACCGAGGAGCTTTGCCTGGCGGACGATCTGGGCCGCCAGCCGGTTATGGGGAAGGCCGTTTCCTGAAAAGATGGGAAGTTTCTGCCCCCGGATCAGGGTGTTCATGCCGTCGATGGCGGATATGCCGGTTTGGATAAAGTCCCGGGGATAGGCCCGGGCATAGGGGTTGATGGGGAGGCCGTTTACGTCCAGGCAGGTGGAGGAGAAGATGTCCCCGTAACCGTCAATGGGTTCCCCCAGGCCGTTGAAGATACGGCCCAGAAGCCCCGGGCCCACCCGGAGTTCCATGGGCCTGCCCAGAAATTCCACCCGGCTGCCGTCGGCGGAGAGGCCGGTGCTGCTGCCGAAGATCTGAATGGCGGTCCAGTCTTCGCTCATGTCCACCACCCGTCCCAGGCGCCGTCCTCCGTCCCGGTCGTAGACCGCCACCACCTCGTTAAAACCCACATTCCGGCTCCGCCCGGTGATCACCACGGGCCCTTCTATCCGGGAAAGCCGCCGGTATGCTACTCCTTCCATGGACGGCCCCCCTGAAAAAATCCGCCGGCAATGCTCCTCATAAGACCTCCTCTGCAGATCAACCCGCTTAAAACCGCATGGTTTTACGGCCGGTACATTAAATCTTCTTTGGTACGGTAGCTCCGTTCCAGTTCATCCAGGGCGCCCCGCAGGGTCCGTTCGAAGGCTGCAAGACCCCCGGTATCGTCGTTTTTAATTTCGCTTTTAAGGCGGGAAAGTTCCTCCCGCAGGGAAAGGGTTCCGCTTCCGGCAAGGCCGGTTATCTTGATCAGGGGCGCCCCCAGCTTGATGCAGCCCTGGGCCTTCTCGTAAAAGATCATGATCAATTCCAGAAGCCTTACCTGTTTGGCGGGGACACAGTACATATCCACTTCATCAAAAGAATTCTGCTGAAGAAAACCGTCTTTGATGATAGACGCCGCCAGGAGGATGAGCCGCTGATCGTCCGGCAGGGCGTCGGGACCAATAAGGCGGACAATTTCAGCAAGGCGCTGTTCCTTTTTAAGCAGATCCAGAGTGTCCTGGCGGACTTTGGCCCAGATAGGATTAACCTGCTCCCACCAGGTTTCCACCTCCCCGGCATATTCGGAATAGCTGTCGGTCCAGCTGATGGCGGGATAATGCCGGGCGTTGGCCAGATCCCGGTCCAGGGCCCAGAAACAGCGGATAAAACGTTTGGTATGCTGGGTAACGGGCTCGGAAAAATCCCCTCCCGGAGGGGACACCGCCCCGATGATGGTTACCGAACCTTCAAGGCCCCCGGCGGTACGGACCCGCCCGGCCCTTTCATAAAATTCGGCAAGTCTGGTGGGAAGATAGGCGGGGAAGCCTTCCTCGGCGGGCATTTCCTCCATCCGGCCCGAAAGTTCCCGCAGGGCCTCCGCCCAGCGGCTGGTGGAATCCGCCATAATCGCCACATGGTATCCCATGTCCCGGTAGAATTCGGCCAGGGTTACCCCGGTGTATATGGACACCTCCCGGGCGGCTACGGGCATGTTGGAGGTATTGGCGATGAGGATGGTCCGTTCCATAAGGGAACGGCCCGTCCTGGGGTCTACCAGATGGGGAAACCCGGTGAGCACGTCGGTCATCTCATTGCCCCGTTCTCCGCAGCCTATATAGATGATCACGTCCGCATCGCACCATTTGGCGATGGCATGCTGGGTCATGGTTTTGCCGGTGCCGAAACCGCCGGGGATGGCGGCGGTGCCCCCCTTGGAAAGGGGGAATAGTATGTCGATGACCCGTTCCCCGGTGATCAGGGGCTGATCCGGGGAAAGCCTTTCCGCACTGGGCCTTGGAACCCGGACCGGCCACCACTGGGCCAGGGGGATCTCCTCTTCCCGGTCGGTCCGGCCTATGACGGTACTGCAGGTATAATCCCCGGCGGGGAGCAGTTCCGTCAGATTCCCAAAATCTTTGGAGCCGGCGGTTTTGGGGGGAACCATTATTTTGCAGCTAATGCTTTCCGTTTCTTTGACCGTTCCCAGAACCAGTCCCGGCGGGGCGGGAACCTGTTCCCCCCGGGCAAGTTTTTCGGCAAGTACAGGATTGGGCACAAAGGACCAGGGCCGGGAATGGTCCAGCGGTTCGCCCCGGCTCCCCGCCGCCATAAAGGCCCCCGATTCCTTAAAAAGGCTTTCCAGGGGACGCTGAATTCCGTCGTAGATGGTTCCGATAAGCCCCGGCCCGAGAAGCGCCGAAAGGGGCCGGCCGGTGGAAGCCGCGGAGGCTCCGATTTTAAGACCCGTATCATCCTCGTATACCTGAATCACCGCCTCGTCCGCCTCCAGGCGTACAATCTCTCCGATGATCCGCCTCTCCCCTACCTCGACCACGTCGAAAAGCCCCGCCCCGCCGAGGCCGGAGGCCCGGATTATGGGCCCGGAGATACGCCGTACCTGTCCCTCAATCACAGGAAGCCTCCCCGCCCAGGAGGGCCTCCGCCAGTTCCGCCCGTTTGTCTTTAAGCAGGGTCTGGGCGGCGGCATAAACCGATGCGCTTATCCTCGCCGAAGAGGTATCGATTACCAGTCCGGGAAGCTTTCCCGGCAGGGACAACAGGGGGTCCTGAATCATCGTTACTGAAAAAACGCCAAGTCCTTTGAGGAGGGACCGAAGCTCCGCCTCCTCAAGTCCCCGGAAACGTACCTCCCAGGAAGCGGAACCGTCCTGATTATCCGCCCCCGAATCAAGGTATTCGGCGATACGTTTTTTCAACTCTATTTCCAAAAGACCGAGCAGTTTATCCCCGGGAAGGGCGGAAAGAAATGCGTCCATCGACGACTGGAGGAGGCCTTCGGTATATTCGGACCGGGCCCGGCGTTTATCCAGAGGAAGGCGGGCCATGATCTCCTGCCGGACTTTTTCACTCCGCGCCGCATACTTCCGCCGGACCGTATCAACGGCCCTTTTCATTTTTTTGTCCCAGGCGGCGGCGGAGGCGCTTACCGTATCGTCCGCTGTTTTCAAAATCCGGTATGCCTTTTTCCGGGCGTCCTCAAGAATCTCCCGGTCCAGCACTTCTGTTGATTGCAGTTCTTCCATTACAAATAGATCCCTTCATACAGGAAGCTGTACGCCCCGGTATGCCTGCCCCAAAAGCTGCGTCCCCCCAGGCGTATTGTCCTAAAAACCGTCGTCGTTTTGTTCAAAAGCTATACATGCACCCCGATGGCTTCCCTGATCGAATCCACCAGGGTTTTCCGACCTTCGAGCCTGCCCATGGGTCCGGGGATCTCCACCACCAGCGGATACCGGCCGGAAAGCTGCCACTGGGCAAGATCCTCCCCCAGCCAGTCCGCAGCCTCTTCGGTAACGATCAATACCCGGCAGGTTTCCGGCATAACTCCGGGAAGGGCCGCACCGGCGGTAACGTCCCAGCCCCGGGTAATCCGGGAAAAAACCGCCCGGACATCGTCGGCATTCAGCGCCGCGGCTCCGTCAATACCGATAAAGCGGAAGGCGGTAACCAGTTCCGGATCGCCGATAAAAAAATAGTCCACGTCTCAGAATATCATGATCAACAGGGCCACCAAAAAGCCCCAGAGACATATTCCTTCCGCAAGACCCGCATAGGGCAGCGCCTTGCCGGAAAGTTCCGGGTTCTCGCTCATCGCCCCCATAGCGGCGGACCCAATCTGGGCGACTGCAAGGCCGCCGGCAATGCAGGAAATACCCACCGCCAGGGCGGCGGCAAAATACTTCCAAACCGCGGTCCCCTGCTGGACCGCCCCGGCCTCCGCCTCCTGGGCGGACAACAGGGTCCCCAGGCACAACAGCATCAGCGCCAGTAAAAATACTTTAACTTTCATAACCTTTACTCCTCTGTTTTACACCGCGGAGGCCGCAGGGCCGCCGGTGCTATAATTTCCTCTTCTGAATCCGGGTATACCCGTCCTTCCGGGATTCATCCCTAATCGGCGGATTTTTCCCGGCGAAACCTGAAGGGAGCAAATTCTACCCCGGTATCGGTAAAAAATTTGCTGAAAAATTCATAGTACTGAAGCCGTACTACCTGGATGGCGACGATCATCCCCTCAAGGAGAATGATCACGGCGTTTCCGAAGACCGTTATCAGCAGGGCAAAAAGGGGTCCCACCGGAAGTTCCCTGACCATGCCGGACAGGGTGAAGACGATAAAGGACAGCACCGCATGGGAAAGGGCAAAAGCCCCCACCCGGAGAAAGCTGACGGTATTGGAAATATAGGTTGAAGCGGTCTCCAGAATTTCAACAAAACCTTCCATGATGAAGACCAGAAGCCCCTGTTCCAGAATAGGACGTTTCCGGGCGATGATGCGCCAGATCAGGGGGCCGAAAAAAATACCCGCCCCCGGAAGGGCAAGTCCCGGTATGTCGAACCAGGCAAAGCTGCCCCCGGCAACGATCCGCAGAACGATAAAAACGGCGTACCAGAAGAGGAGCAGCCCCGCCAGTCCCGTCTTCGAGAAAAAGGCCTTTTCGTATTTTTTAAGGGTACACTGGTTGATAATATTCACCAGGAGGCCGATGGAGTTGAGAATGACCCCGACGCCGACGGTAAAACCGAAAAAGTAGAAGAGTTTTTCCAGGTTGTCCTTTTCGGGCATCAGGTGGAGTATCCGTTCTACCGGTTTTCCCGTCAGCAGCCCCGTAATGGCCATGGTCGGCCCCGTCAGCAGTGTTTCGTTGGTAAAAACTTCGCCGTTGAGGAAACCCATGATCATCGAGGAGATTCCCACTGCTATAAGGGGAGATGAAAAGTGCCTGAAATTGGCGAGCAGCTTGATCTTCCTCCGGCCCGCCAGAATTCCCAGGAGGAGGAGTACCAGTCCCTGCCCCAAATCGCCGAACATGATGCCGAAGAGGACCGTAAAGAAAAAAGCCACAAAGGGGGTCGGATCTATCGTACCGTAGAGGGGGGCCCCGTAAGAGAAAACCACCCGTTCAAAGCCTTTTACAAAGGACCCGTGCTCCAGGGAAACGGGAACCTTGGCCTTCCCTTCCCGGATACCGGCCACTTCTTCGGGATTAAAGGCCCGGACCGCCACCCTGTTTTCGGTCAGCTTTTCCAGTTCCGCTACCAGGGAGGCCACCTGATCCGCAGGCACCCAGCCGGAGAGAACATATACGCTTCTGGTAGCCGCCAGTCTTCCTTTGAGGCGTTCCACCATGTCCGCCATCAGGTAAGATGCGGTAAGGGAACGGAGAGCGGGACCGCATTCATTCCGCAAAAGATCCTTGTCTTCCTTTGTCTTTTCCAGGGCGCTTTCCGCACCTTTAAGCCTGGTCTCAAGTCCCGAGAGAAGTTCCGCGGGAACCCCCTTGTAACCTTCGGGGATAGTTATGGGAACAAAGGCCTGTTTTTTAAGTTCCGAATCCAGGGCAAAGCGGCCCTTCCGGGAGGCCGCCGCCAGTACCCGGTCCCCGTCTCCCAGGGGAACCAGCACCGCCCGGTCCGCCAGGGTTTCCTGAATTTCAGCCTGTTTTTTGGGATCGAGCCTGCCCACCCTGAGGGTCAGATAGGAAAGCTGATCCAAATCGGCAAAGGGGGCGTTAAGGTTGGAAAAGGCCCTGGCTTCATTTAAGGCCTCCTCTACCTTCCGTTTCTCCGCGGCCTCTTCATTTTCCCGCCTGCTCAGCAGGGCTATGCTGTCGGTGATCTTGTCGGTAAGCATGTCTTCGGTTTCCCCCGGAAGCCGGCTCGACTCTTCGGGTTCAAGGGGAAGTTCTACCTGCAGATAGGCGGCGCCGGAACGGATCTTCTCAAGGTTTTCCCCGATATGTTTCCGGGCGGCCTCGTCAAGTACGTGGACATGGCTGTCCTGATCCGCGCCGGGTTCTTCGGAGAGGTGCATTATTCCCCGGCGGCCAAGAAACTCTATGACCGTATCCACATCCCGGGTAAGAACGGTAAGCTGTATCTGCTTCATCTTCCGGGGCCGGATCATGATTCAAGCTCCAGCAGGGCAAAGACGTCCCTGGCGGGTATGCCCATACCCAGACCTTCGGCGACGCTGGTCAGAATGTCCTCTTCAAATTGTTTAAGCTTGATAAAGCAGGAACTGGTGTCCATGGAAAGGGGGCGACGGCGAAAGCAGGACCGGGCAAGCCGGTACAGGTATTCGGAGGCGGCGTTCTGAAAGTACCGGGGGTCCGCAGTCCAGGCTTCGCCGGGCCGGGGAGGGTTTAGAAATCCCGCACGCTTCCATTTTTCCCAATCCGCATAGTTATCCAGAGCCATGGAAAGGGAGGCGGCGGCATCCTCCGCCAGGGATCTGCGGTCCCCGCCCTGGGGGGTTGAAACCAGCCGGCCCCGTATTTCTTCCGCGGACATGCGGTAATAGGTCCTGAGCCTCATGGCCCACACAATATTTTTGAGGGATATTTCCTCGGCAATGATATTTTCGATACAGCGGCTGTCGTTTTTGGGCAGGATACGGATGGATTCCCAGAGACGGGTATAGTACTGCTGATCCAGCTTTATTTGAAGATCGGAAGCCTCCCCCTCCGCGGCGGAATCGAGATCTTCCTTCAGAAGGAATTCAAATTCCGTTCCCGTCAGCATAGCGTTAAGATCGGGATAGGCTGAAAAATTAACGGTGCCAAAGCGGCCCAGATCGGTAAAGAAGGGGGACTTCGCCGGGACTCCCGTATTTTTGCCGCCCACAGCGCTGAGAACGCTCTTTATATCCCCATACTCGTAGCTTCTTACCAGGCGGAGGATCAGTTCGGGGGGCTTGGAAAAGGAATCCACGATGGCGAGGATTTGTTTGACCGAACGGCCTATGATCCGTTTTTCCAGATCGATCAGAAGTTCCCGTTCCGGAAGGTCCCGGCTTGTCCGGGGAAATACCAGTCGGTCCAGTTCCGAAAGCCGGGTAAGGCCCCCCAGCCGGGACACCCTTTTTCCCAAAAAGGATTTGCCGATAATCCCGCAGGCTTTGGCATAGGCATATGCCCGTTCCCCAGCTCCCGGCATACTAGGCCTTCATAAGACAGCTTTCAACAAGCCGGAAAAATTTTTCACTGTCCGCCGGCGTAGTGCCCAGACTCTGACGGTACGCTTCAAGCTGGCGCTGATAATCCTCTTTTACCGCGGCGATTTCTTTTTCATAATTTTCGTTAAGCAGCGCCGTCTCCCGGGCGTACTCCTCATCAAAACGGGCCCGGTTCCGCTTTTCCGCTTCCGCGGTCCGCCGGTCCGCCTCGGCCTGGGCGTCGTCTATCAGGGCCGCCGCATTCGCTTCAACGGACAGTAAATGCTGCAGTACCGTTTGTTCATCAGCCATACCGGACCCGCTTAATCAAGAGCAATAAGAATATCCTCGTATTTTTTGATAACTCCGTAGGCGCCCTGGGCGTCGTTTTGAGCCACCAGATCCGTATAAAAAGACGGATTATCCAGCAGTTCAGCAACCCGTTTTAGAAGGCGCAGATGCTTTTCCGTGTCCGACTGGGGGGCCAGCATCATAAAAATCAGGTAAACCGGCTGTCCGTCCAGGGCGTCGTAGTCAATGCCCTTTTTGGAAATGCCCAGGACGCCAAAGACCTTGTCTACAGCATTGGTTTTACCGTGGGGAATGGCTATGCCCTTCTGGATGCCGGTAGACATCTTGGACTCCCGTTCCCGGACGGCGTTCAGGATCTCTTCCCTGGCGTTTGACCTGGCGGACTGGCAAAAATGGTTCACTAGTTCTTCAAAGGCCTCTTCCTTGTCTTCCGCCTCAAGGCCGACTTTTATAAATTCCGGTGAAAAAACATCATATAAGAACATAGCAAAACCCCCGCGGACCTGTAGGCATTATTCGGATAATCCGGCGTCAGGTCCGGGCACGGTATTTACAGCTCCGGCGCCGTCTTCTTTCCACCATTCGCCTTCCTCTTCGGTAGTAAGCTCCCGGGCCGCCGATTCAACCCCCCCGCCGCCGGGGGTCTTGTTGATAAGGGCAAGACCGAGGCTGAGAATGAGAAAGACAGCCCCCAGTATGGTGGTGGTTCGGGTCAACACATTGCCCGAGCGGGAACCGAAGGCGGATCCGCTGCCGCCGGCAAAGATGCCGCCCAGACTGTCCCCCTCTTCATTTTGAAACAAAACTATCAGAATAAGCAACACCGCCACGAAAATAAAGAGAATCAACAGCAGAATACCCAGTATACCCATCTTCAAACTCCGTTTGATAAAACCGGAGAGCCGGGATTCCTTGTCCGTCCCCGGATCTTGCCCGGCATTCCGCAATACCGGGGTCCTCCGATTGAATTGTTCGTCAGGGGAACAATCGGCGCGCAACCCCCCAAGCCGTAATCTATTGTACCGAATGGAAACAACTTATTCAAGAAGCGGGAAGCCCCGGCCTATTCCCGTATATCCTCCAGTTCCACCGGAAGGATCCTGAATATGGCTTCCACCTCGCCCCGGCTTATGCCGGTAATTTTCAGGGTTCCCCGGCTGCGGGAAAGGTCGTCCCCCGAGGCTGATACAAAGGCAACGATGTTCCCCCCCTTCTCCGCTATGGCTCCCGCTATTTTTGCAAGCTGCCCCGGCTTTTCATCCATGGAAAAGGCCACCCGTACCCCGGTATGACGGGCGCCAAAGGCGTTGATAAACACCCGGAACAGATCCGTCCCGGTGATGATCCCCACCAGGAGAGCGCCCTTCATAACCGGCAGGCAGCTTATATCATGGTCCGCCATAATCCGGGCCGCCTCCTCCACCACCTCGTTTTCATTCACGGTGATGACTTTTTTCTCCATTATTTCCTTTACCTTGAGTTTGGAAAGGAGATAGCTTATCTCATACATATCAAGGCTGGTGGCGACGGAGGGCCCCGCCTTGAGCATGTCCTTTTTGGTTACGATACCCACCAGGATATTGTTCTTGTCCAGCACGGGAAGGCGGCCTATTTTTTCTTTATCCATGATGGAGCGGGCTTCGTTCACCGATATATCGGGATGCACGAATACGGGGTTCTTGGTCATAACACGGTTAATGATCATTTGATTCCTCCTTGCCTTTGCCGGAAGCCCCTGAAATACGCCGGACCGGACGCCTTTCCGGGCTTTCTCTGTCTTGGAAGCCTACCCTCCCAGGTAGGCTTCCTTTACGGTACTATCCTTCATCAGCTCCGCTCCGGGGCCGGTCTTGATAACCTCCCCGGTTTCCAGCACATAGCCCCGGGCGGCCAGGGCCAGGGCCTTGAAGGCGTTTTGTTCCACCAGCAGGATGGTGGTCCCCGCCTCGTTGATCCGCCGGATGACGGCAAAGATCTCATCCACCAGTATGGGGGCAAGCCCCATGGAGGGCTCGTCCATCAGAAGGAGCCGGGGCCTGCCCATCAGGGCCCGGCCCATGGCGAGCATCTGCTGTTCCCCGCCGGAAAGGGTCCCCGCCACCTGGCGGCTCCGTTCCCTGAGGCGGGGGAAAATGCCATAGACCATTTTCAGATCTTCCCTGACGCCGCCCCGGTCCCGCCGGCTGTAGGCGCCCATTTCCAGATTATCCTTTACCGTAAGGTTGGCGAAGATACGCCGCCCCTCGGGAACCTGGATGAGACCGGCGGCAACGATGCGGTCCGGCGGCAGGGCGCCGATATCCTCGTCATTAAAAAAAACCTTGCCTGCGGTTTTTTTGATAATGTTGGAAATGCCGTGGAGGGTGGTGGTTTTTCCCGCGCCGTTGGATCCAATAAGAGTGATAATCTCCCCCTGGGCGACTTCAAAGGATATGCCCCGCAGGGCCCGGATGGATCCGTAATGAACCGTAAGGTTTTCAACCCTGAGCAGGCTCTTACCCATACAGGGCCTCCTCTCCAAGGTAAGCCTTGACCACCGCCGGGTTCCTGCGGATATCCGCAGGAAGACCCTCGGCGATGGTACGTCCGTAATCGAGGACCAGGAGCCGCTCGCAGATTCCCATGACCAGCCTCATGTCGTGTTCAATCAGCAATATGGTAAGGTGAAATTCCCTGCGGATAAAGGAGATAAGCTTCATCAGCTCCTCCGTTTCCTGGGGATTCATTCCTGCGGCGGGCTCGTCCAGAAGATGGAGTAGGGGGTTTGAGGCAAGGGCCCGGTCAATTTCCTGTTGCCGCTGTTCCGCGTGGGGAGGGTTGCGGGCCCGTTCG
>JAISPH010000233.1 GCA_031275035.1 Treponema sp.
CCCCCGCCCCCCCCCCCCCCCCCCCCCCCCCCCCCCCCCCCCCCCCGCATAATCACGTAGCTGGTATTGGTCTGCGGGCTGGTATCCCTGTTCCCGTTGGGCCTGCTTTCATGCGGCGGTGAATCGTCCGTACCGGCGGCGGAACCGGCGGTCATTAATATGTATATATTTGCCAACGATGAAAATTACCGGAACGGGGATATGGCGGTTGAGGAGTTTGAGAAAAGAACCGCAAAAACCCTGAATATTGATCTCAATATACATGTGATCCCCAGGCAGGTCTATGCGGAACGGCTGGTACTGCTGGCAAATACCAGCACGGAAGCGGATCTGGTCTTTGACGCTCCCTGGATGAATATTACCTCGTTGGTTCAGGAAAACGCCTACAAGGAATTAAGCGGATATTTTGAGAGTCCCGGACTTGAGGGGCTGCGGGCGGCCTTTCCGCCTTCCTTTCTTGACAGCAACAGGTTTCATGGCGGAATTTATGGCATCCCCATCATGGACGCGCCCATGGATATACAGGGGGTCTATTACCGGAAAGACCTGGCCGATAAATACGGCCTTGTCATAGAAACGTATAACGATCTCCGGGCCTTTTTTGAAACGGTGCTGCGCCAGGAAAATGACATGGCCCCCATGGTCATACAAAACAATCGCGGTTTTTATTTTATGTTTGATTCTCCCCTGGAGATGGGCTTGAAAGGGCTCTATCCCATAGAGGGGATCATCGGAGGAGTCCGGGAGTTGTTTTGGGCGGGCGTTTCCCAGGACGGGAAGCGTATAACCGGCGTATCCGCGTATGGCGATCCCCCGGATTCCTATGTGAATTATAAAGCGCCCTACAATACCTTTGAGGGATTCAATAAATACTTTCTGGAAGCGGCAAAATGGAATAAGTATGTTCCGCGGGACTCGGTGATGCGGGAGATGCCGCAGCCCCTGTTTTTAAACGGTTATGCCGCCGCAGGAGAAGGGACTATCAGCGAGTTCAGCAGAATTCAAATCAACCTGAAAAACAGGGCGCCCCATGCGGAACTTGGCTTTTGGCCGTACATTGACGCCATCAGAAACCGGGAGAAGGGACTTATTCACCTGTCGTTCCGGGCCTGGAATTATCTGTGCATTCCCCGGAATTCAACGAAAACCGAAAAAGTATTTGAATTTCTTAACTGGGTTTTTGAATCGCAGGAAAATAACGATTTGTTTTCCTATGGTATCCGGGGTGTGCATTGGGACCGGGAGGATGATGATTCTCTGCCGGTTCTGATCCTGGATACTCCCGGAGAAGAACGGTATCAATTTCCCGGTTATGAATTAACCTGGAATCCCCGGTTTGTCCGTATTCCGGAGAATCTGCCGGAGGATATACGGGCGCTCCTTGAGTATCAGTATGCTCCCGACTCCTTCAGGCGTATTCCGATCTCCGGTTTTGTCTTTGACAATCAGGCGGTAATTACCGAGCTTACGCAGATCCGGGCAATTTTTATGAAATACCATAAGGCCCTTTTGTGCGGGGCATACGATGATCCTTCTGCGGTTCTCAGGAAAATGAACGGTGAAATGGAAGCCGCGGGCCTCAGGAAAGTCAAAAACGAAATAGCCCGGCAGGTGCAGGGGCATCTGGATGCCGGAAGGCAGTAAAAAGGTTCGAATTTTAACACTCCCGAATCGTTAAAAATAATCCTCCCTCCACAATGTTCGATAATTAACGTTTTTGCGTTTTATTAAAAATTGCAAGTATACGCCCCTTAAAAACCGGTTATATCCTCTTTTATAGACGAAACCATAACAGGGAAGGAGCGGAATATATGCGAAAAAAAGAAAACAGAACCGTATTGCCGATCAATAATTTTGTGTTTGGCTTGCTGGCGGCCCTTGTGCTGCCGGTATTGATCTGCACCGGGTGTCCAAATGCCCTCGAAGAGATCCTCGGAGAGGAGTCCGCCGTACCGGCCGGGGCCACTGAGGCTCTTGCCGTGGCCAAGACCGCGGAAACCCAGAAAAGCGCGGCCTTTACCCTGACCAGCAGCAATACGGGGGAATGGAAGGTCTACGATACCGAAACGGGGGGCGAGCCCCTGACCATGGTAAGCGCGTCTTTCGACGCGCCAATTCTGACCTTAACGGCGGCGGGGGATGACCTTGCCCCCGGCACGTACTGGGTGTCGGTAACGGAGGAGGGCAAAACGGAAAGCCCCCGGCTGGGCCTTACCGTGGAGCCCTATGTCCGCCCGGATCAGTCCTCCACGCCTGCAGCTGAGGAGGAGGCCCTTACCGTGGTCAAGACTTCGGCGGCACAGAAAGCCGTACCCTTTGTCCTGACCAGTACCCATACGGGGGAATGGAAGGTCTACGCCGGGGTAATGGGGGGCGAACCCCTGACCACGGTAAGCGCCGCTTTCAGCGCGCCAACCCTGACCTTAACGGCGGCGGAGGACGACCTTGCCTCCGGCACGTACTGGGTGTCGGTAACGGAGGAGGGCAAAGCGGAAAGCCCCCGGCTGGGCCTTACCGTGGCCCCGCAGGAGGGGTCCGCCGCGCCGGTTGCGGAGAATCGTTTCGTCAGCAAGACCGGGACGATTCAAAAAAGCGCGGCCTTTACCCTGACCAGCGGCAATACCGGGGAATGGAAAGTCTACGATGCCGAAACGGGGGGCGAGCCCCTGACCACGGTAAGCGCCGGTTTCAGCGCGCCAATTCTGACCTTAACGGCGGCGGGGGATGACCTTGCCCCCGGTACATACTGGGTGTCGGTAACGGAGGAGGGCAAAACGGAAAGCCCCCGGCTGGGCCTTACCGTGGAGAAATACCTTCCCGCCGTCCTTACCCTGGGGGTTGAAGCCGACGTCATTACGGCGAAGGCGGATTCCGGTACGCCATATACGGTTACGGGAAGCGGGGGTACATCCGTTGCGGAAGTCAACGGGTATGCGGTGATTGATTTTGCCGCCGGCGCCGATAATATCGACCTTATCCAGACTCCGGCCAGGGAGTACCTTCCCCAAAATGCCTGGACCATGGAAATGTACGTAAAAATCAACACCGGCGGCAGCGGCAATGTGGATTTCCTCCAGTTCTGGACTACCCGAAACGAGGCTCCTACATTCCGTATCGAACTTCCGAACTGGCTTTTTATTACCCACGGTCTCGATGGCACTAAACGGATCGGCGCGGCCTCCTATCTGGACGCCTGGCGGCATATTGCCATTGTCAAAAGCGGGAATAATTTAACGGCCTACGTAAACGGCGTACAACAGGGAGAGACGAGCGACGGGTACGGTAACTTCAATTCAGCCGCGTTTAACGAAGTAACCACGAGTTCCATAGGGACTTCAGGGGCGGGAGGCCAGTTATACCAATACCGTATCCACAACCGCGCGCTTGAGGCATCGGATTTCACCGGGGTTCAGGCCGTGGTAACCGCACTAAACACGATCACCGTTACCTTTGACGCCAACGGCGGCGCTTTCCCCGAAGAGGGGAATCCTCCCACCAAGACGCTCAATATTCTCAGGCCGGCAACTACCACGGCCCTCCCGGCGGCAAATCCCGTAAAGGGGGAGAAAATTTTTGCCGGCTGGTTTCCCAATGCTGACGGTTCGGGGACTCAATTTACCGACAATACCCCGGTAATGGGCAATACCACGGTATATGCCCGCTGGGAGGATGAACCCCTGCCCTTTACGCTTACCTTCAACGGCAATGGCGGGAGGTGGATGCCTGATAGGGAGCCGGAACAGATAATAACCGGAATAGTCGGCGAGTCAGCCGGTAATAAGATGCCCGCAAATCCGGCCAGAGGCGGTTATGTGTTCCAGGGCTGGAATACCCTGGCTGACGGAACGGGTACGGAATTTACCGGATCTACGGTGATAAATTACGAGGATATGACGGTATACGCCAAATGGACAATGGACACGATCACAACGATAACGAGTATCAGTTACGAGGTCGAAGGCAGTGAATTTGTCGGAACCCTTTCTAACGGCGGGAAGGTTTGGTCTACGTTTAACGATGGGACTACTATTCAAACAGTTAATGATCTTAACGTAGTTAACTTCCGGGATGGTTCTACCAATGCAAGTGCGGCCAACGGCGGTTATTCCGAGGTTGTCCTGGACCCAATTGCCGGCGCTTTCATTTATGAAGACAATTGGACAATTGAAATGTACTTCAAAATGGACCGGCTGAATGTCAAACTTGATCCTTTGCAGATATATGCAACCACCATCAATTTGACTTCAGGCGGTACGTTACGTATTGAGCATGGTACCAGCGGCAACTGGATTATCCAGACCTACTCTCCCGGGAGACAGGCGCTTGATGTCGGCCAAAGGCCCGTACAACACGAATGGTTCCATGTGGCTATTGTCAGGAACGGTGCCGCAATAACCGTTTATTTTGACGGTGAACAAGCGGCAACACATGCGACATACGGCAATTATTACGACCATGCCTCTTTCAACAACATAAACAATGTCCATGTCGGGCGGGCGCAGAATGCCGGGTTGTACAAGTATATCTTCACCAAAACATCAAAAAGTGCCGCTGACTTTGCCGCCGTAAAGGATACGGTAAACACGCTGAACGGCGTGTCCGGGGACTGAGCGGCGTTTTCCGGCGGGAGGCCGGCTGACAGTTTAGCCGGCCCCCCGTTCCGGTATGGGACCAAACGGGGGGATTGATGCGAAAAGAACAGAAAACAAAGAGAGGCTTTCCCAAAACCAACCGAGTTTTGGGAAAGGCTCAAGGGGCCTCTTTTTTCTTCGGTTTATGGTTCGCGCTTGTTCCGCCGATGGTGATCGTTTCCGGCTGTCCGGTGGAGGACGGCGGCTCCGGTGAGCAGGTCCCTCCGCCCCGGACCGGCGCTCCCGGGGCGGAAGAAACGGTAGTCGCCAAGAGCTCCTCGCCGCAAAAGATGGTGGACTTTATCGTAACCAGCGGGCATACCGGGGGCGAATGGAAGGTGTATTATTCGGCCTCCGGGGGGAGTCCGGCGGCTGGAGTGGAGGCCTCATTTGATCCCCCCGTTCTGACCTTAACCGCCTCCGGGGATAATCTTTTGAACACCACCTATTATGTATCGGTTACCGAATCGGGGAAGGCCGAAAGCGAACGGCTGGGCCTGACGGTGGCGCCCTATACGGCCCCGTCCGCCGGTACGGGGTTCATCGCCATTACCTTTGGCGGTGTCCCCGCCGATCCCGTCGAAATAAGCGGCCCCGCGACGATCTCAAAAACGGCGGGGCCCCTTACAATCAGCGTCGGCAGCCCGGAAAGTTTTGACCGGTTTGAGTGGCGGCTGGACGGGGTTAAACAGACGGGCCGGACCAGCGGCGTGTATACCGTGGGGCTTTCTTCCCTGTCCCTTGGGCAACACCATGTAATGACGGCGGCCTGGCGGGGAAACGTCCCCTATTCGGCCAGGGCCGTCTTCACGGTTACCAATTAGTCTGTCCTTAATCGGAGGAGGAACCGGGTATGCGCTGTCCAAAAAAGATAAACCCTTTCAGGGGGGTCTGCCTGGCCGCACTTCTGGCGGGAATCGTCTGTGCCGGATGTTTTAACGTCTTTGAATCCGGGCGGCAGGAGGAGACAGAGGAAACAGGGACGGTAAGGATCCGTCTTGGGGACACGGAGGCCAGAACCCTGCTGCCGTCGATGCCGGTCTTCTCCAAATATTCCCTGAGTTTTGCCGGAAAGGACGGTCAGCCATCGGTGGAGGACATGACGGACCTCGGCCCCGCGGAATTTGCCGGACAAGGCAAAAGCGTAACCCTGGCGGCGGGAGGATGGACAATCACCGCCACGGCGTATGTAAGCCTCGGCGGGACAGCGGGCCTGACCGGCGATTACCCCGCCGCCAGGGGCGGGATTGACCTTGTTCTGACTTCGGGGCAGAGCCGAAACGTGTCAATAGACATTAAGCCCTTAAGCGAAGAAGGGCAGGGCGTCTTGAGTTATGACGTGGCGTTCCCGCTTTACGCCACGGCGGCGGTCCTTGAAATTTTGAACCTGGACGAAACGGCCCTGAATCCGCCGGTGTCCCTTGATCTGAAAGCCGTTTCCAAGGGAACCCGGGCCCTCCCCGCGGGATACTATATCCTCAGGGTAACGGTGAGGAGGGAAGGAAATGACGGTGAAACCGCGGTTCTGAGCGATATACTTCATGTTTACAGCGGAATGACCACGAATGTGAATTTGGCGGATGACTTTGCCATCATTCAAAAAACCGTAATCGCCGGGGAGGCTCTGGACCTGACCGCCCTGGTTACCAAACCGTCTTCCGGTTTTGCGCCGGAGACTCAGGGGATCGATACCCCCTGGTATACGGGAACCCTGGCATGGAAAGAGCGCGGCGGCGCGGACCTAACCGGCAGCTTTGAGGGAGGGAAGGCCTACACGGCGGTGTTGACCCTTACCGCGAAAGAGGGGTTTACGTTTGCCGGTACCGGCGCGAATGTCTTTAGCTGTTCGGGAGCCGAAACGGTAACAAACCTTGCGGGCAGCGGAACGGTAAGCATCGCCTTCCCGGCCCTGCCCGCCCCCCTGGCGGATACGGCGCGGATTCGGTACGAAGTGAATCAGGCCGGTACGGCCTTTACGGCCATCCCCTCCACCGGAGAACCCTGGGACGCGGTCCTGAACGGCGTTGCTTTCAAAACCCTGAACGGCCGCCGGGTGATCGATATGGGCCTGGGCGGGTACGTCGATTTGGGCGCCCAGGCCGGCGCGCTGCTCAAATCACTTTCCGCCTTTACCATAGAGACCTATGTTTATGTGCCCCCGGACAGCAACTTAAACGGCAACGGTCATTTTATCTGGACCTTCGCCCCACAGGACCCGGCGGTCTCTCCGCCGGCATCCGGGAGCGGCAGGTATATGTATCTCCAGGCTTCCACCCAGCGGTTCGGCATAAGCAAGCAGGGATGGAACAATGAGCAAAAAACCGCCGGCCTTGGCAATATCGAAAAAGGAATATGGAAACATCTGGTCCTTACACGAGACGGCGACACGGCAAAGCTCTACGTTGACGGTATTCTGAAGGACACCGCAGCGCTGACAACCGGAACCGCCGAATTGGGAGACCTGAATTACAATTACCTTGCCCGGCCCGGTTTTGCGGGGGATCACTACCTCAGGGGCGTCAACTACTACCGCCTCAGCGTGTACGACCAGGCTTTTACCGCTGGGGAAATTGCCCAGCTTGGGGCTGCGGAAATTCTCGCCGGTTTTCCGGCGGCTGAAAAAATAGCGTTAAAGCCGGACTCAACGCCGATGCTCCATGTGGGCGGCCTGCACAGCCCTGAAGATTTTATCCGCATCAAGGCGAAACTCCAGGCCAATCAGGAACCCTGGGTTTCCGGCTACGCCAAATTAACGAACAGTCAGTATGCCCAGACAAGCTGGAGCCCGTCCCCTACAACGCGGATTATCCGGGGAACCCTGAAAGACGAGGAGGGAAATACGATCTCCGAAAACTATATGAACGCGGCCCGCAGTGCGGCGGCGGCCTATCAAATGGCCCTGCGGTGGAAAATTTCGGGAACCTCCTCTTTTGCCGGCCGGGCGGTGTATATTCTGAATTCCTGGGCTGATACCTGTACGGAAGTTACCGGCGACAGCAATCTCTGCCTGGCTGCGGGCCTGTACGGCTATCAGTTTGCCGTTGCCGCCGAACTGCTCCGTGATTACAGCGGATGGAATGCCGGCGATTTTGCGGATTTTAAGCAATGGATGCTGGACGTGTTTTATGTCAAGAACCTCGATTTCCTGACCCGGCATAATGACACCTATGACGATCATTACTGGGCCAACTGGGATCTCTGCAATTTGGCTTCCGTCCTCGCCATAGGGATTCTCACGGACCGGCGGGACATCTACAACTTTGGCATAGACTACCTGCAAAACGGAAATGGCAACGGGAATTTTTACAAATTTATTAATTACATACATACAGTCAACGGTGAGGAGCTGGGACAAATTCAGGAAAGCGGAAGGGATCAGGGACACGCTACCATGTGTATCGCCATTATGGATGTTATATGCCGGTTGACGTGGAATCAGGGGGACGACTTTTACGGCTTTGACGATAACCGTTTCCTCAAGGCCTGCGAATACGTTGCCAAATACAATGCCGCCAATCTGGATGTACCCTTTGCGGAATATACCCGTTATTACGGCAATAAGGCGAATTCGGCCCAGAAAGAAGTCCACACCGTTGTCAGCGAATCGGCCCGGGGCACGGTCCGCCCCATGTGGGCCGGCCCCTATTACCATTACGCCAAAGTCAAAGGTCTGGCCCCCGCGAAACTTATTAATACCAAAATGGGAGTTGACGCCACCGTTCCCGAAGGCGGCGGCGGTGATTATGGTCCAAACAGCGGCGGTTTTGATCAACTGGGTTTCGGTACGCTTATGTACGTCAGGGATTAGGCCCTTCACTGCGGGATGGATTGGTTCGATTGAAGGGGCCGCCGGGAAATTCCCGGCGGCCCCTGTGATTCCGGGGGTTTGAATTTTACCAATCCCGGAACGATAAAAAAACAAACTGCCCGGTTAATGTTCGATAATTAACGATTTTGCATTTTATTAAAAATTGCAAGTATACACCCCGCAAAAATCCCGTTTACCCTGTTTCCATATCATAATCGCTCCATGAATTTAATCGGAGAGGAGGATTTTTATATGGACAGAGGCACAGGGCTGGGAACGCTTCTGGTAATGAGCGTACTGGCGTTTGGCGTGGTTTTTGCAGGGTGCGGCAGCCCGCCGGGCAACACGATTGAACGGGTTCCGGTTGGCCTCAGCGAAATTTTTTCCATCGGCGCCAAAGCCGTGGCGAGCCACACGAGTGACGCGGGTTGGCTTATTCCCGCTGAGAGCGGCGCCTGGCAGCTTGACAGTACCGATACCGCAGCTTTAGCCGATGGGGAGGGGAAGCCCTACGACGGAGTCCGGCTGTGGAATATCGACGGCGATCTTATGATCAGGAATGTCCCCTTTGACGCCAGCGCGTATGACGGGGTTATTTTTAAATACCGAACAAACTGTACCGAAATAACCCCAAAATTTCTGGACTTTTCCTATCGCTGGGCCGTTTACGGCATCAATTTCAAGGCCTTTGATTATACGCAGGGATTTAACAGCCCAAATGAATATAAGGAAATTGTCATTCCTTTTTACAAGGCGGTACGGAATGTTGAGGCCCTCAGCGATTATCCTGACAATAACCCGGACAATTTCGATTACAACCAGCTGCGGCAGCTCACGTTTGATATGCGGGCAGCCGCCGACGGGGGGACAACTTACTGGTGTGAAATCGTCGATTTTGATTTTTTTGTTTACAAATAGCGTTGTTCAGAAACTTCAGTAGTCCAATGAGTTCCTGGAAAAAGCGGAGTATGGTTCAGGCGGAAATCGTTGATTTCCCGGTATAGATGAAGACGGCGGCCTATTACGGTCTTCGCCAAAAACGAAAGGAGCAGGAAGAAATGAAAAAACCGGTTTTGTTTCTATTGGTGTGTGCAGTAATGACAGTTCAGGTCTTTGCCGAGGTTTCCGTCGGGGTTTCCCTGGAGGCGGCGGCGATGGTCCAGTTTATCGACTATGTGGACAGGGATGATTCCGAGTGGGAGCCCATAGGCAAATCCATAGTCGTCGGCGGCTTTGGAGGCAACAACGACAACCGGAGCAAATTAACCCTCAGCTTTACCGCCAACATGGAGGATAAAGCGGGGATTTATACGGAGCTTATGATCTATCCCTGGTGGCATGACAACCGGCAGCAGGACATTCTTAATTTTATTGACAGTATTGAAGTGGATCAGGTCTTTGGCTGGTACCGGCCCTTTGGCTGGCTTAAGATCGATGTGGGCCGGTTCAACATCGACACCCTCCGGGGCAAGATAGAAGAATTCAATTGGGGCGATTATCTGGGCGTCAGCGCCGGCGGAACCGACGGTTTTTTTACCCGGTTTGAAGGAAGGGACGCGGTGGCCCTGGAATTTACCGGCCCCTTCGCGGATCAGGTTCCGGCCCTTTCCGGCCTTTTCGCGGGCCTCATGATCTATGACCTTATTGAGGCCAATACCGCGAATAATCAGGAGATTTACGGCGGTTACACCGAAGCCAAATATATGCTTGAAAATATTCAGGCCGCCCTTGGATATGAAATCCCGGATATTGGCCTTGCCCGTTTTCAATACATCGGCGTGCATCCGACTCCCAATACAAAACGGGTTACCGCCAGCGACAATAACGACAGCAACAACGGCCCCCGCCTTCAGGCGGCCTTTACCTATACGGGGTTTTCCAATTTAACCGCCGAACTGGGCGGGACTCTTTCCCTGCTCGTTACCGATCCTACCGTGCTGGTTCCGGCCCTCAATACCAGCGGCGAAATTGTCTATTACGAGCCCCGGATAACCCTGGGCAATTATCTGGAACCTCACCGGGTGGCTCTTGGCGCCGAATACGCCTTTGATTTTGGCCTGAGTATCCGGGGCGGAGCAGAGCACAATTTTGGCGGTTTCAGCGAACCAGAAGGCAGCGGCAGGACCGACATGGGAACCGTAACAAAACTATGGTTGTCGCCTTCCTATAAAATTAACGAATATTTTACGGTTTCGGCGGACGCGGGATTTGAAATCCTGGGGGATGAAAACTACTATGGCAGACTCAACAAAAAAGGCGGCCTCCGCACCGGCTTTGGGGCCTACGCCCAGTGGGACATTATCACAAACTGTTTTATCAGGGCCGGTATCGCCTATGCGGGCGGCGAAGCTCTTGGCACGGACAGGGCGGGCTCCAGAAAACTGGACACGCTGATAACCATTCCGGTTTATTTCTATCTTGGACTCTAGGCGGGAGGATGGCATGAAAAAACTTGTCTTGGCATTGACAGGTTTCCTGGTTACGGGAATCCTGCTTGCCGGATGTAAAATGTCGCCCACCGGATATACGGCCAGGGAGGGCTTTCTCCACCCCGGCGTGCTGCATACCCAGGAAGACCTTGAAACTCTGAGGGCGCTGATTGACCGCTGGGATGGAATTACCCGGGTTACCAATCCTGACGGAACGGTTACGGTAACAACGGATCTGGCAAGCGCCGTAGTCCCGTCAACGCCGCAGGCAGACCCGGCTGCTACCGCAAACCCCGCCACCGCTTCGGGTCAGGATTTTAACCTCAATGAATCCGTGGTAGAACCGGAGCGCTGGGCGGCCTGGAGGGAATTAAAAGCCGCGAACCGGAGGGGCTATGCCGAATACCGGGCGTACACTTCCTGGAACAGCCTGAAAGCCGACGGCAACGCCGCCCACACCTACGCCGTAAAGGGGCCCTATGTGTACCTTGCCAGGGACGGAACATACGGCGGCAACAAAACCAATATCGAAACCGATTTCCGGGCCGCCTACCTGAACGCCCTGATGTGGATGCTCACCGGCGACAAGCGGCACGCCATGAAATCCTTTGAAATCATGGACGGCTATGCCCGGACCGCCAGGGGAATATTGGACGGGGGAACCGGCGACTACCGGCTTATGACCGGCCTCCAGGGATCGGTATTCGCCTGCGCCGCGGAATTGATCCGGTACGGGAAAGACACGGTAAACCATGAGGATTCGGGATTAACCGACCGCCAGTTTGTGAATATCGAAAATTCCATGCGCAATGTCTGGATCCCCTGCATGGACCGGTTTTACGGCAATTCGCCGGATACCCAGGGAAATGTGGGACTTTGTGTTACCTCGGCCTATCTGGGGATGGCGATTTTTCTTGATGACGAAGAGATGTATATCAAGGCCCTGAATTTCTGGCTTAACGGTTTTGACAACGGCAACCTGGCGAATTATGTTCACCCCGTCAGCGGCCAGAACCAGGAAACCAAGCGGGATCAGGGCCATGCTGTACTGGGCCTCATGAAGCTGGGCGTGGTGTGCGAAATGTTTTATAAGCAGGGGGACAATGTATACTCGGCCTTTGACAACTCCCTGTGGAAAGGAAGCGAGTTCAGCGCCCGGTATAATATGGGGGACAATAACTTTACCAACACGCCCCGGGAATTCGATCCCTACAGCGAATGGTACTATTTTGACGCCCTCTGGGATGACGTGAGCGGCCATAACCCCGAGGTAATTTACGGCGACCTTATCAACAGCTTTGAGCCCGGTACGGGCAGCCGGGGATCAACCAAGCCGGCGTTTGAAATCCTCTACAACCACTACCACCGGCGGCAGGGAATGCCGATGCCCTGGACTGAGGCGTACTTGCCCCGTGATGGTGAAGGGTATGATACCGCCGACTCTCCGCCGGCCTACGCTTCTTTTCTGGTGGCGGGGCCGGATGTGTTTCGTGAACTGGGGCTGGCCCCCTAAAAGGCAGGATAGAATGAAAACCATGGATAAAAGCCGGATAGTTACGGCGTTCTCATTATGGGTACCCTTGTCGCTGCTTGTCATGGCATGCGGCCTGGGCGGTGAAAACGATAGACCCTGCGTCATTACCTTTGACACCGGGGCCGAATTGACTGCGGAAACCGTGAAACCGACCGGGAGCATGACTCTGGAAATGTATCCGGGGGAGTTGCTGGAAGACCTGCCCGCTCCCTATTATCCCGGCTACCAATTCCGGGGCTGGTACGACCGGCCGGAAGAAGGCGAGCTCTTTGAAACGCCCTGGGAAGTAACCGGGGATCTTACCCTCTACGCCTATTGGGGCGCCGGAGCTGATCCGTCGAAAGATTACCACGTTGTTTTTGATCCCAACGGCGGAACCATTAACGGCGGCGATGGGGCGGTAACGATAAATGTAAAAAGGCCGCCCTGGACGATATTCAATCTGCCCTATCCCGTAAAGGGAAGCGACGCCTTCGGCGGCTGGTTCACCGAAACCTCAAACGGCCCGCTGCCGGCTGACAGCACGGAAATAACGGTTCTTACTCCGGTGATCGGCTTTGCTGCTGTAGAAGGCCGGGTACAGGGGTATGCCTATTGGTATTCAGGGACGAAGGATTTTTTCATTACCTTTAATGCCAACGGCGGCAGATGGGGCCCCGGTGAATTTTCCAAAACGGTATCAATCACCATCCCCACTGAGGGAACAAGCCTGGCCGAGGCGGGCAGCTGGCCCTCGGCCCCCAATCTGGCCGGATTCCCCCTGGTCGGCTGGTTCACCAGTCCGGGGGATGTGGCGTTTACCGAAAACTCCAAAATAACAAAAAATATAACGGTAGCGGCAAAATGGGTTTATTCCGCCCTGGATACGATTGACTATGGAATAGATCAAGACGGCCAATTTTCCGGGGTTCTGGAGGACGGGGGAACCGTCAATCCCATAACAAACACCGGTACTACGGTTGAAACAGTCAACGGCTACCCGGTGCTTAAATTGCCGGTTAAGGGAACCAGCGTCCTTGACCTCGGTCAGATAGCCGGTTCGTATTTTTCCGAAGATCAGTTCACCATGGAGATGTACTTTAATGTCGGAGACAGTGAGCGGGCCGGCGCTACAAAGGCCGTCCGGTTCCACACGGATCGGGGGGAAGAGGCGGACGGCGCTTTGTGGATGGAAGGCCACGGCTTGATTGTTTTCCGGCCCAATACCGGCACCCGGCCCCAGTTTGCCATTAGCGACAATAACCGGTGGTTTCATTTGGCGCTGGTCAAGGACGGCACCATGCTCACGGCCATCACCAACGGCAATCTTGAGACCAAAAGTTCATCGAATCTTTCCATCCTCGGGAACGCTTCCTTCAAAGAAGTAAGCCACTGCAAATTTTACAATTTGACCAACGGTATGGTGTACAAGGTTATCTTTCATAAAAAGGTCGTAACCGAGTTCCCCGGCGCGCAGGATACCATAAACGCCCTGAACGGGACGCCCTGAAGGGGAGAAGGAGTGATGTATGAAGAATAGTCCGGCAAAACAGCCGCCCAAAACGTTTCCATTCCGCCTGGCGGCGGCTCTGATCCTGGCGGCGCTTTTCGTTGCGGGCTGTCCTCTGGCAGACGGTGAGTATGAACAATCCGCCGCGCCCGAGGCGGCGGTGGACAGCGTTGCCAAAACCACCCCAAAGCAAAAATCCGTAATCTTCAGGCTGACCAGCACTCATCATGCCGGCAGTATCTGGACGGTATACGATGATGCCGAAGGCGGCGGAGTTCTTGCCTCCGTTACCGCCACCTACAAAAAGACCATTAACCCGGAGGATGGTGAGCCTGTTTCCGATTTGATCCTGACCAGTTTTACCAATGATATTGAAGCCATAACCTACTTCGTATCGGTTACCGAACAGGACAAGGCCGAAAGCGGGCGGCTGGCCCTGAGGGTAACGAACCCATAAGAGGAGGTATGAATATGAAAAAAATAAACGGAACGCTGATCCGCTTGTTCGCGGCGGGTATTCTGCTGGCGGCCCTGCCGGTTCTGTTCTTTATCGCCTGCCTACAGGCGGCCGCACCGGAAAGCAGCAGAAAACGGGAAACGGTTACTATTTCCCTTGACGCCAACGGCGGCGGCTTCGAAGACGGTTCAAGCGCCAAAACGATAGTCAAAACCATTGGAACCGGCCTAACGCTGAGCGAGCTGCCGGCAGTCCAGCGGGGGGAGGACTTTACCTTTGCCGGCTGGTATACCGATCAGGGGGGGAATGCCAAATATGACTTTTCCAAAGCGGCCGGTACGGACTTTACGCTCTACGCCCGCTGGAACTGGTCTTTTACCGTTACCTTCGATGCCAAAGACGGGACTATCAGTGGAAATTCCCGGCGAACCGTAAACTCCCCCGCCACAACCGTGAACAGCCTGCCTTCCGCCGTTAACGGGAATAACGCATTTCTCGGCTGGTTTACCGACGATGGCGTCTGGGAGGAGCCCTTCACGGTTGACACGGAAGTCAGCGGAAACATAACGGTATATGCCCGGTGGAACAACGGCCCCCTGTATCTTGCCGTTACCTTCGATGCCAACGGCGGAGCGTTCCCCGATACTGAGACAGAAAAAGAGGTGCAGGTTGCCAGCTTCGGCAGCGGCGCCGCCGTTCCGGTGCAGGACTGGCCTTCCGATCCCGAATTGACGGGCAAGGAATTTGACGGCTGGTATACCCTGGCCGAAGGAGGTACGCTGGTTGTTCAAACCGCCGTAATAACGGAAAGCCAGACCTTCTACGCCCACTGGGCTGATGAGGTGCTCAGAGTTGATATAACCCTTGACGCCTGGAAAGGCGAATGGAGTGGCGGCACGAAGACAAAAACGTTCACCAGTCAAAAAGTTACCCAGCTGGCCGCCTTGGTATCCTCCGAAATTCCGGCGCTTAAAGGGTTTACCTTCTCCGGCTGGTATACCAAAAATTCCGATGAGGATGAGAACTGGGGAACTCAATTTACCGCCCAAACCGAGGTAACCGGAAATATTACGCTATACGCCAAATGGGTATGGAATGACAGTCTGGGTATAACGTCAATCAGTTACGCGGTGAATGCTGCGGACGGCCTTGAGGGGACACTTTCCAACGGTAGTACCTATACCGGGAATTTTGCTCCCGGACTGGTAAGCGGCACTGGAACCGTCGAGACGGTAAACGGCCTGAAGGTGGCAAGCGGCAGCCGGTATGACTTTGGCCCCCAGGCCGGAGCATTCTTGAGCAAGACCGACTGGACTCTGGAGTTTTATGTTCATTCGACTTCAACTTCGACCGGCGCCAGTCCGAATCCTTTGCTTTTTTCCCGTGTGGACAATGACAAAAATTATGGCGGCATATGGATTGAAAACTACAACTGGTATTTTCTCGTCCGCACCAATAATAGCAGCCAGACGCGCACCCAAACAGCGGCCAATAACGACGCCAACACCTGGTACCACATGGCCTATGTAAAAAGTGGCAACCGGATCACTGTTTACCAAAACGGCCAGGCGCTGGCTCTTGGGAGCACCGAACCGAATTTTAGTATGCTTGCCAGTAACGCGTATTTCAAAGCCCTGTTTCACAATTACTTTGGCGCGAGTTACCTCAAGTTTTACAAATTCGCCCTGTACTCCCGCGCCTGGGAGACGGCTGACTTTGCCGCCGTAATGGACACGGTGAATACGCTGAACGGTACGCCGTAAGTAAAAACAGTATCCGGCATTGCCGGAAGAGCGCCCGGCTTTCCGCGGAGGGCCGGGCCGCCGTCCGGCTCCCCGCCGGGGCCGGACGGTAAAAATCCGCATGATTATGGAGCTTTTCCCAAAACTCGGTTAGTTTTGGGAAAGCCTCTATGAGCCGGGATTTTTGGAGTACACCAGGAAGATGAAAAAGGGAGAGAACGGGGCCTTCCATAAAAAATTGGGAAAGACGCTGGCGGCGGCTTTTTTATTAATGGGAGTATGTTTTGTGATGAACGCGCAGGAGCTGGTTTTGCATCCGCTTCCCCAGGAGATACGGTACACCCATCACAATAACGATTTTTCCGTAGCCGTGCGGCTGCCGGGAGAAGACTGGCAGGATCTGTACGAATACAAGGTAATGGTAGACATGGATAACCCGCAGCCGGCTTCAATGGTTCAGTTTGATTTTTCGGGAACCGTGGAACTGAGAATAAAACAGAATTACGGAGTCCTCAACGCGGTAACGATCCGTCCCCTTTCCAAAGGCATACAGGCGGCGGTTGCGGGGAATTATATTTCGTTTTTCCTTTCGGAACCGGCGAAACTCTCTGTGGAAGTCAACGGCGACCGTTTGCACAACCTTCATGTTTTTGCCAATCCCCTGGAAACCGAAAAACCTGATCCCGGCAGCCCTGATGTGGTGTATTTTGACCGGGGCCTTCATACCCCTGAGCCGCCCCAAAAGGGCTTTGTTATTCCCTCCGGTAAAACGGTGTATCTGGCCCCCGGAGCCGTTGTGCGGGGAAAATTTATCTGCGATGGGGTTGAAAATGTACGGTTCATCGGACGCGGAATCCTTGATAATCCCGAGCGCGGCTTTGAATTGAAGTTCAGTAAAAACATCGAGATTAACGGTATCACCGTTATCAACCCCCAGAATTATACCGTTTATGGCGGACAGACCGATGGGATAAAAATCCGTAATCTGAAATCTTTTAGCTGCCGGGGCTGGAGCGATGGCATTGATTTGATGAGCTGCTCCGATGTGGATATTGAAGACATCTTCATGCGTAATTCGGATGATTGTATCGCTGTTTATACCCACCGCTGGAATTTTTACGGCGATGCAAAAAACTACCGCGTTAAAGACGCCGTCCTTTGGGCGGATGTGGCCCACCCTGTCAATATCGGCCTCCACGGCAATGCGGAAACTGAAGGGAATGTGATTGAAAATCTGCGTTTTTCAAATATAGATATTCTGGAACATGATGAAGACGACCGTAATTATCAGGGCTGTATGGCTTTCAGCGTCAGCGATCATAATCTGGTACGGGACGTGGTTTTTGAAAATGTCCGGGTTGAAAATATTATGGAGGGGCAGCTTTTCAATCTCCGCATACTCTTTAACGAAAGATACAGCGCGGGAACCGGCAGGGGGATAGAAAATGTTACCTTTCGGAATATTTATTATGATTATACCGGCTGGCCTGAAAACCCTTCCATAATAGCGGGATACGATGAACAGCGCCTGATAAACGGTATTGTCTTTGACAATGTCGTTATCAACGGCAAACGGATAAAAACCCTTGAGGAAGGAAATATCAGGGTTGGAAAATTTACAAAAAATATTACGGTAAAACCATGGGGAGAATCAGAATGACGAAAAAAAACGGCGCTGAAAAAAGGGAAGCCGGGCGCTTCGCCTTTGGCCTGGTGGTTCTGTTGGCGCTGCCGGTTTTTATCTTTTCGTCCTGCAAAGGCATTAATGACGGGGAATCCGAAGAAACGGAACAGTCCGCCGCCCCCACGGCGGCGGAAACGGCTGCCGCTAAAAGCGAGCCGGTTCAGAAATCCGTGGACTTTGTTTTAACGAGCAGCCACAGCGGCGAATGGAAGGTATACAATACCGCCGCCGCCGGCAGCCCCCTTCCCGGCGTAAGCGCATCTTTCCGCGCGCCGGTCCTGACCCTGACCGGTTCCGGCGACGACCTGGCGGAAAGAACCTATTACGTGGCTGTTACCGAACCGGGCAAGACGGAAAGCAGGCGGCTTGCCCTGACCGTTGAAGCTTATAGTACTCCCCTGGCCATACCGGTAAAATCCGCCTCAACGCCGATGCGGCACGTGGGCGGCCTGCATACCGCCGAAGATTTTGCGCGCATTAAAGAAAAACTCGCCGGTAATGAAGAACCCTGGGTTTCAGGCTATGCCAAATTAACGGCGAACAGCCATGCGCAAAGCACCTATACTCCCAATCCCGTAACGCAGATTGTCCGCGGCGGCGATGGCGAAAACTATTCCCGGGCCTTTAACGATGCGGCGGCGGCCTATCAACTGGCCATACGGTGGAAGATTTCCGGCGATGCCGTTTTTGCGGCCCGGAGCGTTTATATTTTGAATGAATGGGCGAAAACATGCACCGAACCCATAACCGGAACGACCGATCAAAGCCTGGCCGCGGGACTGTACGGCTACCAGTTTGCCGTAGCCGCCGAACTTTTAACCGGCTACAGCGGATGGGCTCCATCTGATTTTATCGCATTTAAACAATGGATGCTGGATATTTTTTTTCCAAAGAATTATGATTTTTTGACGCGGCACCACGACACCCATGACGACCATTATTGGGCCAACTGGGATCTCTGTAACCTGGCCTCCGTACTTGCCATTGGGATATTGACCGACCGGAGGGATATTTACAATATCGCGGTACGGTATTTGCAGGAGGGGGTCGGCAACGGAAACTTCTACAAATTCATCAACTATATACATAATACGGCGGACGGTGAGGAATTGGGCCAGCTGCAGGAAAGCGGAAGGGATCAGGGACACGCGACCCTGTGTATCGCCCTCATGGACGTTATATGCCAATTAACCTGGAATCAGGGGGACGACTTTTACGGCCTTGACGGCAACCGTTTCCTGAAGGCCTGTGAATACACGGCAAAATACAATATCGCCAATCTGGATGTGCCGTTCCATGAATATACCCGGCTCTGGGGCAATAAAAACCAGTACCCCATCCCCCGGGTAGAAACCCATACGGCCATTAGTTCATCGGGAAGGGGTACGAGCCGCCCTATGTGGGCCGGCCCCTATTACCATTACGCCAAAGTGAAAGGGCTGGAGGAGTCAAAAGTGAAGTATACCAAAATGGGCGTTGAGGCAACTGCTCCTGAAGGGGGCGGCGGCGATTATGGTTCAACCAGCGGGGGCTATGATCAGCTTGGTTTTGGTACGCTGATGTATGCCCGGTAAAATCCGGCGCGGGAAATTCATTCAAAGGAACAGGCGGTGAAAACAACAGGCGGATTTCTTGGGGAAATAAAAAAGAACTTTGCCCTTTATATCTTGACCGTGCCGGGCTTATTGTTCTTTTTGCTATTCAGTTATGTGCCCATGGGGGGGCTGGTCATCGCGTTTCAGGATTTTAATGTGGTCCGCGGCATATTCGGGAGCAAATTCAGCGGCCTGGCCAATTTCAGGTTTCTGTTTGTCAATGACACCATTATCAAAGTTATGCTGAATACCCTTTACCTGAATATCCTTTTTATCATAACTTCCACCACGGCGGCGGTTATCCTGGCGATCATGTTTTCAGAAATAAGAAACCGGCATATTAAACGAATCACCCAGACAATTTCCCTTCTGCCCTATTTTATATCCTGGGCGGTGATTTCCCTGTTTTTAAGAAGTTTTCTGCAAAACGACGGGGGGATTATCCCCCTGTTCCTCAGGCAATACGGCATTACGGTTAATTTTTATTCGACCCCGGAGATTTGGCCCTTTATACTGGTTGTATTACGCATCTGGCAGGGGGCGGGTTATATGGCGGTGGTTTATATCGCCGTCATAACCGGCATGAGCGCCGAAATATTCGAAGCCGCCCGCATTGATGGCGCCGGCAGGCTGCAAATTATCATGCGGATTACCATTCCCTGCCTCAGGCCGGTTATTATCCTGATGACTCTTTTCAGTGTGGGGCGGATCTTCTACGGGGACTTTGGAATGATCTACGGTATTGTCCAGGATAACCCGCTGTTGTTTTCTGCTACCGATGTTATCGACACCTATGTTTACCGGATGCTCCGCAGCATGAGCGACTACGGTATGGCCGCAGCGGTAGGGATGCTGCAAAGCGTCTTTGGTTTGATCTTCGTTTATTCGGCCAATCTTATTGCCCGTAAACTGGAACCCGGTTCGGCTATTTTTTAGGGGGAAGAACAATGGCTTTTAATATCAGGAAAAAACCGGGCATACGCGAACCGGCGGGGGACAAAATGATTTCCCTGGTTTGTTACGCCGTTGTCTTCGTTTTTGCCGCTATGTGCGTTATTCCGTTTATTATAGCCCTGTCGGCTTCCTTTTCCGATGAATTATCCGTGGCAAAATACGGTTTCAGTTTGTTCCCCCGGCAATTATCCCTTTCAGCATACAGGATGTTATTCAAAACCAGTCAGATATACCAGTCATACGGGGTATCGCTGTTTGTTACCTTTTTCGGAACGCTCTCCAGCCTGCTGGTTACCGTTTTGATCGCCTACCCCCTGGCATCCGGGAAGCTGAAATACGGCAACAAAATAAATTTTTTTGTGTATTTTACCATGCTCTTTAACGGCGGCCTGATACCCACCTATATGCTTATTTCCCGTTACCTGCACATGAAAGACAATCTCCTGGTGCTTATTGTCCCGGTATTGATTAATCCCTGGAATATGTTCCTTATGAGAAATTTTTTTATGTCCGTTCCCTCTTCATTGGCCGAGTCCGCCCGTATTGATGGGGCAAATGAAATTGCTATTCTGTTCAGGATCATTCTGCCGGTTTCCGTTCCTTCCCTTGCGGCTATCGGCCTGTTCTATGCCCTGGGTTACTGGAACAACTGGTTTCAGGCGATGCTGTTTATAGACCGCAATCATTTGCAGCCCCTGCAGATGATGATAATGAAAATGCTGCGGAATGTGGAATTTATGACCCAGATGGCCGGGCAGCTGCATATTCAGGCGCTTGATTTGCCTTCGTCAACCATAAAAATGGCGACCGCCATGGTAACTATCGGCCCGATTGTACTGTTGTATCCGGTTTTACAGCGGTATTTTACTTCCGGCATTATGGTGGGGGCGGTCAAGGGATAGGTTACAGGGAAAAAGCGGTTAAAGAGAGCTTCTGGAAATTCCAGATTCTCCCGCAAATTTATAGAGCTTTTTTTAAGGAGATTGAAAATGAACAGCGTTATACGGAAGTTTCTTTGTACTCTCTGGCTGGCCGCAGTAATATTTGCCGTGCCCCTGCCGTTTGGTTCCTGTAAAAAAGGAACTGAAGGTGAAACAACCCTGAAGATATATCTGTTCGGCGAATCGCAAAACATGGATAAGGTGTTGAATAAATTCTATGAGAAAACCAAAGACACGCTTAATGTGAAACTTGATATTATCTGGAGTTCAAGCGCCGATCACCGGCAGAAAATGCCGCTTATAATGGGTAATCAGGAGGATGCGGACCTGGTGTTTGACGCATACTGGATGAATCTGAACCGGCTTTCTTCCCAGGGCGCTTATGCGGATGTTTCAAAATATTTCAATAATGACAACTATCCGGGGTTAAAAAACGCGTTTTCCCCGGAATATCTGGCCCAGGTAACCAATGCCGACGGATCGATCTACGCCATACCCTTTACCCAGGCGGCGGAGGATATTCAGGTTATTCTGATCAGAAAGGACCTCCGGGAAAAATACAATATGCCCCCCATCAGTTCCAATGCGGAGCTGGAATCCTTCTTCAAGAAAGTACAGGAGGATATAGCAGGCGGTTCCCTTGATATGACAGCCCCTCTGGGGATAGGCGTATCCCGGGCTTTTTATTATCTTGATGATGATATTATTGAAAAACGGGCGAAGAATGTTATCAATATTGACGGCAGCGGCGACGGCGTGGGCATGATGTTTGATGTCGCCATCAGCGCGGATAAAAAAAAGGTCCTTGGCGCGGCGACCCTTGGAGACCCGGATTCGGCATACGCCATGTTTCCCCCTCCCTATAACCGGAACACCCGGAATGACCGGGCCGTTTATCTTATACCCAAATGGGCCCGGTATGCTCCGCTTGATCGCCAAACCGAAACCGACATGCCGGGTTTTTACGCCGAAAAAACAGCCGCCATGGAAGGAAATATCTCCCAGTACCTTTCCGCCGCCAGCGCCATGGAAGCCGCGGGTAAATCCGTGGAAGCCTATGTATACGTGCCTACCATGCAAAAACGGGAACCGGTTGTATCCCAACCCCTGACCGCCTGGAATTTTCTCTGTGTTCCCCGGCAGTCGAAAAAAACAGATAAAGCTATGGCTTTTATTGACTGGCTGTTCCAAAGCAGGGAAAACCATGACCTTTTTGAATGGGGCATTGAAGGTGAAGACTGGAAAGCCGTGGGGGATACTGAGTATCAGAATCTTTCACCGGCCAATAAATATACATTCCCCGGCTATGAGCTGACCTGGAATCCCGGTTTTATCCGTACCGATGTGAACTACCCCGATGTAATCAAGGATATTTTCCAATATCAAAACAATCCTGAGACCTATATTCCAAGCCCCATACCGGGCTTTATCTTTAACAACGAAGCGGATTCGGCGCTGAGGACCGCTTATGCCGCGGTTTCCGGCATTCAGGCAACCTACCGGCCCATTTTAATGCTTGGCCTGGCGGGAACGCCGGAACAAACGCGGAAAGCGCTGGAAGAATATTACGCCAAAGCGAAAAGCGCCGGCCTTGATGTGATACGGCAGGCGGTAATTGATCAGGTGCAGAAATATCTGGATGCCCATTAAGGGGCGGATGTGAGGCTTTGTCTCATACAGGAAAAACAAAACCAGCTGTATGACTTTGGGCATACGGAAAGGGTATTTTCACGTGCCGGGGTGGAAAGACTACAGGGCGAAATGATAGAACAGAATTTCGCTTTGCTGGAAAATGCCGCCGGTAATGGGGAATTGCTCGTAAGTTCCGAAGCTGTTAATTTTTGCGGGATTCCTGATCGGCTGGATTTTCCCGTATGGGACTTCTTGCAAAACGGCTATGAGTCGTTGGCAAAAAGATTCTTTCAATTCGCCCGGCGGAGAAAGGTTTGGCTTGTCATCGGTTTATACCGGCCCGGATCGTCCGGGGCTTTATATAACTCGGTTCTGGTTATCAACCGGCAGGGTGATCTTGCCGCCATATATGACAAGCTGCATTTGGCCGGAAATGAAAAAAATTACCTTGCCGCTGGAGACAGTTTCTGCTGTTTTGACAGCGAATTCGGTAAAATCGGCCTTTGTATCTGCTGGGACATGCAGTTTCCTGAAGTGTGCAGAGTACTGGCCTTGCGGGGCGCACGGATTGTTCTCTGTCCAACCTGGGGCTGGGAATCGATTTATGCGGGAAGCCGGGCCTACGAAAACGGCATATATGCGGCAGGGGCCATGGCGGTTCCCTGTGACGGACCGATCCAGGGTATCCGTATCCCAAGCAGTGTCTTTAATCCCGATGGCGAACTTGTGGCTGCCGGCAACCCCGAAGAAGCGGAAATTGTTTCCTGTGATGTTGATTTACGCCGGGAATGGAATATTCATGCAATACGCATGGAAGACCGCAGGCCGGAATTATACCACAGTTTGGCGGCGAAGGGAGTTGTACCTGAAAATGATCCTGTTTAATGTCAAGGACTATGGCGCCCCGGGAGATGGTAAAACCAAGGATACCACGGTGGTACAGGCGGCTATTGACGACTGTAGTCAAGCCGGGGGCGGAAGGGATACGGATCATAAAAGAAAAGGGCGAATATGAAGATTAAAAACCCCATTATTCCCGGATTCCACCCTGACGCCAGCGCCTGCCAGGCCGGGGAAGATTACTACATCGCTGCTTCTACATTTGAATGGTGGCCCGGTATCTGTATTTACCATTCCCGGGATCTCGTCAACTGGACTCTGGTTTCCCGTCCGGTCATCATGACATTCTACGGAGTGGAAAGTTCGGGTGGATTATGGGCTCCCCATCTTTCCTGGGCGGATGGCAAATTCTGGCTTACCATAACTGATGTGCATACTCGTACCGGCTTTAAGGATACCATCAATTATTTGACCACCTGCAAAACCATAGACGGAAATTGGAAAACACCGGTATACATTAATTCATCAGGTTTTGATCCCGCCTTGTTTCATGATGAGGATGGGCGGAAATATTTCTTAAATATGCTTTGGGATTACCGTCCTGGTCATTCGAGTTTTGCGGGAATTGTCATGCGGGAATTCGACCCCGTAACCATGAAACTCACCGGGAAGCAAAAAAAGATATTTGACGGAACCAGCCTCGGCGTAGCCGAAGGGCCGCAGATTATAAAAAAAGATGGCTGGTATTATCTGTTGACGGCCGCCGGGGGTACAGGGTATAAACACGCCGCCGTTGTTGCGCGTTCTCAATCGGTATGGGGGCCTTACGAAATTTCACCCTGCCATCCGCTACTTACCTCAACGCCATATCCTGATAACCCGCTGCAAAAGACCGGACACGCGAGTTTTCTTCATAAAGACGGCGGCTGGTACATTACGCATATATGCGCCCGCCCCCTGACTACACGGGGAAATTGTCCTCTGGGGCGGGAAACGGCCCTGCAAAAGATTGAATGGGTGGACGGCTGGCCCCGACTGGCCGGCGGCGGCAACGGGCCTTCTGTGGAAGTAGAAATAGCGGCGCGCAATATTATCCAAAAAACCAATCACGATAAAAAGACGGATTTTGACAAGACTTGGCTGCCGGACTGGTTTCAGACCCTCCGCGGTCCTTTGGATGACGTGATGACCTTAACCGAACGTCCCGGCTGGATCAGACTCTACGGGCGGGAAAGTCCTGCTTCCCTGCATAAACAAGCCCTGGTTGCCACCCGCTGGCAGAGCTTCTGTTTCCGGGCGGAGACCGTAATGGAATTTGCGCCACAATCATTCAGGCAAATGGCGGGACTTATCTGTATGTATAACACGGAAAACTGGATATACGCCTGTCTTTCCGGCGGAGAAGATACTGGTGTTCTCAATGTCCTGGTATGTGATAACAGGGAACTTTCCTATGCGCCCGGAGGCGTTACCGTTCCCCTTAAAAAGCCCTTGCGTTTAGCCGTGGAGGTAAACAGAGAACGGTTGCAATTTTCTTTTTCGATAAATAACACGGAATGGCAGCCCCTCGGAGGAGTCCTTTCTGCGGATCATCTTTCGGATGATTACATTGAAAAAAACGGCCTCGTGTTTACCGGTTCTTTTGTTGGAATCTGCTGTCAGGATTTGGAGGACAGAACCGCATTCGCGGATTTTGATTCCTTCGCCTATATTGAGGGATAAACATATACGCGCTCTAAGGAGAATAAATGACTTTTGAATTCAATATTGATGACTCCGCCTTGGCAGAAAGCGTTTTTCAACCGGAGGCGGCATGAAAACGGTTACAGGCGTGTACCGCTTGAGTCTCGGCGCGGCGGAAAATATTACGCCGGTAAAACTTTTTGGGCCGGGCGGCGTACAGGCGCCTTTTGCGGACGGCGCTTCACTGCCCTTTGGGGCGGGCGCAATCGCAAGCCGCGTAACAAAACGCGGTTTTGTCGTTGAACTCCCCATGAAAAACGATGAGGACTTTTACGGTTTCGGCTTGCAGTTCCACGGGTTTAATCATGCGGGCCGCCGCCGGTTTCTGAAGGTAAACAGCGATCCTGCCGCCGATACCGGTGAAAGCCATGCGCCGGTTCCGTTTTATGTGTCCACCGCGGGATACGGGGTGCTGGTAGACACCTTCCGGTATGTTGCCTTTTATCTTGGTACCAACGGGGCCAAAGGTTCATCAAAAGATTTTTCCGAACCGGTAAAGGAACACCGGGAATTTTCAGAGCAATCCCTTTACGCTTTGAAACGGGCGAAGAATGAACGCCGCATTCTTATCGAAATACCAAATTGCCGGGGGACGGATATGTATTTCTTTGAGGGGCCTTCCCTGCGGGAAGCGGTCTGCCGGTACAATCTTTTTTCCGGCGGCGGATGCCTCCCGCCGCTCTGGGGGCTGGGTAACTGGTACCGGGTCTACGGCGGCGCGGCTCAGGAACAGGTACTGAAACTGGCGGAACAATTCCGCCGGGACGCGATCCCGGTCGACGTGATCGGCCTTGAGCCGGGATGGCATAGCCGCAGTTATTCCTGCAGCTACCTGTGGAATAAATCCCTTTTTCCTGAACCGGAAGAATTGTCAAGAAAATTAAAAAGCCGGGGGTATCATATTAACCTGTGGGAGCATGTTTTTGTCCATCCCTCATCGGAACTTTATAAAAACCTTGAAGCCCGTTCCGGCGATTATGAGGTGTGGGGCGGCCTTGTTCCCGATCTGGCGGATGAAAAGGCCCGGGATATATTCGGTGATTATCACCGGGAAAATTTTGTTGACAAGGGGATTGCCGGATTTAAAATTGACGAATGCGACAATTCGGACTTTAACCCCTCCAACTGGTCGTTTCCCGATCTTTCCTCATTCCCCTCAGGGCTTGACGGCGAACAGATGCACAGCGCCCTTGGACTGCTCTATCAAAAGACCATCGAAAAAAGCTTTCGGGACAGGGGGCTCCGCACTTTTGGCGGCGTCCGTTCCTCATGGGCGATGGCGGCGGGCAGCCCCTTTGTCCTGTACAGCGATTTATATGACCACCGGCAGTTTATCCGCGCCCTGGTCAATTCGGGCTTTTCCGGACTCCTCTGGACTCCAGAGGTCCGTTCCTGTGCGGACCCGGAAGATTTTATCCGCCGCCTGCAGAGCGTGGTATTTTCATCCCAGTCATTGCTTAACTGCTGGAGAATTCCGAATCCGCCCTGGTTCCAGACGGACATAGAGAAAAACCTTGCCGGTGAACAAATGCCCGAAAGTGATACTATTATCACAATTACCCGAAAATTCCTTGAATTGCGGATGGCGCTGATCCCCTGGCTCTACTCGGCGTTCTGGCGCTACCATCTTGAAGGGCTTCCGCCGGTCCGCGCCCTGGCGCTTGATTATCAAAATGATGTTTGTACCCGTTCCCTTGATGATCAATATATGTTTGGCGACAGCCTCCTTGTCGCGCCGGTATTCCGGGGGGAAAAATCACGCAAAATATTTCTGCCCGGCGGTGAATGGTACGATTTCTGGACCCATGAACATTTTGACGGCGGCCAGACCCTGGCGTATGATGCGCCCCTCGATATAATACCGGTTTTTGTCAAATCCGGGTCAATACTTCCCCTGGCGGAGCCGATAAAATATGTGGGAGAAACCATCCTGTTCAGGTTGACTGTATTTTGTTTCGGCGGAGGGGAGAAACATTTTACCCTCTACGAGGATGACGGCATAAGCTTTGCCTGCGAAGAGGGAAAGTACAACAAGCTGATTCTTGTCCAGGACGTTAATGGCAAATGTGATGTAACCCGGACTGGAACAGAACCTCCGCGGTATGATATAAAAGAATGGAAATTAATTGGTGGAGCGGGAACATGAAAAACAGGGCCTTGATAATGCGCCCGGAACGGCGCGGGTTCCCTGCATCGGCATTGCCTGTTACACCCCATCGCCGGGGTTATTTTAAGGAGAATGATCGGTTATGGAAAAGAATTTTATAAACCGGAGGAAAAATGGACTGTAATATACCGGGCGCCGGCAGGGAATGGGCGGAAGGAATTTTTGAAAAAATAAAAAACAAAATAAAAGCGGAATGTTCGCGGCTGGGAAATATTATTCCCTACATATCCAGGAATGGTCATTATCATGATCTTGACGCCCCTGGTGGCATCTATTGGTGGACCAACGGTTTTTGGCCCGGAATACTTTGGCAGATGTACCATGCGGCTGGCGAAGAAGCATATCGCCAAACGGCCGAGGCGGTGGAAAAACGGCTGGACGAAGCGCTGGAAGCTTATGAAGGGCTGCATCACGATGTGGGATTCATGTGGCTCCATTCGGCGGTGGCGGATTACCGTCTTACGGGGAACAGGGATTCCCGCAGACGCGGATTGCACGCCGCAAATCTTCTGGCGGGCCGTTACAACCCCGCGGGTAAATTTATCCGCGCCTGGAACGGAGACCGGACCGGTTGGATTATCGTGGATTGTATGATGAATATTCCCCTGCTTTATTGGGCCTCCCGGGAAACCGGAGACCCCCGTTATTCATTTATCGCCCAAAACCACGCCGACACCTGCAGGGCCGTAACGGTCAGGGCGGACGGAAGCTGTAATCATATCTCCAGCCTTAACCCCGCAAGCGGAGACTGCCTTGAACATCCGGCGGGGCAGGGGTATGCCGCCGGTTCATCCTGGAGCCGGGGGCAAGCCTGGGCGGTTTACGGTTTTGCGCTGAGTTTTCGTCATACCGGCCGGAAGGAATATCTGGATACATCCAAAGCGGTTGCCCATTATGTGATTTCCAACTTCGCCCTGAACGACTGGCTGCCCCTGGTTGACTTCCGCGCTCCTGCCGAACCGGTCAAGTGCGATGCCACCGCCGCCATGATCGCCTCTTGCGGTCTTCTGGAAATCGCCGAACATGCCGGGGAATATGAAAAATCATTCTATGTTGATGCGGCGCTTAAAATACTGCGTTCCGGTGAAAAAGCTTTCGCCGATTGGAACACGGAGACCGACGGCATCGTTGGCAAGGGAACCGGCTCTTACCACGGCGGGCCGGATGATACGGAAGTCCCCATAATTTATGGAGATTATTTTTTCATTGAAGCCATACTCCGCCTTTTGGGAAAAGACTTTCTCATTTGGTAACCGGCGATCCCATTAATGAAGGTAACGGTTTTCCCTGGTGCGCATGGCCCTGATTGATATCGGCGTAAACCTGATGAATTCCGCCTTTGACCGGGACCGGGATGCGGTGGTTTGGGCGGCGGAGGAAGCCGGGGTTTGTCCGCTGGTGATTACCGGATCAGA
>JAISPH010000083.1 GCA_031275035.1 Treponema sp.
TTGCCGTCCCCTTCGCCCTTTGTCCTCATGGGGATAAAGACCTTGGTGGCAATGACGATCTCCTCACGGGGCAGTTCCTTGACGGCGGCCCCCAGATATTCCTCGCTCGTGCCGTAGGAGTAACAGTTTGCGGTATCAAAAAAATTGACACCTAAGTCATACGCGCCGAGTATCGCCTTTTTGCTTTCTTCCTTGCCGACAACCCAGGTATGAAAGCCGGTACTGACATCGCCGAAGCCCATACACCCAAGGCAGATACGTGAAACATCCAATCCCGAATTGCCAAGTTTTACATAGTCCATCTCATTCCTCCAAAACGTTGTTATTTTACCGTAATTAAGACTACGGCGTATATGCTTTAATCCGCTAATTCAATTTTCAATTCGACCGGCCCCGGATACCGGTTAAAGATTTCCGGATTGGAAGTAATTTTGGCTACCACGATTAATCCGGGGTTGGGGAACAGGGAACCGTCATGGTTGTAAAAAAGCGCCATAGCGTTAGCGGACGGCCAAAAGCCCAGGTCTCCACGCTCATACTCTCTTTGGCGGTCATGTCCTGCGGCAAGGGCCTTCGGCAAAGGCCAGTATTTCTCCCGGTTTATATAATCGTTGGCCTTTACCGTCATCGGGAGGAGGGTAAGAAAATCCCGCGCCGTTTCGCTGTCGATTACCACGGCGGCCAATATCCAGTCTCCTCCGGTAATTTTTAAGCGCCTGGCGGCTGTTATCCGGTTGTCCGGGGTAAAAAGGGCAAAAACGGGACGGCCGGAGAGGGTCAATACCGCAACCAGAAATACGAATATTCCCAATTTCATTTTTCTTTGCTAAACGGCGCAGCCGGCGGCGTTCAATTTTCCTCCTGTTGTGTTTGATGCTTATATAATACCGGAAAATATGGAAAGCCGCTTTACACAATCATACCAATATCTTGCCTAATCTTCCCAAAGATGCTATGATTTCCGGTGTGGAAAACGAAACCGTATTACGGTCGCTCAAGGACAGGCTATTGAGGCTCGTGCCGGAGCCGGGGCGGTATTCTACCGCCATTGAAGGGCTGAAACTGGCCAGGCGGGAAACGGATACGCGGGTAGAGTGTATCGACGACCCGCTGGTAGGGGTGTTTGTGCAGGGGCATAAACGGGCGTTTATCGCCGATGTGGAATACCGCTGCGGGGAGGGGCAATTCATCGCCATAGGGATGGATCTGCCGAGCGTGAGCCGGATTACCGGGGCAACGCCTGAAACGCCCCACCTTGCCCTGTCGATTCCCCTTGACCGCTCCGTTTTGAGCCAGCTTGTGGCGGAGGTGGAACCGGCGCCCCAAACAAGGGTTTACCAGGGGGTAACGGTGGGGGCGGCGGCGGCGGAATTGCTGGATGCTTGCCTGCGCCTCTTAAACCTGCTTGACGCGCCGGAACGGATTCCGGTTCTTGCCCCGATGATTATCCGCGAAATTCACTATTTCCTTTTAACCGGGCCGGAGGGGGAAGATTTCAGGCTTCTTGGAACCGCGGAAAGCCCCAATAACCAGATTGCCCGGGCGATAAGCTGGCTGCGGGAGCATTACCGGGAACTATTTAATCTTGCCGACCTTGCCGCTCAGGTTAATATGTCGAGGACTTCTTTTTGCCGTCATTTCAGCCGGATTACGGGGATGAGTCCGCTCCGGTTTCAAAAACGGCTCCGGCTGTACGAGGCGCGGCGGCTCATGTTGACGGGAGACACCAGCGCCGAAACCGCCGCCTTTGCGGTGGGCTATGACAGCCCCACGCAGTTTAACCGGGAATACAAGCGGCAGTTTGGCGAACCGCCTTACCGGGATATGCAGAGGCTGATTGCGGCGGAGGCGGCTGTTGGGGAGGAAATGGCATAACAGGTTAAATCCTGCCCGCTGCCTTTTCTTTGAAGTCCGGGGACCTTTTATGGCGTTTCCGCACCGGTGGGTTTTGCGGCTCGGCTGAGTATACAACCAAAATCTCTTAACTTATCAAATTTTCTCAACTTTTTATCCAAATTGCGGAAAACCCCTAATTTCTTGCTATAAAAAATTCCACCACAAAGTCGAAATCGAACCAAAGGTTCGAAGTCGAAAAAGGAAGGGGAAAAGAGGGTATTGTCCTAAAAAGGTATTCGACTTATTCTCATTTAATTGACTGCATAGCAGTCTACCTTGCGATTAAAACTTCTTCAATCCTGGTCATTTCTCAATGATTTGAAGTAAATGACGTTGCCCCGGAGAGAAGCCATTAGGGGCCGGGGATGCAATTATTACGCATCTTTACAACCGGCCGAAAGCAGTGTAGGATAAAACCATGAAAAAGACAATAATTTTTGCCATTTGCGCCTTTGCTCTTTTTGCTTGCGATGAATCCGTAAGAGACTGTACTGTGTACAATCGATCCGACTATGTCGTAACCTATACTATGTTTGGCACCCCCGGAGAACTTACGATTCAACCTGGCGAAACACAGGTATATACACAGACAACCAATTACCCGTTATCGTTTTCGAGTAACCCAAACCGCGTTCAATACAGGCTGGCTGGAGGAAAAACCTTCGAATTCATTAATGCGGACCCGATTCAACTAGTTGTAACAAACAAATGGCCCTTTGCTATAAAATTGTCTGCAGATAACTACATGGAGAGCGAGCCATTGGATATAGAAAAAAATTCCCAGGTAAATAGTGTTATCTATACAAACAGCCCACGTTTCAAGATTGAGGAAGTTCCCGGCTACACAACCAAGGCGAGTTATAGCACGAATAATGGAATCATGTATGTTGTCATAGACTAGCTATACCTTGTAAATTTTTATATATCCATTAATGCCCGCGGTGCTTCCGTTTCCTGTCTTCAAATCTACAGACGGTCTGGGCGGGCCCTGTTACCTTTTTCTTATGGGTTTCC
>JAISPH010000085.1 GCA_031275035.1 Treponema sp.
GGGGTATCGTCGATCCGCAAGGTATGGATATTATGCGTGTCCATACCCCCAACAAACAAATCGTTACCGGGTCCAAATCGCCCCAGAGGGGCGGGGTATGGACCCGCAGGCGGAATCAATTTCCTGGTGAAAAGTTCACCCCATCCCCTGGAAAGCGGGGAAGACCGTCAAAGAGGATTATGAGTATGTTCGTAAAGGAACCTGCAGTATCTTTTTGTTCACCGGGCCGCCGGGCGGGTGGAGGCATGTTCACGCGCCGGAACGAAGGACCAGGCGGGAGTGGGCGCTGAGGATACAGGAATTGCTTGATATACAGTACCCGAAGGCCGGCTGGCCATGGACAATCTGAATACGCATACCGTTTCATCCCTTTACGAAACCCTTGCTCCCGGGGCGGCGCTGAAATTGGTCAAACGAAACGCCGGCGCAGAATGAAAAACCCCGCCGCAAGCAGCGGGGTATCTTCGTTCCGGGAGGAATGTGATTATATGTGGGGATACATACCACATTTTGTAGACGTCGCACTGATTAACCGCCCCAAGGCTCCCCCGCGCAAGCGGGCTCTCGGATATGTACCCCACGGACGGAATCAGTTGATCCGCAATTCGCAACGGATGATGCCTGCATCAAGCTGAAATGGTTATCTCCTATAATGGACTTGTTCGATAACCCGGTTGGTTATCGCGGACTTTCGTCCGGCACAAGTCTCCCAAAAAACGTGGATTTCATTAAGAAATCCACGTTTTTTGTTGTTTTTAAGCGGTTGTTGTTCAAAAACTGAAGTTTCTGAACAACCCTAATATAACGTTGCTAATGTATTAGAACCCTGCGGACCGTCCATCCGCCGCCCCCGCGGCGGCCTCAATACTGCGGGACTACCTGACAATGCGGCCCGAGGTTTTTCCCTTCATAAGGGCAAGAACCTCTTCCCGGTTTGTATAGTTGAAATCCCCATAAATTGAATGACAGAGACAGGAAGCGGCGGCGGCAAAGGCAAGCGCCTCGCCGTCGTCATGGAACTCTTCGCCGTTAAGGGCATAGATCAGCGCCGCGGAAAAGGAATCTCCCCCTCCCACACGATCCACGATGGCTCTGATCTGATAGGGACTGTACTCCCCCCGGCGGAGGGGGGCAAAAGAGACCCGCCGCGACGCCGTGTCGTAAAGCATACCCCCCCAGTTGTTGTGGGTGGCGGATACGCTTTCCCGCAGGGTAAAGGCGATTTTTTTTATCGAGGGGAATTCTTCCGCAACCTGCCTGGCAATTTCCGGGTACTGCTTTACATCGATATTTCCCGAGTCGGCGTCATGAGCGCCGGCGCTGATACCAAGCACATCCTGAACATCCTCTTCGTTGGCGATAAGCAGATCCGTATAGGGCAGCAGCAGCCGCATAACCCGGCCCGCCAGGATGCGGGCGCCGGTTCCGCTTTCCCAGTTCCAGAGCTTCTTTCTAAAATTCAAATCGCAGGAAACGGCGATCCCCGCTTCCTTTGCCGCCTTGACCGCATCCAGGGATATGTCCGCCGTATTCTTTGACAGGGCCGGGGTAATGCCGGTTATATGAAACCAGGAAGCGCCGGTGAAGATCCGCCGCCAGTCATAGCTGCTTCCCGGTTCCAGAGAAACCGAAGAATTGTCCCTGTCGTAAATCACATTGCCGGGACGCTGATTTGCCCCGGTTTCCGTAAAATAAATGCCCAGCCGGCCCTGCCCGGAACGGACCACGGATGAAACGTCAACCCCCAGGCTCCGCAGCGTACCCAGGCAGGCGTCGGCGATACTGTGGGCAGGCAGGGCGCTTACAAAGGCGGAACTGCCCCCCAGGAGGGAGATAGAAACCGCTACATTCGCCTCGGCGCCGCCGAAGCTCAGTTCCAGATCTCCGGGCAGGGCCTGCCTGAAACGGCGGCAGTCCTTCGCCGTCAGCCGGGCCATTATTTCGCCAAAGCCGACTACCTTTCCCATACTTTCTCCTTTACGGTTGTTTCCAGGTCTCTTCATATTAGATTTGGACTTGTTCGGAAACCGAAGTTTCTGAATAACTCTATTATATAACCATCAGGACTATGGCGCCACCTGTACAAAATGCCGCTAAAGGTATACCTTTACAGCCGGGGTTCAACGTTTCTTTAACCGCCTGAAAGACGGAGGCTTAAACCCTTCAGCATGGAAAGCCGCATTAGAGGGAGGGATGTTTATGAAATTAAGATACCGTTTAATAATCATCGTCGTTATTATTTTGATGATTTCCGCAGTATCCTTATCCGTTATTCTGCTCGTCCTTGCGTCTTCAACGCAGATGGCCACCGCCCTGGAAAGCCAGGAACGGCTTGCCGCGGAACAAGCCCGGGTTATCCAGATGCGGTACGAAACCTATTTACGGATTGCCCATACCCTGGCGGACGCCATGGCCGATTATGACGAAACCGAACCGGGCGGGCAGCGCATCCGCTTTGATCAGTTTATGCGGTCGGTGGTTCTCTCCAATGAGCAGGTGGTCGGCATTTTCGCGGTCTTTAAACCAAACACCATAGATCCGGGGATGGACGCCGCCTTTGCCGGAACCCCCGGCAGCACCGGGACCGGGCAGTGGGCCCCCTGGTACGCCCATCACACGGGAACCATTGAGCACCTGACCTATGACGACATACCGGGTATGATGGCGATCATCAACGGCCCCGGCGCCCGGAAGGAAACCATAGATGATCCGGCGCCCCAAACCGTGGAGGGAAAGAACGCCTATATCGTAAAAGTCAGCGTTCCGGTTATTTACCGGGCCACGGGGGAAGTGGTGGGCCGGGTCGG
>JAISPH010000092.1 GCA_031275035.1 Treponema sp.
ATCCGCCCCGCCAGCCGGTTGTACCGCTGGGCAAAGGTCTGCTTCAGCCACTGCATGATCGCGGGGAGTTCCAGCCCGTCCGCCGGCTTAATGTAAAACGTGAGCCAGTCATCCTCCAGGCGCAGCCCCAAAATCTCGAAATCGAACCGGCTCTTGATTTCGAGGAAGACCCGGGCAAAAAGCGCCAGAGCCTTATACAAACGAAAGAGCGGTTCCCGGTTGTTGACGCGGGTACGGATCTCGTACCACACCCCTTGTTTCAGCTTGCGTAATGATCTCATATACAGTATATGAGCCTGACTCGTCATTTTGCTTTAATGCGGAACAAAAAACCGGGAAAAAAGGCCCCTGGGGTCTGACCCCGCCTTTCCACCGGACGGACGCATCAATCAGGAGTGGCCGAAATAAAACTTCCCTCCAATTTTATGGGTCAAGTTTAGCTCATAATACCCGGTAATACCCGCATTTAAGATAGAGGGATTCATCATACCCCACCAGGATGGGGTGATCCGGGGCTTGGTAACGGAAATCAAGCCGCAGGAGCCGGCGGTCAGCGTCGGCGGCGGCCTCGGCCACGAGGGCCTTGAAGCGGGCCTCATCCAGGGCCTGGCTGCACGAACAGCTGACCAGGACGCCTCCGGGGGAGAGGAGTTTTATGGCCCGGAGGTTGATCTCCTTGTATCCCCGGAGGGCCCCTTCCAGTGCGGAATGGGATTTGGCAAAGGCCGGGGGATCCAGGATGATGAGATCAAACCGCTCCCCGGCCCGTTCATAGGAACGGAGCGTTTCAAAGATATCCCCCTCCACCGGGGTCAGGCACTCCTCCACGCCGTTGAGCCGGGCGTTTTCCGTGAGGGTTTCCAGGGCGGCGGCGGAAACGTCCAGGGCGACCACCTGGGGCCGGGTTCCCCGGAGGGCGCCAAGCCGGGCGGCGTGGATGCCGAAACCGCCGGTATAGGCGCAGGCGTCCAGGACCCGTCCCCCGGCGGCAAAGGCCGCGGCCCGCAGGCGGTTCTCCTTCTGGTCCAGGTAGTGGCCGGTTTTCTGCCCCTCCTCCACATGGGCGATAAAGGGAAGGCCGTTTTCAAATAGCACGATCCCCCCGCCGGGGAAACTCCCCCGGATGAGCCCTTCCCCGGGGGGGAGGCCCTCAAGCTGCCGGACCCGGGGGGCGGACTTTTCCACTATCCCCGCGGGAAGCCCCAGGGGCCGCCCGGCTTCCGCTGCCGGACCCCGCCCCGGTTCGTTTTCCGGGTCCGCCCCGCCGGGGGCGGGCCGGAATTCCGGCGGGGCATACCGCTCCAGAACCTCCTCCAGGGCGGCGAGGATCTCCTCCCGGCGGCGGTCCATACCCCAGGCGAGGAACTGGATCGAAAGCCAGGATTCCGGGGGGCCCAGGGCGGCTTCGGCCGCCGCAAAGGAAGGGGATTCCCGGGGAAAGCCCGGCCCCAGGGGCCAGCCCACAAAGCGGTCGACGATGAGGCCGGGCAGGAAATCCGCCTCACCGAAGACGATCCGGGCCGATTCCCGGCGGAGATCATAGGCCGGAACCCGCCGGGCCAGGGCCTCCCGAATCCGGCGTTTAAAAAAGCCCTTGTCCACCCCTTCCTTGGAGGGGCTGTAGATCCGGGCGGCGATCCTGGAATGGGGATTGGCAAAACCCCGGCCCAGGTAGGTCTTATGGGCGCTTTCCACATCGACCAGCTCCCCGGCATCCAGTTCCTCAAGGGGAATGGGTTTAAACCCCCCGGGAACAGGCGCGAGGACCCGGGCGACTTCGTTGTCGTAGACCCAGGGGTGGCCCGCCAGGATGCGTTTTTCTTCCCCCGGTTTTAAAATTATCCGTTTCATCATAACCATCCGGGTGCTGCGGCAGTATTGAAAAGGCGGTTTTCGCGCAAGGGATTGGAGGGGTGCGCAGCAGCCACGGCGCGGAGCGCCGGGGCCGGAGCGAAGCGGAGCCCCGAAAAGCCCGGTTCCCGCCGCAGGCGGGAATGCGCCCAAATCCACCGGTTTAACGGCCGGATACGGGGAGCGCCTGTTCCAAAAATTGAAGTTCCGGAACAGGCTGCTGCAGGATCAGGTGCCCTTGGTAACGGCACTGATAATTGCTGTTTCGGCGTTTTTATTGGCCGGCCAATAGGACGCGATGATGGTCAAAAAGTATCCCCCATTGACCTGACGGGTCAGGGTCAAGAGATTAAACTCCGTGGTTTTTTCCTTAAGCACCTTGAAGATCCGCTGTTCATACAGGATGTTGTTTATAGGGACGCGGCTTGCGCTGAGGAGTTCATAGGCGGTATCCTCCTCGGGTTCAAGCATGTATTCCTCAAAATATTCCATATAGTCCCCGAGCTCCGTAACGCCGTCTATGGTTTCGGCGTTTATATCAAAACCCAGGTGATTGTCCAGTTTGGAAAACTGCAGGTTGGCGAAGGAAATCAGATCCATATAATCGCCGTCGTCCCCATAATAAATATCAAGCCCCGTGGGATCGACCGTTTCCTCCTGATCTTCGCTGAAATTTTCCGTGTTCAGCGCGTAGAGCCACCACCCCTTGGGGACGGTATAGGAAAAATCGAGAAAACTATTGTGGTACACCACCGTATCCTTATATTTAACGGCGTCCTTTTCACGGTCGCCGCCGCCGGATTCGGAATTCGCCAGGTTTTGAACCCCGCTCAGAATGTCCTGAAGATTTTTTGAGCATCCGGTGACGGACCACACCAGGACAAAACAAAACAAAACCAATTTTTTCATGTTTCTTCTCCATGTATTATATAGTAGGGTTCTTCGGAACCCTCGTTTCCTCGCCAAATGCCGCAGGAGCCTGTTGCGCTGATTATCGGGCTTTCCCGCCCTAAAAAACCGCGTCCCTGGTTTTTGCCTGCCCCGCCCCGACGCCGGAAAAGATCCCGCGATAGTGGCAGGGGGACAGGCCCGTGCATTTTTTAAAAACCCGGGAAAAGTGGAAGGGATTCTCAAACCCAAAATGTTCCGCCACCGAGGCGATGGTAAGGTTGGTATCCACAAGATACGCCGAAGCCGCCTCGATTTTAAGCCGGATAAAATATTGAAAGGGGGACATCCCCAGCTTTTTATGGAAAAGCCGGATAAAATGCTCCTCCGAAAGGTTAAGCCTGCCGGCCAGGGACCCGACGTCGAGTTTTTCCCGGATCGATTTTTCCATCAGCGCCAGGGCCCGTTCGGCATGGTCCCCCCGGATGTTCCGGTCCGGGATCATTTCCCCGGACCGGGGAAAGGGCTCCCCGTACCAGCGGTAGAGCAGGCTCAGCAGGAGATATTCCGCGGCCCGCTCCCGGCCGGCATCCCGGGTCAGGTGGTAGAGCTCCTCCACCAAAAACCGCTCCCGGCTCTCAATACCGGTGCTTCGGCGGGCGGACAGGTCCCGCGCCTCAATCAGGGAGATGAGTTCCCGGTCCGGGGCGGCCGCCGGATCCGGCTCAAAGAGGATGGCGTAGTAACTGATGGGCCGCCGTACCGCGTCGGGCAGGATGGAATGGAATTCCCGGGGTTTGGTTAAAAAAAGACGGTTCCCCTGGATGATAAATTTGGAGCGGTTCAGCAGGAAAAGACCGTTACCCTCAAGAAAGAGATGCACCTCGTAATCGCCGGAGCCATGGGTATGGTAGCGTCCATGCCAGGCGAGTTTATCCCCCCCTTCCAATTTATAAACATGGACCACGTCTTTTATCCGCATAAAAAAAAATATCAATAATAGATATGATTTGTCAATATTTCCTATGGCTGGTTTTTGCAAAGGGGCGTAATATATGAAAAACCGGTCCAAAGCCCGTTTTTCCCATAAATCCAGGGCTGCTTTCCCAAAAATTGAAGTTTAGGGAAAGCCTCCTCTGATATAAAGATTGAAGGGGGAAACTCCGGGTGCTTTTGCAAAGCAGCCATTCGGCAAGCGGGCCGGATTCTCAAACCATCGGGAGGTATCTATGGCGGATTATTATGTGGGGAATAAGGAATATTTCCCCGGTATCGGAAAAATTAAATACGAGGGGCCTCAAAGCGATAATCCCTTAGCCTTTAAGTATTATGACGCGGAAAAAAAGGTCGGCAAAAAAAAGATGAAGGATCATCTCCGCTTTGCCATTGCCTATTGGCATAGTTTTTGCGCCGATGGTTCGGATCCCTTTGGATCGCCCACCCATCCCCATCCCTGGATTGCGGATGCCAAGAGCCCCCTGGAGGCGGCGGAGCATAAACTGAACGCGGCCTTTGAGTTTTTTACCAAACTGGGGGCGGAATTTTACTGTTTCCATGACCGGGACCTCGCCCCGGAGGGGGAAAGCCCCGCGGAAAGCGAGAAAAATCTTTTCGACCTGGCGGCGAAGGCGAAAAAACTGCAAAAAGCCACCGGGGTAAAACTCCTGTGGGGGACGGCAAACCTCTTCAGCCACCCCCGGTTTATGAACGGCGCGGCGACGAATCCGGAATTTTCCGTGGTTGCCCTGGCCGCCGCCCAGGTCAAGGCCGCCCTGGATGTTACCATAGAATTAGGGGGCCAGGGTTATACCTTTTGGGGCGGCCGCGAGGGCTACATGAGCCTCCTCAACACGGATCTAAAAAAAGAAAAGGAACACCTGGCGAAATTCCTGTCCATGGCCCGGGATTATGCCCGCAAGCAGGGCTTTAAGGGGCTTTTTTATATCGAGCCCAAACCCATGGAGCCCACCAAGCACCAATACGATTACGATGTGGAAACCGTGGCGGGCTTCCTCCGTTATTACGGCCTGGACAAGGACTTCCGGCTCAATATCGAGGCCAACCACGCGGAGCTGGCGGGCCACGACTTTGCCCATGAACTGGAAACCGCCGCTTCCCTGGGGCTCTTTGGGTCGGTGGACGCGAACCGGGGCGAACCCCGGAACGGCTGGGATACGGATCAGTTCCCCACGAGTTACTACGAGACGGCCCTGGCCATGTATGCCATCCTCAAGGCCGGGGGCTTTACCGCGGGGGGGCTCAACTTTGACGCTAAAATACGCCGGAATTCGATAGACCCCGCGGACCTCTTTGAGGCCCATATCGGCGGCATGGATACCTTTGCGGTGGGGCTTGAGATCGCCCAGCGGATCATCGATGACGGAAAACTCAGCGGCTTTGTCAAAAAGCGGTACGCATCCTTTAATTCCGGGGACGGGGCAAAATTTGACAAGGGGGAGCTCTCCTTTGAAGATCTGGCCAAAATCGGCTCCAAATACGGAACCGCGGGAATCACCAGCGGTAAACAGGAACGGCTTGAGAACATCCTCAATCAGTACCTGCTGGGACTGTAGCGGCTTGCCGCGCTTCAGCGCAAAACCGTAAAAATTCGGTAACCGTTCACGGGGTGTTCCATATAGAGCGGACCATTGTCTCTATGCTCCTATATATGATATACGTGAACGGTTACGAATTTTTTATCTTATGTCTTCCACATTTTCATAAAAGGCAGCGGGTGTTTTACCGTGGTAGGGAGCGGCGGATACGTGAGTAAGGCGTAAATCCCGGACATCCTTGGCAAAGAACCAGTACGGAACACCATTATCAGGGAGTACAGCATTCTGTTTCCCTGGGGCAAGATCGACCATGCGGCCTTTCAAGGGGAGATTTTCGCTGTCTTTCAGTTCAAATCGGACAGTATCGAAAGACACCCCCTGAACGGACTTGTTTTCACCTATCACCGCGATGACATTTTCACCGGAGCAGACAAGGTTCTGGAAAAAAATATTCCGTATTGAAACAGTGTATTTCCGATCGGGTCGAGGATCTCGGAAACTTTCGAGATTATGGTACGTTCCCATAATACAAACAGGCTCGCCGTTTCCCCACCAATTACCCGCTTGAATCCGGGTATCAAGACGCATATTGGAAACAATGATGTTTTCAATAAGCCCGCTTCCCGCGCAGGCCATCACTACCAAAGCACGGTTACTCTCCCGGATCACGCAGTTGTTAATTGTCACGTCACGAATGATGCTGTGGGCAAAACCGATGGCAATCGCTTTGGAGCATGAACGCAGGGAACAGTCAGAAATAAGAACGCGTTCGCACGGTTTTTCCCAGTTTGTAATGCCGCTCAAGGCGATACAGTCGTCCCCGGTGGAAATGATACAGCCCCGAATAATCACATCCGTACAGGAGCAGAAATGCATCCCGTCGTTGTTGGGAATGCGGAGGTCATTATCAACGGTAATATCCGTAATGTGGACGTGTGTACATTCAATAAACGAAAGCGTCCAGCAGGGCGCGTTTTGTATTACTATGTCCTTAAGGGTAACGTTTTCGCAGCGGAGAAAACAGATCGGTTGATTGGGACGTTCTTTCCATTTTGCCGTACATTCGGCAGTTTGCCCCCGGGTAAACGGTATTTTTGACGGGGGAATTTCCCGGTGGTCAAAATCGTAGAAGGCATCCCCGGAAAGGTCGATACAGCCTTCTCCGCTGATGGTAAAACCGGCCGCGTCTGCCGCATAGAGCAGCGAACGAACGTCCCCCATTTCGTTATGATTATAGCCGATAGAGCGGTAATCGGCCATGTCGCGGGAACCTTTGAGACAGGCACCTTTTTCTAAATACAGGGAAGCCCCCCCCATGTTTACCGTTCCGGTAAGGTAGACTCCCTTCGGTACCAGCACTGTTCCGTTCACTGCGGCGGCGGCGTCAAAAGCCGCCTGAACCGCAGCGGTAGAAATACTGCCTGACTGTGCGCCGTAGTCACAAATGTTAATGAACGACATGACCGCCCCTTTCTATTTTTTGCCCGCGATATATGCGGCAAGCTGTTTCTGGTACTCCGCGATAACCGCATCGCATCCGGCGGCTTTCATTTTTGCGAGTGCCGCCGCATAACCGCTCGCGTAAGGCACGACTCCGACCTTAATAGGCACCATTGACGCTGTGTATTCGGCCAGCACATTGGTCATTTCCACCTGTACGGGTTCGGAATTAAAGTTAAACCCTACCATAGGGCTTACCTCCGTGTTGTCAGGATAGATATTCCGCAGCCAGTTGTCCTTTTCTTCCTGTGTCGATTTGTCCTCCACGTCAAAGCGGTGGTACTTTATATACTCGATCATCCAGTAATCAAAGGAGTAAAGCGGCAGACCATCAGAACCTTTCACCACGGAATACTGATCTGTTCCAACCGGGTTCCAGTGGCGGCCCTTGATGCCGTGTAAAAGCAAATCCTGGTTCTCCTGATTCGCGTAGACCCAGTTGAGGAACCGGATGCCCGCTTCGGGATGTTTCGTTGTAACAGGCACCGCGTTGGTATTCATTAGAGGAAGTACCGTAAGAATCGGCTTTTCAGGGGAAAGTTTGTACTGCAGCACAACACCCCCTACGCCTTTCGACGTGAGTTCATAGGTATTGTTCGGCCCGGTTTGGATGCCCAAAAGGTAATCGCCGTAATCAAGAAGTTCTCGCCGTGTGTCGGCGGGAAGGTTCAAAACGTCCGGGTGTATGAGTCCTTTGGTGTAAAGGGTATTCATAAATTCGGCATCCTTCTTGAACTCTTCGGTGGTGAAATACAGGGCGGCGCTTCCATTCTGTTTTACTTGAAAAATCCCATTCATCGAAACGTAATAGGGCCACGTATTGTACGTGCGGTGCAGGGCAATCGGCGCGCGGTCGAGGGAGTGCTCAAAAACATATCGTTTTTTGCCGTCTTCCGCGGACCACTTGCTTTGCAGAGTTTCCAGCGCGGTGATCATCTCCGCAGTAGTTTTCGGCACGGGAATGCCGTACTGATCAAATTTGTCCTTGCGGATGTTCATGTTCCCTTCAAAATCACCGGAAGCGTCACGCCACTCAGCCGGAACAGCGTAAATCTTGCCGTTCACTGTCGCGGACCCCCAGAGCACCGGCCCGAAGTAGGTGAGTAGCTGCGGCGCGTTTTTTTTGATGAGCTCGTCAAGCGGGGTGAGTGCGCCGCGCGATACGTATGTTGCCGTGGGAATATAGTCCTCCATTACGTGAAGAAGTTCAAATTCCTCCCCGCTAGAGATCATCATGTTGATCTTATTTACCCACTGATCCCAGGGGATATACATCGGCTGGTACTCCAGATTGAGACCGTCCTTTTCCATCGCTGCGTTAATCGCCGCCGTTACCGCATCCGCTTCCGCCTGAGGGCCGGTCGGCGCACCAGGCATATAATATCGAACAGGCGTTTTTCCACCCGCCTGTTTGCCTGAGGCGAAAACGGAAGCCGCGAGGATCCCGCACAATACCGCAAAAAATAACCTTTTCATATTCTCTTGCTCCTTCATCATGCCCGGCGTAAACCGCATTACGCGCGGCCGCGTCGGCTTGTAGTTTGACAGCCATACGGCCGCCACGGATATGATAACCGCTGCCCCGCAGATACCCGCCTTAAAATTTGTCTTTCCTTCACCCTTTTACCGCGCCTATCACAAGTCCCTTGACAAAATATTTTTGCAGGTAGGGATAAAGAAAAATTATCGGTCCGACGGTAAGAATTGCCGCTGCCATTTTCATTGATTCTCCTGGAAGGCTGCGTACCGGTACGCCGGGCTGCAGACGCCGCAGGGAATCGATCTCCGACTGAATTTTAAGAAGCAAGTACTGGAGCGGGAACAGCTTGTAATCGTTGACTAGCATGATCGCATTAAAATAATCGTTCCAGTAGGCGACTCCGTAAAAAAGCGCCACCGTCGCTATAACGGGCATACTCAACGGAAAATAAATGTGGAATGCTATAAAATAATCGGGTGCCCCGTCGAGTTTAGCCGATTCCATAAGAGAATCGGGAATTCCCCGCATAAAATTCCGGCACAGGAACATATTAAAAGGTGAAAAAAGAAGAGACGGCACCAGGAGTGAAAAGAAATTGTTCATAAGGCCAAGCTTTCGACACATCATGTACCAGGGTACAAGGCCCGAATAAAACACCATCGGGATAAAAAAGAAAAAGGCAAGAACATTCCGGTAACGCACATTTTTATTGACCAGCGCGAAAGCCGCCATCGCGGTAATCAGGGCGGCAAGTACCGTGCCGAGCAGGGTAACGGCAACGCTGATAAAGTAGCCCTGAAAAATCGAGGAGTTTCCAGAAAAAATCATGCGGTAAGCGTCCAGCGAAAACTCTCTTGGAATTATCTGGTAGCCGTACTGTCTGATTGATCGGTTGGAGCTGAAAGATATTGACAGTACGAGTATCATCGGCATGGTGCAGATCAGCGCTAATACTCCTACAATGCCGTGGTTCAGCGCATTAAGAATAGAAGATACTTTTTTCATGGCATCCTATCCCCCCACTTAAAAAATGGCCCCGTCCGGAAAGTGTTTTCTTACCAGGCGGTTTGAACCATAGACCAGCACAAAGCCGACAAACGCCTGGTATATCCCGACCGCCATCGCTCCCGCCGGATCACCGGTCTGCCGGAGTGCCCTGAATACGAACGTATCAATAACATCGGTAGTCTCCATGAGAATTCCGTTGTCTCCCACTAAAGAGTAGAGCATCTGGAAATCTCCGTAAAAAATCTTTCCCACCGCGAGGAGCGTCAGGATGCATATAGTCGGTATTAACAGCGGAAGGGTGATGTAACGGATTTCGTGGAATTTGTTTGCCCCGTCAATACGCGCGGCCTCGTAAAGCCCTTCATCAATTCCGGTGATTACCGCCATGTAAATCACGGAGTTGATCCCCGCATTCTTCCAGAGGCGTATCACCACGAGGATTCCTGGCCAGTACGACGCATCTGAATACATTGATTTGGGATTCATGCCCAAAAAACGCAGAATGCTGTACAGCCAGCCGTAATCCGAGGAGATCATCGCAAAGGCAACATAACTGACAATGACCCACGAAAGAAAATTGGGAAAAAGCAGGAATGACTGTACTGATTTAAGGTAGCCTTTGTTTCGGATCTCGTTCAACATCAAAGCCAAAACGACCGACATAATCGTTCCTGTTACGATAAAAAGGAAATTCAGATAAATGGTGTTAAAAGTAACCAGCGCCGCCCGGTTTGAACGGAAAAAGAACTCGAAGTTTTTCAGGCCCACAAACGGGGAATGAAAAAGCCCCGTACGGTAATTGTACTTCTGAAAAGCCATAACCATCCACGGCATGGTGAGATAACCAAAGATGAATGAATAAACCATAGCCGGCAGTACAAGCAGATATGAAAAAGGATTCCGTGCAATGTCGGTAAAAAGCGTAACGTTTTTCTTTCGTCTATTCCCCTTCATTAAGACGGCGGAAGAAGCCGACAACATCGGTGTCAATTGCCTTATACTCAACATAACACTCCTCCATATCAGACATTATAACTCCACGGAGCTATGCGTATCGTAAGTTCAGTCCCCGCCATTTTTTTGGAAACCCATGTAACCTTGTCTGTCCTTGAAACCCCTTCCGGCATCCAGGACGCGATACTGTCATCACTCCCCTCAAACCGTGCCTGCCAGCCGTAGAAAGGGCAACTGCTGTCCTGCCGATAATTACGCTGGAAGGGGATGCTCTGTTTAATCCCCATCGGGGTCCCCGAGGACTTGCCATACCCCCCTCGTCTGCGATCACCGGAGCAGCGGCTTTCCACACAACCTCTTCCAGGTCTATTTCCGGCTTGAGCGTATCCAGGCAGAGAAAAATGAGGTGAACAGGAAAAACCACCCGGTTCCCGGCGTGGATATGACGCAGCCTCGGGAACCGCGTTGTGTATGAATTACATACGTGATTAGTTAAATTTTGCGAAAACCA
>JAISPH010000137.1 GCA_031275035.1 Treponema sp.
ACTTATTCGGGCCCCCGAATGACTTATTCGGGCCCCCGAATGACTTGTCCGGGATCCCTAACGGGTTGTCCGGGCGGCGGGTTTTTGAGGTATGTACGAAGACCGGAAAGAGGGGACTACCGGTACGAGCCGGTAAATATGAACAAGCTACGGTACCTGATGGGGGGGGTAAATCGTTATAATACAAGCAATTAGAGCGATTCATTCCCAGCTCCCGGCAGAACGGTCTGCCTCTTCCGCTCTACGGCTGCTTTCAGCCGCTGCCGTATCCATGGCGGTTATCCTATAACTAACCGGGACATAGGTCAAGCCTGGCCGAACCCGCACGAACAGAGGATACAAAACCAACGGTAAAAACGCTGTTAGCGCTGGACCCGGCCGGAGGCGTCGCCGGCGGCGAGTTTTTTCACCTCGTCCACCGAGACCATGTTAAAGTCCCCTTCGATGGTATGCTTGAGGCAGCTTGCGGCAACGGCGACTTCCAGCCGTTCCTGGGGAGGCATACCTTCCAGGCTGCCGTAGATGAGCCCCGCGCCGAAGCTGTCGCCCCCGCCCACCCGGTCAACAATATGTACCGCGTATTTCTTTGAGAAATAGCAGTCCTTACCGTCCCGGAGCATGGCCGCCCAATTGTTATCGTTAGCGGAAAGCGATTCCCGGAGCGTGATGGCCACCTGGGTAAACCCGAAACGTTTCATCAGCGCCGCCGCCACTTCCTTATAGCCTTCATGACTGATCTTACCGGCGGTTACGTCGCTGTCTCCCGCCCGGATACCGAATACGTCCGCCGCATCCTCTTCGTTGGCAATGCAAAGATCCACGTATTCCATGAGCTTTTCCATAACGCTCCCGGCCTTTTCCCGGGACCAGAGGTTTTTCCGGTAATTAAGATCGCAGGATACGGTGAGGCCGTTAGCCTTGGCGGCTTTGCAGGCCTCCATGGTGATGGCCGCGGTGCTGTCGGACAGGGCGGGGGTGATGCCGGTAAAATGGAACCAGCCGGCCTTTGTCCCGGCGCTGAAAATGGCGTTCCAGTCAAAGTCGGCGGCGGCAGCTTCCGCAATGGCCGAATGCGCCCGGTCATAGATGACTTTGGAGGACCGCTGGGACGCGCCCTTTTCCAGGAAGTAGATCCCGACCCGGTTTCCTCCCCGGACGATACGGGAAGTATCCACCCCGAGGCTGCGCAGGGAGTTGACGGCGGCCTGGCCGATTTCGTGCCCGGGGAGTTTGGTCACAAAGGCGGCGTCGAGGCCGAAGCCCGCCAGGGATACCGCCACGTTGGCTTCCCCGCCGCCGTAAGTAGCCCCGTAGGTATTGGCCTGGGCAAAGCGATAATAACCTTCCGGGGCTAAGCGCAGCATAATCTCGCCAAAAGTAATAATCCGCTTCATACTGATACGCTCCTGTCTAAATTAGATTTCAAGCCGGCCCGTACCGCGCCGGGCCCGGCCATAAACTCCGTAAAATAGGCTTCCACTTTTTCTCCCAAGCCGGCTTCGTATAAGTTGAGGCCGAAAAGCGCCGTGTCCGAGAGCAACGGTTCCAGGATGTCGTGAAAAGGACCGCTCTGACCCAGACGCAGACTGCCCAAGAAGGAACTAAGCATAGTATAAAGCGGGTCAGGGCTAACTGTAAAGGGGCGGCCTTGATCATCCACACCCAGGAGATAGCGAAGCCAAGCCGCCAAGACCAGGGGAATACCTGTTAAATCGCCGGTTGAAAGGGTGGCGCTTTTCCGGTACGCCTTGAGGGTCTCCCCAAAACGGATGGGGATTTTTAAGGAAGTATCCGAAGCGATTCGCTGGGGGGTGTCGGGCATAAAAGGGTTGGGAAAACGCTGCTTGATCACCTGATCGAGGAACTGCCTGGGGGAGATAATCCCCGGATCGGTTACCACCGGCAGCCCTTCCCGGTAGCCGATACATTCAATCAGCCGTACCAAATCGCCGTCTTTCATCTCCTCGCTGATCCTGGTATAGCCCAGGAGGCATCCGAACACCGCCAGCGCGGTATGAAGCGGATTCAGGCAGGTACAGACCTTCATCTTTTCAACCTTGTCCACCGTTTCCCTGCCGGTAAACAAAACTCCCGCCTTTTCCAAAGCCGGTCTTCCGTTGGGAAAACGATCTTCGATGACGAGGTACTGGGTTTCCTCGGCGTTCACGAAGGGGGCGCTGTAGGAATTTTTCCCGGTAACAAAAATCCGGGTATCCTCAAAACCGAGGGATCTGAGCATGTTCCGCACGCTGTCGTCGGGACGGGGAGTGATCTTATCGATCATGCTCCAGGGGAAGGAGAGCCGTGAGGGATCCCGTACATACTCCAGGAAGCCGTTATCGGTGAAGCCGTTTTCCGACCAGGCTGCCGCAAACGCTTCGACGGCGGCAAACAGCCTGTCCCCGTTGTGGGAACAATTGTCCATGCTCACCATTGCCAGGGGCAGGCCGCCCCGGGTATAGCGCTCCCAGCACAAAGCGGTGATACGGCCCAGATAACTCCGGGACGCCGCCGGCCCCGCGCGAAAATCCCCGGCTATAGCGGGAAGGAGCACGCCGTCCTGCCCGCGGATACTATAGCCCTTTTCGGTAATGGTGAGACTAGCCATCCGCAAACCGGGGCTTGCGAAAATATGTTTCAGCTTTTCATAATCCGCGGCCTTGTCCATACGCAGGGCGGAGGCGATGCTGGCAATAACCTGCTTCCCGATACTGCCGTCGGCTTTGAGGGTTACCAGGAGGCTGAGGTTATCGAAGGGCAGAAAGCAGGTATCAATGATCTCCCCATCGTAGCCTGCAGCTACGATGACGCCGGTCTTTTCGAGCCCCTGATCCAGCAGGGTTTGCTGAAGCGCCGCAAGAAAGGCGCGGAAAATATTCCCCGCCCCGAAATGTACCCAGCCCGGCGCGGCTTCAGTGGCGGCAATCATGGCCGCCCGGTCAAACCGGGGCAGCGCGATATCCGCTTTTTCCCAAGCAGCGGTGTCTTTCAAACTATCGTTAGTTAAACGCATGTATTTCTCCATAAAAATAGACACGGGTTATTAAGCATTCAACTTATCAATCGCTTCCCAGAGGCCGTTTAGATAGGCCGCGCCCAGGGCCCGGTCATAGAGGCCGTATCCCGGCATACAGACTTCACCCCAAATCGCCCGGCCATGATCGGGCCTGACCGGGCCGTTGAAACCGGTGTCGTAGAGGGCCTTTATCACCGCAAACATATCTATTGAACCGTCACCGGAAAGATGGGCGGCTTCTTCAAATTTTCCCGGAGCGGTATGGAGCAGGTTCCGCACGTGGGCGAAATAGATCCGTCCCTTAAGGCTGCGGATGATATCAGGAATGTTGTTGGCAGGATTAGTTCCCAGGCTTCCGGTACAAAGCGTAACCCCGTGATGCGGGTTATCGGAAAGGCCGATAAGACGCAGGAGCTTTTCTTTGCCCGTTACGATCCGGGGGAGGCCGAAGACAGACCATGCGGGATCATCCGGATGTATTGCCATATTGATATCATACTTGTTACAAACCGGCATGATCCGGTCGATAAAGTATTTCAGGTTTTCAAAGAGCCCCGCCTCGTCCACATCCTTATACATGTCAAAAAGTTCTTTCAGCCGGGCCAGCCGTTCCGGTTCCCAGCCGGCCATCACAAAACCCTTGGACTGCCGCTCAATAAGCCCGATCATGTCGTTGGGATCGATAGTGTCAATGATGGATTGATCGTAGCTCATGGTGGTACTGCCGTCGGGCCGCAGTTTCGCCAGTTCAGTCCTGGTCCAGTCAAAGACAGGCATAAAGTTGTAACAGATCATGCGGACCCCCGCCTCGCCCAAGCGTGAAAGGGTGGTAATATAATTGTCGATATACCGGTCCCGTTCGGGAGCGCCGGTTTTGATGGCGTCGTGGATATTGACGCTTTCGATCCCCGCCAGGGAAAACCCGGCGGCTTCCACTTCCTTTTTTAGGGCAAGGATCGCTTCCTTCTCCCAGACCTCACCGGGAAGGGCCCCGTAGAGGGTGGAAATAATCCCTGTAACCCCCGGCACCTGACGGATATATTCCAAACTGACCGAATCATAGCCTTTCCCGAACCAGCGCATGGTCATCTGCATATTATTGCTCTCCTCTTTTAGTTGTACTTACTTTACGAAACTGCTTTAGATATTCTTTCTTGCAGGTCTTTGTTAGTTAGCTTCATAAAAAGTCTCCTCTATCTTGCTTGAGGCTCTCCCTTGACGCTGTTCCAAAACTTCAGTTTTGAAACGGCCTCGAATATTGCTAAAGTATCATATCTTGCAAACGGCTAATCCCCCTATTTTTCCCCGGCCTTAGACGCCGAAGATCAAATTGGGAATAAGGAGTACAATATCCTTGAAAAAGATACAGAACGCGACTACCACCAATACCGCAAAAATAAAGGGGAGCGATTCTTTGATGGTTTCTTCGGGTTTACAGCCCATGATGCTGGAAGTAGTGTAGAGGGCGATACCTACAGGCGGGGTCATGATGCCCATGGTAACTACTGTCATCATAATAAGGCCGAATTGTACCGGATCAACTCCCACGGATTTAACCACCGGAAGCAAAATAGGGGTAAGTAGCAGGGCAATGACCGTGGTTTCAATAAACATACCGCATAACACCAGAAGGATGATGATGATAAGCAGTAAAATATAGGGGTTTTCGGTAATCCCCATCAAGAAGGACGCCATAGCCTGGGGAATCTGGTCATAGACGATGCCATAGCCGAATATCCCCGAAAGGGAAACCAGGATCATGATGATGCCGATGTCGTGAGCGGTATCCTTGAGGGTTTGGAAAAAAACCTTCCAGGTCAACTCCCGATAGATCACCACTCCTACAAAGATCGCATATATGCAGGCGAAGGCCCCTGATTCGGAAGGGGTGAAAACCCCGAAGCGGATCCCGACGATCAGGATCACCGGAAAAAGGAGGGCCCAGATGCCGTCAATGACGGCCGCGCCGATCTCCTTAAGGCCTGCGGGGTTTGTCCGTTCCGGCAGGTAGCCCCGTTTTTTTGCGGTGAACCGTACAGTAAGCATCAGGGCGATCATCATCAGAAAGCCTGGAATAAAACCGCCGGCAAAGAGGCGGCCTATGGAAACTTCCCCTATGGAACCATAGATAATAAGCCCCATGCTCGGCGGAATGGTGACGGTAATCAGGGAGGTAACCCCGTTAACCGCCGCGGAATATCCTTTGGAGTACCCCCGCTTCGTCATGGAAGGTCCAAGAACCCGGCATTCCATGGCCGCATCGGCGTTAGCGGAACCGGACACACCCCCCATCAGCGTGGAGAGTACGCAGGATATTTGTCCCAGATTGCCGTACATATGCCCGGTCAATACATTGGAGAGCTTGATGAGCCGGGAAGTGATCCCCGTATTGTTCATTAGATTACCGGCGAACACAAAGAGGGGAATCGCCAGGAGGGTAAAGCTCTGGCTGGAACTGACGATCTTCTGTACCGCGATAGACAGAGGAATATCCGGCGTAGCCAGAAAAAACACCATACCGGATACGCCGATGGCAAAGGCCACCGGCAT
>JAISPH010000147.1 GCA_031275035.1 Treponema sp.
CGGGAAGCGGTGGGTCCTAAGGTCGATATTATCGCTGAAAATCACTCCAAGCCCGATGCCAACGGGGCTGTTCAGATCGGGAACCGTATCAGGAAATACAACATCTTTTATTTTGAGGAACCCAATACCCCTACGCCGAAATTGGCCAAGGTTATCGGTGACCGGATCGGCATCCCCATAGCCCATGGGGAGCGGGTTTATTCCCGGTGGCAGTACGCTCCCTATTTTGAAAACAGCTCCCTTCGGGTCATACAGCCGGACCTGGGGAATACGGGGGGCATTACGGAAGGGAAGAAAATCGCCGATCTGGCATACGCCTATGATGTGGCGGTCCAGGCCCATGTGTGCGCCAGCCCCCTGTCTACGGCGGCGGCGATTCACTTTGAAGCTGCGATCCCCAACTTCGTGATCCACGAGCATCACCGGACTAATCTAACCGCCTATAACAAGGAGCTTTGTATCCACGACTACCAGCCCGTCAAGGGCCGTTTAAATATTCCCGAACTGCCGGGTTTGGGGAATGAATTTTCGGACAAGGCTCTTAACGGCGGCAACCTTAAGATCACGGTGAAATGATCCGGTTAATCAGGCCAGGGAATATTAATTCTCCCACGGTTTTTATGATTACGGGGCTGTTTTAAAATGTCAAATTCTAAAACAGCCTGTCTTGGATTTCAATTGCAATATTGCAATATTTAGAGTCTGTCCATAATGTAGACACATTATGGACTCGGACCGCAGGTCCGCGACTACCTTAAAAACGCATTTTGCATACCGTTTTGGCACAAAACGGGAGCAAATGCAAGGTTCTGTCCACAAAGTAACCGACTTTGTGGACAGACACTATTTAAAAGGAGACCATGATGAAAAACACGGGAAAGATTTTTGAACTTGTAAAAGGGCGGGTACTGCCGGCGTTTCTTGCGGCGGTGATTGTTCCGGCGGTTTTTACGGGCTGCTCAAAAAAATCTTCCGCTGCGGCATCTTCCGGAGAAAGCCTTCCCCTGACCATTATTTATACCTCTAATGTGGTAGGTGCTCCGGTGGTAACCCTTGCCAAGGAGAAGCATTATTCTGAGGAAGAGGGGCTTAAACCTGAGTACATCATCCTTAGCAGCGGCGCCATCGAAGCCCTGAGCATCGGGAAGGCGGATGTCATGCTTAACGGCCTTGTTCCCCCCCTAAGTTTTGCCTCATATTGTGGAAGGGGTACGGAAAGGCCAGGTGGATATAGGTTTTGTAAGCTTTGAGTACCAGCAGGCGGTCCGGGATTTAGGTCTTACGATTCTTTTCCCCATGACGGATATGTACGAAAACTATGTGTGCTGCCGCCAGACGGCAAACAAAACTTCCCTGGCAAATAAGCGGGATGCCTTTGTTGCCTTTTACCGGGCCCAGATCCGGGCCTACAAGGATTACTACGAACAGCACGATGAGACGATTTCCCTGCTGTCAAAATTGTCGTCCCAGGATCCGGAATACGTCAGTAATCTGCTTTACAATACCGAATTCAGCGCGGGCCGGACCTTCCACCCGGACCCGGATTACAAGCGGGTCAAACCGGTGTACGATACTCTCCTGCAGTACAATTACATTCCCGCCGGGGTTCCCTTTGAGGATACGATAGACTGTACGGTGTACCGTGACGCCCTGAAGGATATTCTTGTCCGGTATCCCAACGAGGCTGTTTATAAAAGAATGGCCCAGGAATTTGAAGCTAATAACAATATAACTCTATAACCACGGTCATAGGGTCTGTGATTTTAAAAAGTCTCCTGTGAATCCGCCAAATTCGCGGGGGACTTCCGGCTATTTAGAGTCTGTCCATAATGTAGACACATTATGGACAGACTCTATTTATGGAGAATTTTTTGGATGAGCAAGATTGAAATTCGGGATCTAAAATTGGTATACACCACGGACAAGACGGAATTCCTTGCCCTGGAGGACATTAATATTACCGTTGAAGACGGGGAATTTGTCTGTGTCATTGGCTCTTCCGGCTGCGGGAAAAGTACCCTTTTGAGCGTCCTGGAGGGCCTGATATCGCCTACCGCCGGGGAGGTCCTGATTGACGGCGTTCCCATCAAAGGAACAGGCCCCGAGCGGGCGGTGGTATTTCAACAGTACACCTTGTTTCCCTGGATGACGGCGAAACAGAACGTGGTCTTCGGGATGAAACAGGTACGGCACGATCTGTCGGGCCGCCAGTTTGATACAGTGGCGGAAGAATTTTTGCGCCGGGTGGGACTTGACGGATTTATGGACAAACTCCCCGGCGAACTTTCCGGCGGCATGCAACAACGTGTAGCTATCGCCCGCGCCCTCGCTGTGAATCCAAAAATACTCCTCATGGATGAACCATTTGGCGCCATTAACGCCAAGACCAGGGTGATTCTCCAGGAGATGCTTCTTAAACTCTGGGCCGATGACGCGGAAAAAAAGACCGTGGTATTTGTTACCCACGACATCGATGAGGCCCTCCTGCTTTTGGATAAAATCATTTTTATGCAGCCCAGGAAGGTGTCCCAGGCGATCCTCGTCAAGCTTCCCCGGCCCCGAAGAAAGGGGCCTGCTTAAACCCGGAGATACCATTATTGAACCTACCAGCGGTAATACCGGCATAGGGCTTGCCGCTGTGGCGACTTCCAAGGGATACCGGCTTATCCTCATAATGCCGGACACAGTAAGCGTTGAACGCCGTAACCTGATTAAGGCTTATGGGGCGGAATTGATACTAACCAGTGGGGGCGGCGGGGTCCGGGAGGCGATTAACAAGGCGGAAGAAGTGGCCGCCAAAACACCAAACAGTTTTATTCCCGGACAGTTCGTGAATCCCGCTAATCCGGCCATCCATTTTACTGCCACCGGACCGGAAATATGGCGGCAGACCGACGGCAAGACCGATGTTTTTATCGCCGGCGTCGGCACCGGGGGGACAATTACCGGGGCGGGTGAATTTCTAAAATCACAAAACCCCGCCATCAAAGTCATAGCGGTGGAGCCGGAGAGTTCTCCCTTCCTTTCCCTGGGAAAAAGCGGTTCCCATAAAATCCAGGGTATTGGCGCGGGTTTTATCCCGGCGGTACTCAACACCAAAGTCTACGATGAAGTGATTCGGGTAAAAGATGAAAACGCCTTTGCCACAGGAAAAGAAATGGCCCGCAGTGAAGGTATACTGGCGGGAATCTCTTCCGGGGCGGCGGTTTGGGCGGCCGTCGAGGTTGCTAAACGGATGGAAAGCCAGGGAAAGAATATCGTGGTCCTTCTGCCTGACACAGGGGAACGCTACCTTTCAACGCCTTTGTTTTTATGAGACTATTGTATGCGGCAACTAAAATATGGTTCCGTCTTCCGGTGCGCCGCAGCCGGGGGCCCAATATCCATAGGCCCAAGGCTGCCCGGATAAAGGGCAAATAAAAAAAACGGCTATTCGCCGGGGGAGGGGTGTATGGACGCAGCAGAAGCAGGGATCATCAAGCGGATAGACGAAAACCGGGAGGCTGTTATCGCCTTTGCCCGGGATATATACACCCACGCGGAATTAGGGTTTAAGGAATTCCGCAGCGCCGGTAAATTCGCGGAATTTCTGCGGGCCCTTAACATGCCGGTTGTGGAAACCGGCCTGGCGTTGACCGGGGTAAAAGGTTACTTGAAACCCAAGGGGCCCGGTCTTAGCCTGGCCCTGATCGGGGAACTGGATGCCCTGCGGATTCCCTCCCACAAATACGCGAACCCCGAAACCCAGGCTGCCCACTGCTGCGGCCATCACGCCCAGCTTGCCGGGGTAGTTGGCGCGGCCTTTGCCCTGGCGGATCCGGAAGTGGCGGCGGCCCTGGATGGAAATGTGGTGTTTTTTGCCGTTCCCGCCGAAGAATACGGGGAAATCGCCTTTAAGAATCAGCTAAAGGCGGAGGGGAAGATCCGCTACGGCGGGGGGAAAAGCGAGCTAATCCGTATCGGGGCTTTTGATGACATTAGCCTGAGCATTGTCCACCATTCCAGCGCCGAGGGGATTTCTGTGGGGAATGGCAGCAGTAACGGCTTTGTATCAAAGGTAATTCGTATTTTGGGCCGGGCGGCCCACGCGGCGGCGGCTCCCCATAAGGGGATCAACGCGTTAAACGCCGCGGCCCTGGGGCATACGGCGTTGCAATACCAGCGGGAAACGTTCAAGGATGATGACCATGTACGGATCCACCCCATTATCACCAAGGGCGGGGATCTGGTAAACGTGATCCCCGATGAGGTGGTGCTGGAGGCCCTGGTCCGGGGCAAAAATACGGAGGCTATCCTGGACGCGGATCGAAAAACCGACAGGGCGTATAAAGCCGGCGCCGACGCCCTGGGGGCGGGCTACGAGATTGAAACCATGCCCGGCTACCTGCCGCAGATCCCCGGCGCCCCCAATGCCGCCTTAATAGAGGCGGTAAAGCTGGCGAGTCCCGGCAAGAAATTTAACCTTGTCGAGGCATCTTACCACGGCGGCGGTTCTACCGATGTGGGGGATCTTCAGCATATCCAGCCGGTTCTTACGTTCCATACCGGGGGTATTACCGGGGCCGCCCATTCGCCGGATTTTGATGTGGCTGACGAGGATGAAGCCTATATTGTAACGGCTAAGATCTTTGCCCTGGGGGCTTACCGGCTTCTCAAGGACGGGGCGGCCCAGGCAAAGGCAGCGGTGGATAATTATAAACCGGTTTTTAGCAAGGGTTCGTACATTGAGTTCATGGAATCCCTGATCAGGAAAGAACGGAAGGAGGCAGCGGGAAATGAATGGTAAGACAAAAACGGCAACTGTGGCGGAGGTACGTCTTGCGTGCCGCCAGTTTGCCATGCTGTATTTCTATTTTTGTAAAATGCTGGTGGAAACCGTGGGGGAGGAACAGGCATTCCCCCTGGTACAAAAAGCGGTTTTTGAATTGAGCCTGGATCGCAGTGACGGCGCCCGGCGGCGGGCCGGTGCTTTGGGCCTGGCGGCAACTCTGGAAAATTTCGCCCAGGTAAACGATCTGCCTTTTGCGGCGTGGAAGGAATGGGACCCCGCCGGCGGGGAAGTCCGCTGCCCCTACGCCCAGCAGTGGATAGGTTACTTCAACGATTATCCCTGGTTTAAGAAACTGGCGTCCCTGTACTGTGATGTTATTGATACTACCAACATCGAGAATTTTTCCAGGACCACTTCCCACCGGATTACGAAGAATATACTGTGGGGAGATTCCGATTGTGAACGGGAATATTTTGAATGTGACGGGGTAAAGAAAGGGAATTTTACCTATGGTAAGCGGTAATTCCCGGCCCCGATGGGATTCCCGTATATACGAAACCTATTCAAAGGCCGGACTAATGCCCGGGGTAAACTTTGCCCGCGCGGGTTTTACGGGCTTTATGTTACCGCGCCGGCGGCCACCCCTTTAATGATGTACTTCTGGGAGAAAATATAAAAAACAATCACCGGAATGATGGTAAGCATGAGTCCCGCCATGGCCATGTTCCACGGAATGGTAAATTCCCCAAAGAATGACGCGGTGGAAAGGGGGATGGTACGGTTGGCCTTGCTGGTCAGGACCAGGGAGGGAAGCAGGTAGTCGTTCCAGATCCAGATCACGTCCAGGACCATAACGGTCACGGTAACGGGCTTGAGGATGGGAAAGACAATGTGCCAGAAAACCCGGAAAGTATTGCAGCCGTCGATAATGGCCGCCTCTTCAAGCTGGGTGGTGATCTCCACCTTGGACTGAAAGATAACAATTTTATTTTCCATGTGCCAGGTTTAAAACCACCGCCTTTAGGCGGTCAGCTTTTAGCATGGCAACAGACAAGGCATAATTTTATCGGGGGAAGATAATGTACGATGAAGTATATAGG
>JAISPH010000177.1 GCA_031275035.1 Treponema sp.
GGGGATATATACGAAGCACGCCTATATGCGCAGGCGGGGCGGGTGGAAAGGCAGGAGGTATGAAGATCCCCCTTTTTACTCTTTGCTCTTTCTTCCCGCAGAGCTCTGGTACAAACTTCCAAGGTGTAGTATTATAAAAACGCTCCGTCGTCAGGAACCATGCGAGCGGACGCCGCCCAACCCCGTCAGGTCCGGAAGGAAGCAGCGGTAAGCGGTTGTCCGTTGCGCCGTGGCACCGGGTTTTATCCCGCGGGCGAAAGTCCGTTCTGGCGGCGGGGTTTTTCGCAGGGGGCGCTCCGTATCTTTCTTCATTATTGGTTGGACTTTCGCGGGTTATCCTGCCCCGGTTCTCTTCGTTCTTTAAGTTAAAGGAATCTGCGCATAAAAAGTATGCCCCGCCTGTGATTCACCGTCTGCCGGGGGCCGTTACCGCCAGGAGAGGAGACAAAAATGGAAACTCAGATGGAAGCGAATCGTTTACGGCCGGTTATTCATGTTGTGGAAGACAAATGCGTCAATTGCCATCGCTGCATCATGGTGTGTCCCGCCAAGATGTGCAATAACGGTTCCGGCAGCATTGTGGATCACCACAGCGATCTTTGTATCGGCTGCGGCGAATGTATCAGCGCCTGTACCCACGGCGCCCGTATCGGCCTTGATGATTTTGACAGCTTTATGGAGGATCTGAAAAACGGAACCAGCATGGTCGCCATCGTGGCCCCTGCGGCTGCCGCCAGTTTTGATGGAAAGTACCTCAACCTTAACGGTTTCCTCAAGTCCCTGGGGGTTCAGGGCATATTCGACGTCAGCTTTGGGGCGGAACTGACGATAAAATCCTACCTCAATTATATGAAAAAAAAGAAACCCCGTACCGTCATAGCCCAGCCTTGTCCCTCGCTGGTTACCTTCATCGAGATGTACCGGCCCGAGCTTATCCCCTATCTGGCCCCTGCGGACAGTCCCATGATGCATACCATGAAGATGATAAAACGGTACTATCCCCGGTACAAGGACCATAAGATAGCGGTCATATCCCCCTGCTATGCGAAGAGGCGGGAATTCGACGCCTGCGGCATGGGGGACTACAATGTTACCTTTAATTCAATCCAGCAGTACCTGGACGGCAGGGGGGAAAAGATGGCCCGGTACCCCGAGGCGGATTACGACAACCCTTCGGCGGAACGGGCGGTGCTCTTTTCCAGCCCCGGCGGACTTATGCGTACTGTGGGACGCTACGATTCTGAGGTAGTCGCCCATACCCGGAAAATCGAGGGAGTCCCCGAGGTGTACCATTACTTTGCCCACCTTTCCAAGGCCATTCGGGAAGGAAGCGCCCCTATTTATCCGCTTATCGACTGCCTTAACTGCCACATGGGCTGCAACGGCGGCGCCGGTACCGGAAACCGGGGTAAAAATCTGGACGATGTTGAATTTCTGGTGGAAAAACGGGCCAGGGAGGTAAGGGACAAGTACCGGCCCCGGGGCTTTGCAAAACTGTTCCGCAAAAACAAGATTGAAAAGATCCTGGACGCCCATTGGGAGGAGGGGCTCTATACCCGTTCTTACATTGACCGGTCCGCCCTTTTCAAGGAGCGGGTTATAGCCCCTTCCCAAGCGGATATTGACGCCATGTTTGTAACTATGCATAAAACCGAACCGGAGGATATCCGCAACTGCGGGGCCTGCGGATACCGGAGCTGTGAGCAGATGGCGGTAGCCATTATCAACAGGCTTAACAAGCGGGAAAACTGCCAGTATTACACGGAATTTGAAAAGAACATGCACAATGAACAAAAGATGAAGGATACGGTAAACACGGTTTTGGATCATGTGCTTACGGAAATGAACAAGAGCATTAAGGGGATAGGCAGCCTGTCCGAAGAGATAAGTTCCGCCGCGGAGTATGTGCTGTCCTCGTCGTCCACCATAGAAGAGATGGTAAAAAATATCCGCATGATAGATACTTCCCTAGAGCATAACGCCGCTACGGTTCTCAAGCTGAACGAATCATCCACGGAAGGCAAAAAACGGATAGCCAAGATCGGGGATCTTATTGGCGATGTTTCCTCCCAGGCCGAATCCCTTATCCAGTCCTGCCTGGTTATCGGCGACATAGCGGAGCAGACCAGTATTCTGGGGATGAATGCGGCCATTGAAGCGGCCCATGCGGGGGAAGCCGTGGGCAAGGGCTTTGCGGTGGTCGCCGGAGAGATACGGAAACTGGCGGACAATTCGGGCCGTCAGGCCAGGGAAATTTCCGAGAGCCTCAAAAACATCAAGACGCTGATCAACAACTCCCTGGAATCGTCGAGCGACGCTCAGGCCCAGTTTGATTCCATCGTGTCCCTCATAGATGCGGTAAAAAACGAGGCGGTAAACATAAAGGACGCCATGGACGCCCAGAACAGCGGGGGAAACCGGGTAATCAATTCCCTGAACGAGATAAACAACCTGATTATCAAGATCAGGGATGAATCGGCGGGCCTCAGATCCTCGGGGGAGACCATAGTCGGCGACATACATTCCCTGAGGGCTACATAGGACCTGTCCTATGGCTTACAAAAAAACGCCCCTCCGGGTATACTTAAACTATGGCAGAAGAAGCGAGCGCCGGCAAAAAATTTGAGGTTACCGCCACCCGCCGCCGTCCCAGGACCTTTGACGAACTGGCGGGGCAGGACTTTGTAGCGGCCACCCTGAAGAATTCTATCGAAACCGGCCATATCGCCCACGCCTATCTCTTCTCCGGTCCCCGGGGTTGCGGCAAAACCAGCGCCGCCCGGATTCTGGCCCGGTCCCTTAACTGTGAGAAGGGCCCCACCGCCGCTCCCTGCGGGGTTTGTTCCTCCTGCCTGGAGATAAGCCGGGGGGCAAGTTTGGACATCATCGAGATAGACGGGGCCTCCAATACCAGCGTCAACGATGTGCGGCAGATCAAGGACGAGGTTCTCTTTCCCCCCAACTCGGGGCGCTACAAGATCTACATTATCGATGAAGTCCACATGCTTTCCAACAGCGCCTTCAATGCGCTTCTTAAAACCATCGAAGAACCTCCGCCCTATATCGTTTTCATCTTTGCCACCACCGAGCTTCACAAGGTGCCTGCAACCATTAAAAGCCGGTGCCAGCAGTTTAACTTCCGGCTTATTCCCGTTGAAACTATCCGGGCTATACTGCAGGATACCTGCCGGGAAATGCAGATCCAGGCTGAAGATGAGGCGCTCTTTTGGATTGCCAAGGAGTCTACCGGCAGTCTCCGGGACGCCTATACCCTCTTTGATCAGGTGGTCTCGTTTTCGGAAGGAACCATCAGAGCGGAGCTGATCCGGGAAAAGCTGGGCCTGGTGGGGCTGGACAAGCTTAACGCCCTGGCGGAGGCCTGCGCCGCCAACGACGCCGCCGCTTCCCTGGCCATAATAGACGCCGTGCTGGAGGCGGGAATCGCCGTCGAACAGTTCATCGTTGATCTGGCGGGGTACTACCGGAACCTGCTTTTGATCAAGAGCGGCGTACTCCGGGAATCTCTTCTGGGGTATAGCCCGGATCGTTTTTCCGCCAAACCCCTGGAAAAACTGGACGCCCCCCGGCTGGAGCAGGCCCTTTCCCTGCTGCTGGATCTCTACCGGAATGTACGGCACTCGTTTTCTCCCCGGTTTGAACTGGAGAATGCGGTATCAAAACTCTGCTGGCTTGACCGCTGGGTTTCTCCGGCGGAGCTAAAGGCTGCGGTAACCGAAGCCCGGGAAATCCTGGACCGGGAAGGAGGAGCAGGCCGCCCTTTAGCCGTGCCGGAACCGGCGGATAATCCGCCGGTTCCGGCTGACGCCAGAGACAGCGGCGCCCCGGCGGGGTCCTCCCGGTCCGCCGGAGCAGGTTCCGAAACCGTCCCCCCGGAGCCCGGTTCGGCAGCTTTCCGGCAGGAAGTGATCGCCCGGCTTCGTCAGGAACGGGGCATCCTCGCATCGGCCCTGGACGGTTCCCTGTCCTGGGAATGGAACGGGGACAAGCTGGTCATCCCCGTCAGGGACGCCTTTAAGGCCCAGCTGCTTCAAAAGGACGGGGCCCTAATCGGCCGTGTCCTGGCGGCCCTTGCCGGCAAAGCTCCGGCCTTTGAGGTGGTGCACCGGAATACTGGGGAGGAATTCCTCCCAGTCCCTTTTCCGGCTCATGCCGGGGAAGGGCCGGAGCTGTCCCCCCAGGCGGAGAGGGTGCGCCGTATTTTTCAGGGGACTGTCGTAAAAAACCCAGGGAGCAAGGATGAACATAAACCCCTTTGACATTCTTAAAAACGCCCAGAAGATTCAGGAGCAAATGGGCTCCTTTCAGGAAAAGCTGGGGGCCATCGCCGTAACCGGGGCCGCCGGGGGCGGTATGGTAGAGGTGGACCTCAACGGCCGCCTGGAGGTTCTGGCGGTCCGCATTGCCCCGGAAGCGGCGGAGCCCAGGGATGTGGAAATGCTCCAGGATCTGACGGCGGCGGCCTTTACCAGCGCCATGGGGAAAATAAAGGAAGCCATCAACCGGGAAATGGGGGCCCTGGCGGGTCTTTCCGGCCCCGGCCTTCCGGGCTTTCCCGGTTTTGGAGGCGGGACTCCATGAACGGCGGCAGTTCCGGACCGGCCCTTAATGCGCTTGACCGGCTGGTGGTCCTCCTCTCCAAACTGCCGGGCATAGGCAGGAAGAGCGCCGGCCGCATGGCCTATCATATTCTGGAAAACGATCCCAATTATGCCCGGACCCTGGCGGAACAACTGCATCTGCTCCACGGCGCAATACGGCGCTGTTCGATCTGCGGCAGCTTTACCGAAGCCGATCCCTGTCCCATCTGTACCGATCCGGACCGGGATACTTTGACCATCTGCGTCGTCGAGCGGGCTCAGGATGTACGGGTCATTGAGGAATCCCGGGAATTCCGGGGCCGTTTTCATGTATTGGGGGGACTCATCGCTCCGCTGGAAGGGATAGGGCCGGATAAACTTGCCATTGGAGATTTGATCAGCCGGGTACGCCGGGACGGGGTGAAGGAGGTGATCCTTGCCATGAATCCCACCGTGGAAGGGGATACGACAGCCCTCTATCTGCAGCGGCAGCTCAAGGACAGCGGCGCCGAAATTACCCGCCTTGCCTCGGGGCTTCCCGTTGGGGGAGACCTGGAATACGCCGACCGGCTTACGCTTTCCCGGAGTTTCCGGGGAAGGATGAAGCTGTAATCTTCAGAATCCGGCTGCAGCCCGGCGCTTCCCCGAAAGCGGTCAGAGGTCAAGACCCGCTTCGGCGCGGAGGGATTCAAGCATTTTACAAGTAGCCTCGTCAAGGCTTATGCCGTTTTTCAGGGCCAGGGAGCGGGCCTCCGTTTCTTTTTCGCCATGGATGTAGATCCGTTCCTGGCCTTCCGCTTTGGCGCCGTTTCTGATGTGGTCCAAAATGCCGGCGATATGGGCCTTGAGCGCCGGAACGCCGCCGAAAAGGTCCAGCCTGACGGCGCCGAAGAAGTGGGTAATCCCCGATCCCCTGCCCGGCTGAAAGGTGTCGTAGCTTGCCGTCCCAAGAGAAAGCCCCGAGCAGAGCAACTCCACCAGGAGGCCCAGGCCAAAGCCCTTGTGGCCGCCGCTTTCCTCGCCTTCACCGCCAAGGTAGAGGTGTCCGCCGAACCGCGGGTTTTCCCAGAAGAGTTTTTCAAAGGCCGTGGCGTCGTGCATAACGGCCCCCTTATCGTCCACCGCCCAACCTGCGGGCATGGGTTTTTTACGGCGCTCGTATACTTCAACCTTGCCGTGGGCCGCAGTGGTGGTCGCCATGTCCAGCATAAAGATCCGGGGATTGTCTTCCGGGCCGCAGGGAATGGCGGCGCACAGCGGATTGGTGCCGAGGACCCGCTCGCGGCCGTAGGTGGGGATGCCGCAGGTCCGGGTATTGGTAAAGGCAAGCCCTATCATATCCTTCCGCGCCGCCTTTTCCGCCCAAAAACCTGCGATGCCGAAGTGGTTTGAATTACGGACGCTGCAAAAAGCGGCGCCCTGTTTTTCGGCCTTTGCCAGCATCCGTTTAACGCTGAAATCGGCGATGTACGGCCCTATACCGTCGCGGCCGTCAACCACCAGGGAAGACAGCGTTTCGCAGACGATTTCCGGTTCGGTCTTGGGCTTGGCAAAGCCGCCTTTCAGGTTCCCCCGGTAGAAATCGAGCCGCGACACGCCGTGGGAGGGGATGTTCCGCGCATCCGCTTCCACAAGAACCTCCGCCGTTATCCGCGCTTCCGCCGCGGAATAGCCGCAGAGGGATATCAGCAGGGCCTCCGTCAGTTTTATCAATTCGTCGCAGGTATAGGTATCTTTCATCATAAACCGCTCACTGATCTTCCTGGGGCGCCAGCTCGCCGGTCCGTGTTTTACCGAAGATCGCGCACGCCGCGAAGATGACAAGGCAGAAGATCCATTCGGGATAGACCAGTTGTCCCTTGAAAAAGGCTTTGATGTTGAGGGCTTTAAGGGCCGGTGAAGCCGTTTCCAGGGCCGGGAGGAATGTCCAAATAAGCCAGAGGACAAGGGAGGCAAGCATGATGGGGAAACCGGCGGCCTTTTTGCAGAATTTCGGCAGGTAGATATTGGCCAGGAGAAGAAGGGTGAAGGAGGTGGTGATTGCCAGGGCCGTGGTAATCGTTGCGATGATACTGCTGGAAGTAAGGGCAAGGAAAAATGAAAACAGGCTGACCAGGAGTACCGTAATGCGGGATACAAACATTTGGTTTTTGCCCTGGATTGGTTTTTTGTAGATTTTTTTAACGATGTCCTCTACCACCAGGGTCGAACAGCCCATGAGCAATCCCACGGCGGTGGAGATATCCGCCGCCCAGAGCGCGGCAAGAAATATGCCCCCCACAAAGGGCGAGAGCCGGGCCGCAACGATGGGAAGCGCCATCTGGGGGGAAATGCCGGGAAATTTTGCCGCCGCCACGATGCCAAAGAGGGCGCATAAAAATCCGGCGGGGAGAATCAGGATGCCGCCGATGAGGAAGCCCTTCTGGGCGACCTTTTCATCCCTGGCGGCAAAGCCAATCTGGGCGACCGCCTGGGTGCTTACCGCCATGGTTACCATAACGGCCATGAAGCCCGCAACAGCCCAGCCGCCCATGGCGCCCTCGGAGGCCTTGCCTATCCAGGAAAACCAGTGATCGCCTGGCGGAAGGCTCCGCCTTATGGTCTCAAGCCCGCCGAATTTTCCAAAAGTTTGAAACAGGGCGGCAATGATGCCGATGTAGATAACGATGACATTGATAAAATTGGTCAAGCCGCTGGCCCAGTAGCCGCCGGTAACGGTGATAAGGATGAAAATAGCCGCCGAGGCGAACATCCCGCTGTTTCCCGTAAAAATATCCGGCAAAAGCGCCTTGAGGATCGTACCGCCTGCAACGTACTGCATCGAAGTTATCGTAATCATGATTAAAAGCTGATTAATAACGCCTAAAAACCGTGTCCGGGGACCGTACATAAGGCCCATCATTTCCGGAATCGTCTTTACCTTCATCCGGCGGAGGTATTTGACGGCAAAAAAGCCGACGAAGATGCCCCCCGCTCCCCAGGCCGCATTGTACCAGCCGGCGGAAAGGCCGTTCCGGTAGGCGTTTTGCGCCACCCCCACCGTTGATGCGCCGCCGACGGCAAGCCCGGTCAGCATAACGGCAACGATGATCCAGGGCATGTCGCGGCCCGCAAGCAGGTAGCTTAACATCTTGCCGGCTGTAGAACGTTTTTGAATCTGTGTAGCCCATGCGGCCAGCGCAAGCAGTCCAATGATATACACAATAAGGATGACCAGTTGAATACTCATGAACACTCCTTTCCGGAACCTGGTAAACGGGCCGGATTTACCCCGCAGCGGGCCCGCTTCTTTGTACCAAATCGGACAAGAAACATCAACCGGAAAAACCGGGTCCTTCAGAGGAAGAAGAGCGGGGCCATTCTATGGGTTTGCCAAAACGTTTTCCGCAGCTTGACGGACCGTGCTGGTAATATAGTCGTAGGTCATAAAAAATTTGATCCCCTGTTTTTCCAGCTCATACCGGGGAACGTCGCCTATGCGCATGGCGAGAACACAGGAACAGTCCTTTAGGATCTCCGCAATCGCGGCAAAACGGTTTTCATCGCCGCCGTAATTTGACGGTCCAAGGCAATATGGGGGAATCTCCCGGCGTTCAATAAATCTAACCTGGTCCGCATGGTATTCGTACACATGAAACGCCCGGGCGTGACCAAAGTGCTGATCCACCAGCATTCCGTTTTGAGAAGCCGCGGCAAAGCGCAGGGTTACTGTCCCGGCGGGGATTTCCGGCGTTTCCTGCGCCGCTGTCTGCGCCATCCCACGGGAAAACGGCGCGGCGTTTCCCGTAAAACTGAGGAACACGTCCTCATCGATACACCCTACTGCGTCGGCGCGGCACTGACGGCAATGATACATCTGGGGCAGGATGCCCTCACGGTACCGGCGGATTTCCGTAATCTCGGCATTGCTGGTGAGGGGGAGGTATTCAAAAAGGCTCCCCTTGACCGGGATAAGCTGTATAATGTTGAGCAGGTCCGCGCCGGCCTCCTTTACCTTTTCCGCTATGGCCGGAATCCGGCTGTCGTTGAGTCCTTTGAGGAGCACCACGTTGATCTTGCTGACTATCCCCAGCTCCCTGAGCCGCCGTATTCCTGCATATTGGTTTTCCAGAAGCCGCCGGACCCCTTCTTTTCCGGTATAGCGCGTCCCCTCCCATTCAACGAAACGGTATATGCGTTTGCCGGTTTCACTGTTTGCCGCGTTTACCGTAACCGTTACATGGGATACCCCCAGGGCCGCTATTTCACCGGCATAACGGGAAAGGAGCAGGCCGTTGGTGGAAAGGCAAAAGGTAACGCCCGGATCGGCCCTTCGTATCAAGATGAAGGTCTCCTGAGTCTTCTCAAAATCCGCCAGGGCGTCCCCGGGCCCGGCGATGCCCGCCACGTCAATGGGCCCGAGTTTTTCCCGCGCTGCCAGAAACCGGTCCAGGGCTTCCCGGGGGCTCAGGACCTGGGAGCTTACCCCTGGACGGCTCTCGTTGGCGCGCTGGTATTTGCGGACACAGTAATTGCACTGAATGTTACAGGCGGGGGCGACCGGCAGGTGGATTCGGGTATCTTTTCCGCCGCATCCGTTAAAGCAGGGATGGGTCAGGGATTTCTTCAGGTTTTCTGTTTTTGTCAGGGTACTGTCCGGCATCGATCTCCGCCTTAAATAGCGGCCCCTGTTTCGGCCATCTGTCCCTGCTCATAGGCCAACAGCCTGTCCGCCCAGGTTCCCGCCCATTCCCTCAACGCCTGGATTTCCAACGGCTTCGGGGCTTTTGATTCGGCGTGATCCGCTATTTTTTGGGCAAGGGAACGGTACACTCCGGCCTGGGCGGAATCCGGTTCGGCTTCAATGGTGGTCTTACCCTGGAACTCGCTCCGGGTAACCATTATGGAACGGGGAATATATTCCACCACTGCCGTCGAAGTTTTCTCCACAAAGTCGTCGATAATTTCAGGGTATCCAGGACCGTGGGGATGTATTTACCATCCCGCAGGGTATTGGTGGAATCGCTTTTGGGATCGCAGCCGAACTGCATAACCTTGAGCCCCATCTCCGAGAGGGCGGCGCTCAAATTGGAGGTGGAATCCGTCAGCAACCCCACCGGCGTGGTGGCGGACCTGGAAGCCCTGGCCGCCCTGGCCCACAAACACGGCATTCCCCTGGTGGTGGACAATACCTTCGGCACCCCCTATCTTCTCAACCCCATTAATTACGGGGCGGATCTGGTGCTGTATTCGGCCACCAAGGCCCTGAACGGTCACGGGAACCTTATCGCCGGGCTCGTGGTGGAGGCGGGGGATTTTCCCTGGGACAACGGCAAATTCCCCCAGCTGGTACAGCCCGAATATGTGCTCCGCGACAGGGAAACGGGGCGCCGGCGGGGTTTTCTGGAAACCTTCCCCGACGCGCCCTTTGTTACCCGCATCCGCCTGGTGTACCTCAACTACTTCGGCGCGGCCCTGGGGCCCTTCGACGCCTACCTTGCCCTCATCGGCCTTGAGACCCTTTCGGAGCGGGTGGCGAAACAGGTTGCCAACGCCAAAAAGATCGCGGAGTATCTGGAAAAGCATCCCCGGGTGGAGTGGGTGAAGTATCCGGGGCTGAGCGCCGATCCCAACCATGCCCTGGCAAAGAAATATTTCCCCAGGGGTCCCGGCTCGGCGCTGTCCTTCGGGTTTAGGGGAACCCAGGAACAGGGGGACAAATTCCTCAATGCCGTCGAACTGTTGAGTTACCATGTGAATGTGGGAGACGCCAGAACCCTGATCGTCAATGCCCCCCGGACCACCCACGGGGAGCTTGCCCCGGAGGAACAGCGCTTTGCGGACATTCCCCAGAACCTTATCCGCATCTCCGCGGGGCTGGAGGATGCCGGGGACATCATCGCCGATCTTGAGCAGGCCTTTGCAAGGGCCTTTAATTAAACGGAGAAACCATGAGTGAAATTAACCTGAAGGCCGGACACGCCCCGGTACGGGAAACGCGGCTGGGGTCCATCACCGGTTACACGGGAAGCGCCGGGGATCTGGTAAGCTGCGCCCGGCGGGGGACCCTGCGGGACAAGAGCCGCAGCTTCAGCCAGTGCATGGGCTGCTCCACCTCCAATGCGGCCTGTACCGTCGTCCTGATCCGGGACGCGGCGGTGATAAGCCACGGGCCGGTGGGCTGCGCCGGCTGCCTCCACGAATTCGCCTTTACCTACCAGGTAAACGGCATACACCGGAATGTGGACAACCCGGAACAGCGCGCATCTTTACCACCAATGTAAACGAAAAGGATACGGTCTACGGGGCGGGGCAGAAACTTGCCGCTGCGATCCGCGACGTGTACCGGCGGGTAAAGCCGGCGGCCATATTTATCATCACCACCTGTGCCTCCGGCATCATCGGGGACGATGTGGAAGGCATTGCCGGGGAGGCGGAGGAAGAAATCGGCGTCCCCGTGGGGGCCATGTTCTGCGAGGGCTTCCGCTCGAAGATCTGGACCAGCGGCTTTGATTCGGGTTACCACGGCATTGCCCGGAAGCTGATCAAAAAACCGGTAAAAAAACAGGAGGACCTGGTCAACATCGTTAACTTCTGGGGGGCCGATTTGTTCGGCCGCTGGTTCAAACGGCTTGGTCTCCGGGTCAATTACCTTACCCCCTACGCCACGGTGGCCCAAATCGCCTCGTCCTCCGAAGCGGCCTGTACCATCCAGATCTGCGCAACCCTGGGCTCCTACCTGGGGGCCGCCCTGAAACAGGAATTCGGCGTGCCGGGAATAAGGGTGTCCGCCCCCTACGGCATCGTCCAGACCGAACGCTGGTTCCGGGAGCTGGGCCGCCTGACGGGCCGGGAAGCGGCGGCGGAGCTTTTTCTCCGTGAAGAGCGGGAACGCTGGCTCCCGGACATAGAAACCCTGCGGGAGAAGCTTTCCGGCAAAACCGCCTATGTTACCGCCGGCGCCTCCCACGGCCATTCCCTTTTGGGTCTGCTGCAGGAGCTGGGGATGAAACCCCTGGGGGCCGCCATCTTCCACCACGATCCCATCTACGACAACGGCGCCGAATCCGCCGACACCCTGCAGAATGTGGTGAAGGATTATACCGACGAGATCAGGGGCTACAATGTCTGCAACAAGAAGGAATTTGAACTGGCCAATATCCTCAACAGGGTCCGGCCCGACATACTCCTGGCCCGGCACGGGGGCATGACCCTCTGGGGCGCCAAATACGGCATACCGTCGCTTTTAATCGGGGATGAACATTTCGGCATGGGCTACGAGGGAATCGCCGGTTACGGAAAGCGTATCCTTGAAACAATCGAAAACGACGAGTTTGTGAAGAACCTTGCAAAGCACGCCATCAATCCCTATACCGAATGGTGGCTGGCGCAGGATCCCTTCGCCTTTTTGGAAGACGGCGCGCATGTCAGAGCATATTGAACAGCAGCGCTACATGTGCGCCATAGGCGCCATGCAGACCGTGGTGGCCATTCCCCGGGCGATTCCCATACTCCACTCGGGGCCGGGCTGCGGCAGCATGGCCGCCGGCTTTTTTGAACGTTCCCGGGGTTATTCCGGGGGCGGCACCGCGCCGTGTACCAACTTTACCGAATCCGATGTGGTCTTCGGCGGGGAAAAACAAATTGGCCGGGCTTATTGCCAATTCCTACCGGATCCTGAAAAAGCGACCTCCAGGTGGTTTTGCCCGGCTGTACCTCCGCCATTGTGGGGGACGACATCGACGGCATCGTAAAAAATTCGCCGGCGAGGGGAAGCCCATCGTCTTTGCCGATACCCCCGGCTTCAAGTACAGCAACTATGAGGCCCACAGCGAGATCGTCAAGGCGATTTTGAAACAGTACGTCGCCCGCTTCGCCCCGGCGGAACAGCCCAAGGACAGGCGGCTTGTCAACCTCTTTGCGTCCATCCCCTATCAGGATCAATTCTGGAAGGGCAATCTGGAAGAGTTGAAGCGCCTTGTTGAAGGGATAGGCCTCAAGGTCAACATCCTCTTCGGCCCCCTTTCACGGGGCGTTGAGGAATGGAAGGAGATCCCCAGGGCGGCCTTCACATACTGGTGTCCCCCTGGTTCGGCCTTCCCATCGTACAGTACCTGGAAGAAACCTACGGCCAGCCCTTCTTCCGGTTCCCCTACCTGCCCATGGGCGGCAATGAGACCACCCGGTTTCTCCGGAAGCTCGCGGCCTGCGCCGGCGCCCAGGGCGCGGGGCTCGACGGCGGCCGCGTCGAGGCGTTTATCAGACAGGAAGAGCTGGTTTTCTACGAGGAGATCGACAACCTCGCCGCCTTCCTGCTGGAATTCCGTTACGGCCTTCCCTCCTGGATGCACATCATCCACGGCGCAAGTTATGTGCTGGGCATGACGGCGTTCCTCCTCAACGAAGCGGGCCTCGTTCCCAAGGAACTTTTTATCACCGACAACACCCCCGAACCTTTCCGGGAGGAAATTCTGAAAACCGCCGCCGGGTTTTCCGCAAAGCGGACCATCCCCGTCGAGTTCCAGCACGACGCGGGCCTGACCCAGGCGGCAATAGAAGCGGCGGACCACGAAGGCCGGGGGCTCATCATCGGCAGCGGCTGGGACAAGGATCTGGCCCGGAAGAAGGGCTGCGATTTCCCGTCCGCCGCCCTGCCTTCACCCTACCGGCTGGTGATGACCACAGGCTACGCCGGCTGCCGCGGGGGCCTCAGGCTCATCGAGGATATCTACAACACCGCCCTTACCGGTTACCGGTAAACTGTACCATCCGCTTCTGCCTATAGACGCATTGCGTATATGTCCTCCTCCCCGCAAATATGGCGACGCTTAGGAAACCCCGCCGAACCCCTGGTTCGCGCTCTGCTCCGGGGAGGCTCATCAGACTTGTTCAATAACCCGGTTAGTTATCGCGGACTTTCGTCCGACACAAGTCCTTTTTAAGTGATTGTTGGCGAACCTTGGTTCGACAGAAACTGAAGTTTCTGAACAACTCTATTCACATTAACGAGCGGTCAAGCGCCGCCCGCACGTTTTTGCCGGATCAATTCAGTGTCGAAAACAAGGACTTTTTGGGGTCTTCCTTCTTGGCGGATTTTTTAGCCGCAGGTTTTGGCGCGGCGGGTTTTTTTTCCGCAGGTTTCCTGGCGGCCGTCTTCCGGGCCGCGGGCTTTTTAGCGGCAGGTTTCCTGGCGGCGGGCTTTTTCGCCGCAGCTTTTTTAAGCTCAGGATCAAGATCCTCTATCTTGGCGGCGGCGGCGCCTTTCTGGATCGATTTAATTCCCTTGAGGGCGGCGGCCTTGGTGTTGTACGCTTCGCTGGAAGCAATAATTTCGCCGTTGGTCGCCTTCAGATTAAACCGGTATTTTTTCGCTCTGTCTACAAATAAAGTGAATTTAGCCATATCAGCTCCTTTAATAGAATTGCTGTTATTATAACATAGGCTTTTTATAATAGCAATTGCCAGTTAAAAAATTCGCAGCAAAATGTGCGGATTAATTCCGCAGGGCCCGTTCCGCCAGGTTGAGATCCGCACTAAGCTGACGCTGGCCGGGAAATTCTTTAAGACCCTCCTGAATGATCCTGCGGGCTTCTTCGTAATTTCCTCTGTTATAGAAAGATGCAAAGGCATTGTGAAATTCCGAAACCCGGTTCGCCCGGAAGGTTTGGAGGGCGGCGTTCAGCCGGGAATTGGGGCCGTAACGGTTAAGGGCTTCTTCAACATAAGCGACAGCCTCCGGATAGGAACCGGCCGAGATCCGGCGTTCCCCTTCTTTTATAATGACCAGGCTCCGCAGTTCATCGATCCTGCCCCTGGGGAAACGGGACGCGGATGCGGCAACAGCTTCCAGGGCGGCCTCCGCTTCTTCCGCAGAAGCAGCCCCGGCGCATTGACCGATCAATTCCGCTTCCAGCACCACCGTATCAAGTTTTACAAAATTTTCGGAACTTAAAACCGGAGTATGCCGGATCAGGGCTTTCCGGGCTTCGGGGATTTTCTGCGCCCTGATAAGTTTTGTGATCAGATTATTTGAAGCGGCGAAGATCATCTCCTGCCAGCGTTCCCCTTCGGGATATTTTTCTCCCGCAAGGGCGGCCCATCTGAGGGCGTCTTCCTCCCTGCCGTCCCGGATAAGGGCGCCGCCAAAATTATAGAGTCTGTTCAACAGATCGCTCCGGGGGTTCCCGAAGAAGGGAGAACCGGCGGCGGCATTCTCCGCCGAAAGCAGGGCCGCCCGGTCCAGCGCAAGGGACACCGCTTCGGCATAACGGCCCCGGGATTCGGCTTCGGAGATCCGGTTGGAAAGAATCAGGGAAACCAGTTCCAGCCGGTCTATGGCGGACCGGTCCCGGTAATTCCGGGCCGGCACATAGGCAAAACCGGTGGTCTTGCCGAAATCATCATGGAAATCTTTTCTATGGCCCGGATCAAAACCATACCGGTTGGTAGTCTCCACATCGATCAGTTCCGTCCCGGCCCGGACTGTTACAAAGGCATGGTCCCTGGTCATTACCCCCGATACATCGAGGCCCGCGGATACCGCCAGGATCATGTAGAGCACCGCCGAGGATACACAGTTGTACCGGCCTGTGTTGAAGAGCTGATCCATCCTGGTCTGCCGTTCCGAGTAGGATCTGAGGAAGCGACGGTGCATATAGTTGAGAATGTACTCTCCCCGCTCTAGGGTATCCGCCGGAGCGGCCGGACCTATTTCCGCCGCCGCTTCCCGGAGCCGTTCCATATAAGATACATTGTCCCCGCTGCCCGAGGCCCAGAGGGCTATCTCCGCCAGATCCTGCCAGGAATAAGCGGCCCTGCGGGAATAGGCCAGGGCCTGGGGATCCGCCTCCAGGGCGGGAAAGGAACTCTGGGCGGAAAGAACGGGGAGGACGATCATCATCAAAACCGGCAAAGCCGCCGCACGGACAAAAAGCCCCGGAAAACCCGGATGGATGTTCATTTGCAGCGGAGCCTGATATCCAGGAACCCGCTTGAGCGGAGGAGGCTCTGCGGCGGGGAGGTTCATTGACGATCTTGAATGCCTTTTCATATTATATAAATATACCGGAAGCTTTTTCAAAATGTAAGCTTTTGAAAGAGCAGCCGCAGATTTAGCGGAAACGGAACGGAGCTGTTATGGCTGAACTTGATGCGGATTTGCTTATTATAGGCGCCGGTCCCGCCGGATTGACCGCCGCCCAGTACGGGGCCCGGGCCAATCTGCCGGCGCTGGTTCTTGAACAGCTTGCGCCGGGAGGCCAGGCGCTGCTTATTGACAGGCTTGAAAACTATCCCGGCTGCCTGCCCGGCGCGGAGGGAGAAATTAAATCGGGATTTGATTTCTCCCAGGATCTGTACCGTCAGGCCGAATCCTTCGGCGCCCGCTTTATGACCGAATCGGCGTTGTCCATCACCGCAGAAACCGGCGGGAACAATAGCCGGTACTTTGCGGCGGCCCTGGGAAACGCCAAGACCCTGCGGGCCCTGGCGGTGATTATCGCCACCGGTTCCAAACACCGTACCCTGGATATACCCGGAGAGGCGGAATTATACGGCCGGGGGGTTTCCTACTGCGCCACCTGCGACGGTCCCTTCTTTAAAGGAAAACGGATCTTCGTGGTCGGCGGCGGGGACGCCGCCTGCGACGAGGCCCGGTATCTTTCCAATTTGACTGATACCGTCGTCATGATCCACCGGAGGGATCGTTTCCGGGCCCAGAAGGTTCTGGCGGAACGGACGCTTAAAAACCCCCGCATCGAAGTCCGTTTCAATACCAGAATACTGGAAATCCGGGGGACAAACTCCGCCGGCGGAGATCATGTTTCCTCGGTGCTTTTGGAACGGGTGGACCGGAGGGAACAGTACGAAGAATCCGCCGATGCGGTTTTTATCTTTGCGGGAACCCTTCCCCAATCTTCCCTGATAAACCAGCTTGGCGTAAAAACCGATGAAAACGGCTATATCATAACGGATCAGTCCATGGCCTCATCGGTTCCCGGAATCTTTGCCGCCGGGGATGTCCGTTCCGGCGCTTTCCGGCAGGTGGTGGTCGCCGCCGGCGAGGGGGCCGCCGCGGCCCACAGCGCCGTCCTGTACATTGACGCCTTGAAGGGCGAAGCATATACGTGAAAGCTCTTAACCGGGGGCGTTGCGGCGTCTTTGTCTTTTTGCTGCTTCTGTTCTTCTCCCGGCCGGTTTTTCCCCAGAGTTTTAACAGTCCCGGCGATCCCTCCGCACTGGCCCGGATCATAACGGCGGCCATGTCCGATGAGGAAGCGCTGGCCCAGACTTTTATGCTTGGCTGGGTAGGGGCCGAACCTTCCCCCCTCATTATGAACTGGATCAGAGAGCGGCATATCGGCGGAGTAAAGATATTCGGCTGGAATACCGGCGATACCCGGAGGCTTGCGGAAACGGTGGGGACCCTTCAGCGGAGTTCCCTGGAAGGCTTCTTCCAAATTCCCCTTCTAGTCGCCACCGATCAGGAAGGAGGCTGGATCAGGCATGTAAAGGGCGCTACCAGTGAAACTCCGGGGAATATGGCCATCGGCGCTTCGGGCTACCCCAGGGACGCTTACCTTTCGGGCTACTACATAGGCCGGGAATTGGCGGTACTGGGAATCAACATGAACTTTGCTCCTACGGTGGATCTCTATACCAACCAGGCTTCGGTGATCATCGGTCCCCGGGCTTTCGGGGATGATCCGGTCCGGGCGGGAATCCTGGGGGCGGCTTTTATGAAGGGCCAGCGGGCGGCGGGAATCATCGCCACCGCAAAGCACTATCCCGGCCACGGGGGGACGGATCTGGATTCCCACGGGATTCTTCCCAGGATCGACGTTTCCTTCGAGACCCTTTGGAACAGAGAGCTGACGCCCTACCGGATGCTTGCCAAAGAGGGGCTGCCGGCGGTAATGAGCGGACACCTGGCCTTTCCCCAAACCCAGGCGGGATCCCTGCCGGCTTCCCTATCGCCGTGGTTTTTGAAAACCCTGCTCCGGGAACGAATAGGTTTCCAGGGGCTGATCATCACCGACGATCTGATGATGTATGGAGCCACTTCCAGCGCCGGAACTCTTTCCCGGGCGGCAAAACAGGCCCTCCTGGCGGGCAATGATATTATCATGATGTCCTCTACGCCGAATCTTAACGATGCGGTCTGGACCTATCTGGCGGCGTCCATGAAGGAAGAGCCGGAATTCCGGGAACGGGTTCGGGACGCGGCCCGGCGTATCCTGGAGTTAAAGCTGGAATACCTCCGGGGGGAACGGGCCGTCCCGCCGGTCCCGGACCTAAAACGCGTGGACAGGGAGCTTCCCGATCCCGGGGGGGCCGCTTTCTTTCTTGGCCTTGCCGCCCGGAGCGTTACGGTGATCCGGGAGGAACCGGGGCTCTTTCCCCTTGACCCGGAAAAGGCGGGGCGCATTCTTCTGGCGGGCCAGTTCTCCGATTTCTTCAGCGCCGGAAAAGCCGCCTATCCCGAAGCGGCCTCATACTGGTATTCTCCGGGCGGCTCGGAAGAACTGATCCGCCGGGCGCGGAACGCCGACACGGTGATCTTCTGCCTTGCCGATGCTTCGGGGCTTGCCGTGCTGCGGAGGCTCCGCTATCTGGACAAGCGGGTAATCGTTCTTTCGGTGCTGAGTCCCGCCTATCTCGACGAAGTCTCCTGGACGGCAGGGGCGGTGGCGGTCTACAGCTACGCCCCGGAATCCTTCGCCGCCGCTTTTTCCGCCATGTTGGGGCGCATTCCCGCCCGGGGGCGGCTTCCCCTGGGATCTGTCCGGCAGACCCTATGAACCTTAAATGGCGAAAAACCGGAAAGAATGATCTTCCCGCGGCGGAGGCTCTGCTTAGAAAGCTGGAACCTCTCTGTGTAAACGCCTGTTCCCGCTTTATTCGCCGGGAAAGCCCGGACCGGTTCTGGGCCCTGACCGGGGGGGGAACAATTTCAGCGCTGCTGATCCACAGCCGCCGCTTCCTGTTTCCTCTGCTTAACGGAAACAGGGACCTGGGGGCCCCCTATTTCCTTAACCGTTTTTTGAGCAGGATCTCTATTCACGCCCTCCAGGGAATCCGGGAGGATGTAGAGCTTCTTGAAGCGATCCTGGACCGGAAGGGTTTCCGGCTCCCCGAGGAGATAGACTATGACCTTATGTTCCTGGATAAAGAACCCCGCCGGGAGGCTTTGACGGCGGGTCCCGGGGAGCTTGTCTTGCGGCAGGCCGGCGTCCAGGACCGGGAAGTCCTCTTCCCGCTGCAGGCCGCCTATGAGCAGGAGGAGGTGCTTCCCCGGGATGCCCTCTTCAATCCCGCGGCCTGCCGTCTCTCCCTGGAGCGCATCATAAGACAGGAACAGATCCTCGCCGCAGAGCTTGACCGC
>JAISPH010000187.1 GCA_031275035.1 Treponema sp.
AAAAACTCAAGGGGAGCCGCCGGAGCCGCTCCGCCACTTCCAGCCGGATCTTTTCCGATTCGCTGTAGGCGGTGGTGTAGGTTTTGCGGTACTCGGCGCGGTAGGCGAAAAAGTACAGAGCCGCCGCCGCAAGCCCCAGGCCCAGCAGCAGCCAGAGCCGGCGGCTGTCCAAAGCCGCGCCGCCGGCCATCAGCGGGTCGAGGAGGGTGATGATCGTCTGAATGATCACGATGAAGGGCAGGAAGAGGCACAGGTTCGACACCACCACCGCCCGGACCGCCCGTTTGAAGTTTTTATGGCCCTCGTCGGAAAGGCCCAGTAAATTTTTCACGGTAACCATTGGCCGGCTCCTTGTTAGCTATAACTAACTAGCGAGTATACCCGGCGCCTCTTATTCTTGTCAAGCTTTGGTACGTTCCATGACCATGCGCCGTCTTGCCCCGGGACGGCAAAATGAGCGCCCGCATCTACGGCCTTGAGGACGCCGCCCTGTCGGACATTTTGCCGGGGCTTGAAATCCCCCTGAAAGCGGCGTTTACGGAGTAAGGGCGGCATCCGTCTTTACACGTTCTTTGCCGGGTGTCCCCTGTAAGCCCCGCGCTTGTTTTTCCATGCCCCCCTTGACATACCTGCCGCCCTCTGGCTATGCTGGACACTCGTCCGGGGGTGTAGCTCAGTTGGCTAGAGCGCGTGAATGGCATTCACGAGGTCAGGGGTTCAATTCCCCTCACCTCCAGGAAATGAGAGAAAATATGCGAAATCTTACACTAAACCGTAAGGTTTTCGCATATTTTCAAGGTAGAAATGGGTTATTTTGCTACATTTTGTGGTAAATCAGACCCATTTTTCAGACCCAAATCTTACCAATCTCCTTTATTTACGCTAAATCTTTTGGGGGATTTACCCCATGCCTTTGTGTTGGAATCTTTGGAGCAAACAAGGCGTTTATTACTGGAGCAACAAATTGACTTAGCCAAGCGGTTAAGGGAGATGGAAAAACTAATGCCGCGAAAACGGACTACAGAAGATTATACCATCGTCAATTGACATGACGTATAATTATTTACGGTCATTATATATTAATTTTAACGAATAATGCGTTAAAATCGTCATGTTTTATATAAAATACGGCGATTTTATGCGATTATTTTATATAAACTAATTTTGTGTAAATGGCATAAAAGTCAACAACCGCCACCAAAGGCGGTGGCTTGAATGGTGGCCCCTGAAAGGGGCCTTGAAACCTTCCTACTTTTCTTAATTACCGTCATTCCTTGCAACAAGTTTTGCGTTGTTTCCATCCGTCTTTTTTTCAAAATAATTGCTGCTATCCCCTGCCCTACCTTCTTGCTTTTCTTACGGTATAACCATCAGTACATGACCACCGCCAAAGGCGGTGGATTTTTAATTTTTATTAAAAATAGAGAATTGGGTATAAAAGTTGCAGACAGCGTAGCTGCACATAACCCGGCGGCAAAGCTGCCGCGGTCCGTATGCGTGCGGACCTGCAAAGCGGGTCTGACGGGCCTTTGGCCCCCAGGGTTCATCCGGCGGTTAGCCGCTCCGGTAACTTCGCTGCCGCCGCCGGGAGTTGGTTTTTACCGCATGGCAGGACTTGACAAGGCATGGTCATGCCTGTAGAGTGTACTTGTATACTTCAAAGGAAGCGAGGTGGCCGGCCAGGAGCCGGGAATCCTCCGCTATCCCGTAACTGTGATTGGGAAGAACCGCCATTAACGGCCACTGGACGGCTGAACGAAGTTCAGCGCCTGGGAAGGCCGGCGGGGAAACGCCCATAAGCCAGGAGACTTTGGTATACTAGGCCCCCGTAAAAAGCCGCAGGCTTGGGAGGTCCGTATTCAATTTTCAGGCTTCGAGGATTGAGCCGTGAGAAAAATTGTCGTTGATTCAGGCTGATAATTTTTCCCATCCCTGCTGCGGTTCTGCCCCGCCGGCGGTAAATTTGCCGGCGGACCTGCGCCGTTACAGTTACAGGCTCCTTTTCTTCGGAAAGGAGTAAGCCATGTTTTCTTCAAAATCTTTTGTCGGGAAAAGACGCGTCGGCGTTCTTTTTACCGTCCTTTTTGTCCTGTGTCTTGCGGCGGGAGCGGTCCTGTTTGCCGGCTGCGATACGGACAGCATAAGTACGCCGGGCAATCTTGAAGGCGTCTGGTCTTCGGGAACCGGCGATGGGTATGAGATCTATGGCAATACCCTTATCTATAACGGTTACGATTCGAGACCAAACGGCAGATATAGTTTTATCGCCACCATTGAAAACGACCCCAATTTTTCCGTTCCCTCCGGCGTACTCATCGTTAAATACGTGATGCCGCCTTTTTATGATAATACAGGAAGCGAAAACTATGCGGAACCAACCAATTCATATATAGGGATATATTGGCGGGAATTAAGTTCCGGCGCGGTGTCCCTTGCAAACGCTTCTTCATATCCAACGGAAGTAGAAGCGGCAACTTATAGTGATGCCGTGTCTAAATTTACCCCGGCGGCGGCAAACGATTTTGTTAGCTGGGGTTATGTTACCGCCCAGGTCAGGCAGTACCCGAACCGGGGTGCCCTCAGAGGAACCTGGGATGATACCGCAAATCTCCTTCGAGCGATAATTACCAGTACCACCTATACCGTTTATGTAGACGGCGATAGCAACGGATTAATAAATTTGGACGGCGTTAATGATTTTTTCCAATATTCCGGTTTCATCGAGGAAACCGATCCTGTATCCGCGGTATCGGGCAATATGTATGTCAAATTAAGCAATACCGACGCTCTGATGGGTTCCGATATTGGAGATTATCTTGTAGTCCATTGGGAAGATCTTTCGGAATCGTCCGTTAAACTGGCGGATGTTGTTACCCCGGTAGCCTATTTAGGCTCCGCCAAAACAATCAACTCAGGGGCGGCTGTTGATGACGACTATATTGCAGCTGATGATGGCAGCGGCAACTTGCTTGATTATTACAATTACGCGCTGACCAGCAGGCGCAGACCATAGAAAGCTCAATGCGTTTGTCATATCCCCGTGCCGGGGGGCTGCTCCCGGCCTGTATCCTAAGCTTGCGCCTCCTTTCCCCGGTACTCGCCGGTGAAAATGCCGATGGGGAGGAAGGCTATGCCGTTATTATGGAAAACGAGGAAGGCATTACTATTACCGGAACCCCGGAAACTACCCAGCAGACGAAGGTTATCACCAGGGAGGAGATTGAAAAAACCCGCGCCCCGGATTTGGCGGTTCTTCTGCAGGAAACCCTGGACCTCAGCCTGGTCCGCCGGGGTCCCTACGGCAACGAGACGGACATCAATATGCGGGGCTTTGATTCGGAGCGGATAGCCTTTCTTATAGACGGCGTGCCGGTCAATTCCGGCAGACCCGGAACCTTTGAGATCAGCTCCCTGGATATTGATGCGGTAGAACGAATTGAAGTTATCTACGGCGGTTCCGATACCAAGTACAATGTTTCCGGCGCTCTGGGCGGAGTTATCAATATCGTTACCGTTAAAAAACAGCCCTCCGGCTTGAGACTTGGGGGCGGCATTTCCAACACTTCGGCCCTGCCCGGTACATACTATAACCGGTCGGGCGGACAAGAAAACCCCCAGTGGCAGGATCTTGCCGACACCCAAAACCTGAACCTCTTTGCCGGTCTGGGGCTTGAGAATTTTTCCTGGTCCGCCGCTTGGTTCGGTAACAGAGCGGCTAATCACTATCTTCTAAAAGATTATTACAATGTGGTCCGCCGGAAAGAAAACAACGAAGTATGGGATACCGGGGCTTCCACTTCATTTATCTGGGAACTGCCGGAGTATGCAAAATTTATCCTCTCGGGGGATCTGTACTACGGCGATAAAAATATTCCTACCCCCTCAGAACTTTCAAGAACCCGGGGGACGCAGGTTGATTTTTCCACCCGGCAGAACATCATGCTCGACATGCCCCGGATCTTCCGGGACGATCTTGCCATGGAGGCAAGCCTGAGCCATGCCTGGCAGACCCTGGACTATACATCTTCTTCGGAGAATTCCCTCCATAAAGAAAATGCCCTTACGGCGATAAACCGCTGGAGCTGGGCCCTGGAAAAACTTACCCTCAGAAGCGGCGGCGATTACCGCTATACCCATATAGATTCAACCGATGCCGGCGTTCATCATGAACACGAAGGCGGCGTGTATTTTACTGCGGAATATGCCCCCTGGGAAAATGTTCTTTTTATTCCTTCGGTCAAGGCGGTCTTCCGGGATTCTACCGCCGTTCCGGTTCCCAAGCTTGGCCTCCTCTGGCGCGTCCGAGAATCGTTCGCCCTTAAAAACAACTACTACCGGAGTTTTAAATTTCCCAGCTTTAATGCCCTGTACTGGAATCAGCCGGGTTATCGCGGCAACCCGGACCTTAAACCGGAAGACGGCTGGGGAGGGGATCTAATCGCCGAATTCCGCCGGAAGGATTGGCTCCGTCTGGAAAGCGCCTTTTATGCCCAGTGGATAGAAAATTCCATACATTGGAGCAATGCAAGCGGCCTTTGGCGGCCGGAAAATGTGGCGGAGGCGGTCTTTTTCGGCTGGGATTCCCGGATCCGCCTGGAACTTCCCCTGCCCTTTAAAGCGGTGAAGAAGATCATCCCCTCTGTTTCGTACAAGTATTTGTTGAGTTATATCATAACTGCCACTAACGGCGAAGACCTTGGCTTTTCCGCCGATATACGCATCCCCTATGCGCCCATGCACACCCTGGGGGTTTCCCTGGAAATTCCCTGGGAATCAGGCTCCCTCCTTGTTTCCGGTCATTACGAAAGCCTGCGTTACGGCGGTTATACCGTAACCCCGGCGGCGGCGATAAACACCGATAAACTGGAACCTGTCTTCCTGCTTAACGTCAGCCTCAACCAGCGAATCAACAAAAACCTGGAGCTCTTTGCCGCGCTGCGTAATATTCTGAACAAATCCTACCAGTCTTTTTACGATTACCACATGCCGGGGATCAGCCTGACTGCCGGGATGAAGGTTAAGGCGGAGTTTCCTGTTTCGCCGTGATGAAAAAAATTTCTTGCGCCGCCGGATATAAAGAGATACAATAAAAGAGGGGAATTCTTTGCCAAGCTGTCAAAGGATAGGAGGACGCCCTTGCCTGTCCGGTTACGGTCCGAAATAGAACGCAAATTCAAAAATCAGGAATTTACCTGCGAAAAAGAACTTACCATGTCAATTATCAGCGGTAAGTACAAAGTAGTCATTATCTGGCACCTGGGCAACGAAGGCCCCCGCCGTTTCGGTCAGTTATTCAGGCTGTTTAACGGGATCAGCAACCGCATTTTAACCAAACAGCTTCGGGACCTTGAGCAGGACGGCATCATCGCCCGTCATGTCTATGCGGTGGCGCCTCCCAAGGTGGGAGTATTATCTTACCGGGCGGGGAAATACCCTGCTGCCCATTGTCAACGAAATTTACCGCTGGGGGAAAGAAAACATGCAGTACTACTATGACCGCTTTCTGGCCCGAAACAAAACGGCCCCCGGCGCCGAACAGTAACCGGGTTGTCGAATAAGTCCAGTAACAAATTTGTTACAATAGTACAAAATTGTGCGTAATTTACAGATCGCAAAACCGGGATTATCATTTAATTAATTCACGGACAATAGGGAAAAGAATGTTTAACCCGCGTGTGCCGCCGCCTTTTTTATTCGAAAGTCTGGTTTAATGCCCCGTGGCTTGCCGCGGTTCAAACAAAGCAACGCTTGCAAAAACTTGGTACAATTCCGCGCCGCTGTATAGCGGCGCATAAATCCTTCTTCTAATTGCCAGCCCAACGGGCTGATTAAACCAAAGAACCCGCTCACCGGTTCGCGGGGGAGGGTATAATAAATTTCCTCTCGAACGAGCCTCCCCGCAAATATGGCAACGCTTAGGGATACCCCGGAGCTCTGCTCCGGGGAGGCTCATCATGGAATTTACCTTCGGCGAATACGGCTATGAGGATGACGGCAACAA
>JAISPH010000194.1 GCA_031275035.1 Treponema sp.
AAGCGGTGGGGGCCGTGGGCGCAGGCAAAATGGACGAGGCGGAACTTGCCGCCCTGGAAGAGGCATAGCCATGGAAACCATACCCGGCGGCGCGGCCAGGCATGCCGGTAATTTTTTACAGGAGCGTCAGTATGCGCAGCGATTCCGTTAACAAGGGAACAGCCCGTTCACCTCACCGTTCTCTCTTTAAGGCCATGGGTTTTATTGATGAAGAATTCAACCGGCCCCTCATAGGCATTGTATCGGCCAGGAGCGAAATCGTTCCGGGACATCTGCACCTGGATACCATCGCCAGGGCCGCCGCCGACGGGGTACGTATGGCCGGGGGCGTACCGGTACAGTTTCCGGTTATCGGCGTATGCGACGGAATCGCCATGGGCCATGAGGGGATGCGTTATTCCCTGGTTACCCGGGAGCTGATCGCCGATTCGATCGAATGTATGGTCATGGCCCATGGCTTTGATGCGGTAATCTATATACCCAACTGCGACAAGATTGTACCGGGGATGCTCATGGCCGCCGCCCGGCTTAATCTTCCCGGCGTCTTTATCTCCGGGGGGCCCATGCTTGCCGGCCGCCGCCGGGGCAGAACCCTGACCCTGACCACCATGTTCGAAGCGGTGGGGGCCGTGGGCGCAGGCAAAATGGACGAGGCGGAACTTGCCGCCCTGGAAGATGCGGCGTGTCCGGGCTGCGGTTCCTGTTCGGGGATGTTCACCGCGAATTCCATGAACTGCGTTACCGAAGCCCTGGGAATGGCTTTGCCGGGAAACGGTACCATCCCCGCGGTCATGGCGGAACGGCTGCGGCTGGCGAAAAAGACCGGTATCCTTGTTCTGGACATCCTGAAAAGGGATATACGTCCCCGGTCGATCATGACCGAAGCGGCCTTCAAAAACGCCCTGGCCCTGGATATGGCCCTGGGCTGTTCCACCAACACGGCGCTCCACCTTCCCGCCGTTGCCCATGAGGCAGGGTTCAGGCTGGACCTGGAACTGCTCAACAGGATCAGCGCCGTAACCCCCAACCTCTGCAAGCTGGCTCCGGCGGGTCCCGACGCTATCGAAGATCTCCACGCCGCCGGCGGTATCCCGGCAGTACTAAAGGAGCTTGCTAAAAAAAAGCTGATCAGCCTTGAGGCCCGGACGGTTTATGGTTCCCTCGCCGGCGCCCTTGAGGGGGCGGAAAACCTGAATCCGGCGATCATCCGGCCCGTCGAAAACCCCTATTCCGCCGCCGGCGGCCTGGCGGCCCTTCATGGCAATCTTGCCCCGGAGGGCTGCGTGGTTAAACGTAGCGCGGTGGACCCCGGTATGCTTAAGCACGAGGGGCCCGCCCGGATCTTTGACGCCGAAGAAGCCGCCTTCGACGCCATCATGGAGGGCCGTATTAAGGCCGGGGACGTCATTGTGATCCGTTACGAAGGGCCCCGGGGCGGTCCGGGAATGAAGGAAATGCTCGGCCCCACCGGCGCCCTGGCGGGAATGGGTCTGGACGATAAGGTAGCCCTGATCACCGACGGCCGTTTCTCCGGCGCCACCAAGGGGGCCGCCATCGGCCATGTATCCCCGGAAGCCGCCGAGGGGGGGCCCATCGGCCTCCTTGAGGAAGGGGATCGTATCGCCATCGACATTGAGGAAAGGTCCATCAATGTTAAGTTAAGCGAGGCCGAACTGGCCCGGCGGAGAGAGGGCTGGAAGCCCCCGCCCCCCAAGGTTAAGAGCGGCTACCTTGCCCGTTACGCCAGGCAGGTAAGTTCCGCCTCTACCGGAGCGATTTTCAGGGAATAACCCTCCCGCCGCAGGACAGGGTGCCCGGATTACAGGGGAAGTTTTCCTGATTCAGATATGCGGGGACTTTCCAATGGGGTTTTTCAAAATTTGATGTTTTGAAGAAACCTCCGATTACAATTTTTATGGAGTATATCAATGCAGTATACCGGCGCAAGAATCCTCATCGAAGCTCTGATTGAACAGAAGGTGGATACCATATTCGGCTATCCCGGAGGGCAGGTCTTGTTTATCTATGATGAATTATACAAACACAGGGACCGGATTAGGCACATTCTGGTAAGCCACGAACAGCACGCCGCCCACGCCGCCGATGGTTACGCCCGTTCCACTGGCAAGGTGGGGGTATGTCTGGCCACCTCCGGCCCCGGGGCAACCAACCTGGTTACGGGGATCGCCGCCGCATACATGGATTCGTCCCCGCTGGTGGCGATTACCGGAAATGTTACCATTCCGCTTCTGGGAAAGGACAGTTTTCAGGAAGTGGACATCGCCGGCATTACCATGCCCATCGTTAAGCACAACTGGATCGTCAAGGATGTAAATGAGCTGGCGGAGGTGATCCGGGAAGCTTTCGTCGTCGCCCGGTCGGGGCGACCCGGCCCGGTGCTCATCGACATCCCCAAGGACATCACCGCCCACCTGGGCGAATGGGTGCCATGGAACGGAGCCTCCCGGAAAACGGGCCGGGGCAGAAACACCGCGGGCCTTTCCTCAAAAGCCGCCGCCGTCAGCGCGGAAACCGGCGTTTCGGTCCTGGGCGCCCGGGCCCGGCGTCTTGAGGAACGGAACAGGCGGGCTACTTTTACCGGCGCGGACATAAGCCGGGCGGCGGAACTGCTGTCAACAGCCAGGCGGCCCATCCTCTATGCGGGAGGCGGGGTTATCTCCGCCGGAGCCGGCGGTGAGCTTATCCGGCTGGCGGAACGGCTCAATGCGCCGGTCGCTTTAAGCCTCATGGGTATCGGAGCGGTTCCCAGGGAGCACCGGCTCTGTACCGGGCTCATCGGCATGCACGGTACGGTAGCCTCCAACAAGGCGGTACAAAAGGCGGATCTGCTGGCGGCCGTCGGCGCCCGTTTCTCCGACCGGGTTACCAGCAGGGCGGATATATTCGCCAAAGACGCCAGGGTGCTTCACTTCGACATTGATCCTGCGGAGATCAACAAGAATATTCGAACCGACGCCTGGGTGGTGGGGGACCTGAAAGAGACCCTCGCCGGAGTTCTGGAAAAACTTCCCCAAAAGATCGAAACCCAATGGAACGGAGAAATTGAAAAATGGAAAAAGGAGATCCCCAGGGCCCATCATCATGGGGTCCGCAGGAATGCCCTGCATCCCCGCTTTATTATTGAAGAAACCGCCCGGCGGCTGGGTTCCGAAGCCATTGTGGTAACCGATGTGGGACAGCATCAGATGTGGACCGCTCAGTTCTATCCCTTTACCCGGACCCGGTCCTTCATCACCTCCGGCGGTTTAGGCGCTATGGGTTTCGGCCTTGGGGCTGCGGCGGGCGCCAAGATTGGAAACCCCAAACGGCCGGTGGCGCTTTTTACCGGAGACGGTTCCTTCAGGATGAACTGCGCCGAACTGGCCACCCTTAACAGTTACGGCATTCCCCTGCTCATTGTGATCTTCAACAACCATGTCCTGGGTATGGTCAGGCAATGGCAGAATCTCTTCTATGAAGAACGGTATTCCGAGACCACCCTGGACCGTCCGCCGGATTTTGTAAAACTTGCCGAAGCTTACGGCATCAAAGGATGCCGGGCCGAAAATGACGCTTCCTTTTCCAAGGCCCTTGATGCGGCCCTGCAGGACATGGCCGGGGGCAGGGCGGTCCTCATTGAAGCCCAGCTTGACCGGGACGAAATGGTCCTCCCCATGGTTCCCGGGGGTAAACCCATTGATGAGCAGATCCTGTAGGCCGGGCCGCGGGGATGGACCCCGTTCCCCGCAATGAAGTATGCTTGTCATGCAGGGGTCCGCGGGCGGCGGCCAATGAAGATACCCCGGAGTATGGATTTCCGCCTTCCAATCGGCCAACCTGCCGGAAGGCGGGTCAGCCCCTGCTGTGAATGAAGGCTTATGTTTACATTAATAAAGCATATACCCGGTAAAAATCCCAACGCCCGCCGCCTGCGGGAAGCCCTGTTTATGGCGGCCCTGTCTTTTTTTTGTTTCTGCATGTCTATTTTCAGATGGCTCTATACCGGCGCCGGGAATTTCCTTTTTCTGAACTGGAATCTCTTCCTGGCCTTTATCCCCTGGGCCTTAACCAGCCTTGCCGCCTTTAAATCCCCGGATCAAAAACCAAAAAGCGGCGGCCCCGGTACGGAAGCCGAACCAGGGGTCCGGCGGGAGATTAAACCTCCGCCGAAAATTAACGGCCCCGCCCCGAAGTTCCCCCGCCGAAAGGCGGGCTTTTGGGCGGCAAGCCCTTCGGAGCGGATAAAAACCATCCTGTTGGTGATCTGCTGGCTGCTTTTTTTCCCCAATGCGCCCTACATCCTGACGGATCTTCTCTATTTAAGACTTAAAACAAATATGCCCGTCTGGTACGATCTGCTGCTGATCCTCTCCTTCGCCTGGACCGGACTGCTTTTTGGTTTTTTAAGTTTATGGAATATCGAAAAAATACTCAGCCGTTTTTTTAGGCCCCTCCATACGACAATCATATCTACGGTCTTTCTGTTCATCGGCAGTTTCGGCATCTATATAGGAAGATACCTCAGGTGGAACAGCTGGGATGTGATAACCGAACCCCTGGGACTGATGTACGATATCGGCTACCGTTTTATCAATCCCCATGAACATCCGGGAACCTGGGGCATGACCATCTTTATGGGGCTCTTTCTGAACATGCTCTACTGGTCATTCCGTTTTATACGGAAAAGGGATAATCCCCTGTGAAACCCATCGCCGGCATGACCCCGGAAGAGGCGGCGGGGGTCCGTTTTGTCCTTATGGATATTGACGACACCATCACCAGGGAAGGCAAGCTGCCGGCCTCGTCCTATGGGGCGTTGTGGAAACTAAAAGAGGCGGGGCTGGCGGTCATTCCCGTAACCGGGAGGCCCGCAGGCTGGTGCGATCTTATCGCCCGGGAATGGCCCGTGGACGGCGTGGTGGGGGAAAACGGCGCCCTGGTGTTTTGGGAGGAGGCGCGGGCCGAAACGGACAGGCTGCCGGCGCTCAAAGCGGAGTATCATCCCGAAGGGGTACGGAACGATCATCCGGCGCTGGCGCGGATCAGGGAACGGGCCCTGGCGGAAGTGCCGGGACTTAGGATTGCCAAGGATCAGTTTGCCCGGCTCTTCGATCTGGCCCTGGATTTCGCCGAAGAGGATCCGGTTCTGCCCCTGGAAGCGGCGGAACGGGTCCGGGTCATCGCCGAAGAAGAGGGAGCAATGGCGAAGATCTCATCAATTCATGTAAATGTCTGGATGGGCAGATACGATAAGCTTTCCATGACGGAACATTTTCTTGCCGGCCGCTTCGGCTGGAAAAGCGGCCCCGCGGGAGACCGGGAAGTGGTCTTTGTAGGGGATTCTCCCAACGACGAACCTATGTTCGCCCGCTTTCCCCTCTCCTGCGGCGTGGCGAATATACGCCGTTACGGCGGGCTCATAAAAAACCTGCCCGGCTTTGCCGCTTCCAAAGAGTGCGGGGAAGGCTTTGCCGAAATTGCCGGGACCATACTGGCAAAACGCGCCGCGGCCGGCCAAAGACGGGAATCGCCTTGATCCACCCCTCTATATGGGGTATGATTAAAAGACCAGCGCTACCTATACGGTAATCGTTACATTTCTATCTATCAAAAAAAGGAAAAGACGATGAAGATTCAACGTCTGTTTACGGACCCCCTGTCCGGGCCCTATAAAGGGATTGTCTTTGAAAAGCGAAAAAGTGAAATCCGCAACCCCGACGGGAAAGCAATTTTTCAGGAAGAAACGGTAATTGTTCCTTCATTTTGGAGCCAAATCGCTGCGGATATCATTGCCCAGAAGTACTTTCGCAAGGCCGGGGTGCCTGTGGACAAGATATACGCCTGGAAGGAATGGGGCCTCCCCAGGGAACATGCAGGCGGCGATCTTTCCGGCGGGATGGAAGCCGCCGGGGGGAAGCGGAGCCGCGCCAGGGACCCCGGAGAGACCCTGCCCGAAGACGGGGCGGAGCACGACGCCCGCCAGGTTTTTCACCGGCTGGCCTATACCTGGATGGACTGGGGCCGGCGAAATGGCTATTTCGACGCCGAAGAGGATCAGCGGGCTTTTTATGACGAAACCTGCCGCATGCTGGCCTGTCAGATGGCCGCCCCCAACAGCCCCCAATGGTTCAACACCGGGCTCTATGCGGTCTACGGCATAGACGGCCCCGCCCAGGGACACTATTACTTCGACCCCGCCGGGGGAACGCTGAAAAAATCCGGCAGCGCCTACAAGCGGCCCCAGCCCCACGCCTGTTTCATCCTCTCCGTCGAGGACGATCTGGTAAACGAAGGGGGGATCATGGATCTGGTTACCCGGGAAGCCCGGCTTTTTAAGTACGGTTCCGGGACGGGATCCAACTTTTCCCGTCTCCGGGCGGCTGATGAAAAGCTCTCCGGGGGCGGGGTCTCGTCGGGGCTGCTTTCCTTTCTTAAAATCGGGGACCGGTCCGCCGCGGCGATAAAATCCGGCGGGACCACCCGGCGGGCGGCGAAGATGGTAACCCTCGATGCGGATCATCCCGATGTGGAAAAGTACATCGATTGGAAGGCCGGAGAAGAGCATAAAGTAGCTTCCATGGTAACCGGTTCCGCCATTGTCAAAAAACACCTGGATGCAATCAAAAAGGCTCTGACGAATTTCCGCGGTCCCGATACGGATAAATTCAACGCCGAAAAAAACCATGAACTGGCGGGGGTCCTTCGAAGCGCCCTGGGGGACAAGATCCCTCCGGCCTACCTCTACCAGCTTCTCCGGAGGCTGGAACATGGAGACGAGGGGGTGGACCCGGCGGTCTTTACCACCGCCTGGGACGACGAGGCTTACAATACCATATCGGGCCAGTCTTCCAACAACAGCCTCCGGGTAAGCGATGATTTTATGCGGGCCGTTCTGAACGACGGGGAATGGATCCTCACCAGCAGGGTAGAGGGAAAGCATGAAAAGACCCTTAAAGCCCGGGACCTTTGGACCAGGATAGCCCGTTCCGCTTGGCAGTGCGCGGACCCGGGACTCCAGTACCACACCACCATCAACGACTGGCATACCTGTCCCGAGGGGGGGGAGATCCGGGCTTCCAATCCCTGTTCGGAATATATGTTTCTGGACGATACGGCCTGCAACCTGGCTTCCATCAACCTGGCGGCGCTCTATGACCGGAAAAAGAAAAATTTCAATGTTGAAGCCTACCTTCACGCCATAAGGATCTGGACCGCCATTCTGGAAATCTCCGTGGTCATGGCCCAGTTCCCCTCCCCCCGGATTGCCCAGCTTTCCTATGAATACCGGACCCTGGGACTGGGATATGCAAACCTGGGAAGTCTCCTTATGGTTATGGGATTGGCCTACGATTCTGAAGAAGGCCGGGCTGTGGCGGGGGCCCTTTCGGGAATCCTCTCCGGGGAAGCCTATGCCCAATCCGCCCGGCTGGCGGCGGAGATGGGCCCCTTCCTGCACTATGAAAAAAATAAACAGCACATGCTCCGGGTCATCCGCAACCACCGGCGGGCCTGTTACAATGCTCCTGCGGCGGAATACGAAAAGATCCACACCCCTCCCAAGGGGATCAATCCCGCTTTCTGCCCCGGCTATCTGCTGGACGCCGCCAGGGCGTCCTGGGACCGGGCCCTGGAACTGGGAAATGCCCATGGTTACCGGAACGCCCAGGTAAGCGCCGTTGCCCCCACGGGGACCATCGGCCTTTTGATGGACTGCGATACTACCGGGGTGGAGCCCGACTTTGCCCTGGTCAAATTCAAGAAACTGGCCGGAGGGGGTTATTTCAAAATCATCAACCAGTCGGTGCCGCCGGCCCTGGAAAACCTGGGGTATACGCCGGAGGAAATCGAGACGATCATCGCCTATGCTACAGGATGGAAGACTTTTGCGGGAAACGCCGGGCTTAACCCCATTAACACCGAAGCGTTGAAAGCCAAGGGCTTTACCACAGAGGCCCTCGCTGCGGCGGAAGAAGCTGTTAAGACCAGCCTCAGCCTGGAGGGGGTTTTTAACCCCTGGATTCTGGGGAAACAATTCGTAGAAGAAACCCTCAAGGTTCCCGAGGCGACCTGGTCCCTGCCGGGTTTCAATCTGCTGAAACACCTTGGTTTTACCGGCGGCGATATCGAAGCCGCCGAACTCTATGCCTGTGGCGCCATGGGCCTTGAGGGGGCCCCCTGCTTAAAGAAGGAGCACCTTCCGGTTTTTGATACCGCCACCCCCTCGGGAAAGAACGGCCGCCGGTCCATCGCCTGGACCGCCCATATCGGCATGATGGCGGCGGTACAGCCCTTCATCTCGGGGGCCATCTCCAAGACCATCAACATGCCCAATGGGGCGGATTATGAAGATGTGAAGGGCGCCTATATGAATTCCTGGAGGAGCGCCCTGAAGGCGGTTGCCCTCTACCGGGACGGCTCCAAATTATCCCAGCCCCTTTCCTCCTTCGCCCCCGGAACGGACCCCCTGGCGGATACCATCCTGCGGGCCGCCCAGGACATAGACGTTCCGGTCCGGCATGACCGGCGGCAGGCCGATGTCCGGGGACTCCGGCGGCCCCTGCCCAACCGCCGGACCGGCTATACGCAGAAGGCAAAAATCGGGGGCCACTCGATCTTTATCCGTACCGGTGAATATGAAAACGGAAAGCTTGGGGAAATTTTTCTTGATATGCACAAGGAAGGCGCCGCCTTCAGGAGCCTTCTTAACAGTTTCGCCATTGCCGTTTCCCTGGGGCTTCAGTACGGGGTTCCCCTGGAGGAATATGTGGATGCCTTTACCTTCAGCCGTTTTGAACCCAACGGTACGGTCCAGGGCCACGACTATGTAAAGATGGCTACCAGCGTCATTGATTATATCTTCCGGGATTTGGCCATCAGTTATTTGAAGCGGACCGAACTGGGGCAGATAAAGCCCGAAGATCTGCTGTCCACGGGAACAAAAAGCGACGCCCCGGAAAAACGCAGCTCCGGTTTCAGGCCCCACGGACACGGCGCGCCGGGTTCAAACGGCGGCGGCAAAGTGCCGGCCGCCCTGGATTCCGGCGGCACGGTAAAAACCGCCGCCCCCCCGGAGAACCGCCAGGCCCCGCAGGCCAAAGCCGGCCGGCCGGAAGACGAAGCGGTCAAAATTGCCCAGGCCAGGATCAAGGGTTACGAGGGCGATCCCTGCCCTGCCTGCGGATCCTTTACCCTGATAAGAAACGGCACCTGCATGAAGTGCGATACCTGCGGGAGCACTACGGGGTGTTCATAAACTAATTTTCTGTCCAACAAAAGTCCGGGGCAAACCCCGTTCCGTTCCGTTCCGTTATAATAGACTTGTTCGACAACTTCAGTTGTCGAACAAGTCCAGTTTCTGTTGACATTTGTCTATATGCCGTCTATCATATATCAGGTAAAGAAAGAACTGGAGAATAACGCAGCCTCCCCAAACGGCAGGCTGGCAATTAGCAGCAGGATTTATGCGCCGCTGCTCAGCGGTACGAAATTGTACCTTGTAGAACGGCTCTCTCCGCCTTTCAAGGCGGAAAGAGTCATTGGAAGGCGGGAGTTTGCTCCGTATCTTCATCCGGCTCTGGAACAATGTAAAATATTTTTACCGGGGGTATTGCCATGATTGAGTTTATGCTGGATACCGCCAATATTGCTGCCATCAGCCGTTTTGTGGACATCTTTCCCATCACCGGAGTTACCAGTAATCCCAGTATCCTCAAAAGCGAGGGAAAGCTTGATTTTTTCTCTCACCTCAAAAAAATCCGGGAGATAATCGGACCCGATCGTTCCCTGCACATTCAGATCATTGCCGAAGATTTCCAGGGTATCCTTAAAGAGGCGGAAACTATTCTGCGGAAGATTGATGACCGGGTGTTTATCAAGATTCCCGCCACAGAGGAAGGGTTCAAGGCCATGGGCCGTCTTCATTCCCGGGGAATACGGATCACCGCCACCGCCATCTACACCCAGATACAGGGACTTATGGCGGCGGCCCGGGAGGCGGATTATATCGCCCTCTACTACAACCGCATGAAGAACATGGATATTGATGCGGATCATTCTATCAAGATATTGCGCCATGTAATCGACAGGGACAAGCTCGGTTCAAAGATCCTCGCCGCCAGTTTTAGAAACATACGCCAAACCGCCGATGCCATGGCTGCGGGCGCCCACGGCGTAACCGTTTCGCCGCCCGTTCTCCACGATGCCTTTGGGCTTGCGGTGATACAAACTGCGGTCAATGACTTTCATAAGGATTGGACTGCCATTCAAGGCGATGTGTCCATCACGGATCTATAGGAAAAGGAGTCAGCCATTAAAGACCGGATCATTGCTTTAATTAAGGAGCGGTTTCCCAAATACGAGATTGAAAAGAATGCTTCGGGGACTATCCTGGTGAATAAAAAACCCACCGGCGTTGTCATTGGTAATATCAATTTTAAGAATGTGCCCGTGGAAAAACAGCGGGAGTACCTGAAGGGAATGGCGGACAAGATAATTCAGGAACTGATAAAACGTGCATTTCTAAAAGGAGGCGGCAAGGGGGAAAAACAGTAGACCCCCAGGGCCGGCCGGCATTCAATTTTCAGGAGGCAAGGAAATGGCAAATCAGTTTACGGCGGGGGTTCAGCATATCGGAATCCCTACCAACGACATGAACAGCACCATCGGCTTTTACAAGACCCTGGGGTTTGAAATTGTACACGAGGCCATGGCGGACTGCAGGGTGGTATTTCTTAAACTTGATAATCTGGTAATCGAAACCTACGAAAACCATCAGGCGGTGATGAAAAACGGCGCCGTGGATCACATAGCCCTGGATACCACCGACATTGACGCCGCCTATGCCTTTGCAAAAGAATCGGGGCTCAAGCTTATCGGCGGCGGCATTGAAAGTCTGCCCTTCTGGAGCAACGGCGTAAAGTTTTTCAAGGTTGAAGGACCCAACTGCGAAACCATAGAGTTCTGCCAGATCCTTTAGGGGAGATACCGGACTTGTTCAATAACCCGGTTGGTTATTTCGGACATTCATCCGGCATAAACCCCGCTTGGGGTTTCCGGTGTCTCCCCGGCGCCCCGGCGGCGGCAAAACCGCAGCGGCCGTCTTAGACTTCCGTCCCCTGTTCCCTGAGGAAAGCGGCTATCCGCTCATAGCCCTGGATGGAATTCTGCGCCCCCTTGGTCATTACCGAGACGGAGCCGCAGGCATTGGCAAAGCGGATGCTCCGCGCCACAGGCCAGCTCTGGGTAAGTCCAAAGGCAAATCCGCCGATAAAGGAATCTCCCGCGGCGGTGGTATCCACCGGTTTGATGGGAAAGGTGGGAAGATAAATTTCCTCGCTGCCATTGAAGAAGTAGGCCCCCTTGTTTCCCAGGGTGATGCATACATTCTTCACCCCCCGCTTGAGGAACCATTCGGCGTTTTCCCGCCGCCACTGCCCGTCGCTTTTGCTCCCCTGGCTTATGCCCGTATAGGCTTCGCTTTCGGTTTCGTTGGGGGCAATGTAGTCCAGCATGGGGAAGGTCTCTTCCGGGAGGGAAACCGCCGGAGCGGGGTTCAGCAGGATCTGCACCCCCGCCTCCCGGGCCAGCCTGATGCCATAGAGAAGGGCATCCTGGTTGATTTCGTTTTGGGTGATCAGCATGGAGGCTCCCCGGATACAGTCCGCGGCGGCGTCGATCATGGCGGCGCTGATGCTGTGGTTCGCCCCGGGAGTATGCACCAGGGTATTGCTGCCGTCGGGGGCCACGGTGATAAGGGCGCAGCCGGTCCGTTCACCGGCGGCAACCCGGGCAAAACTGGTATCAACGCCCTTGCTTTTGAGCCCCGCCAGTACGGTTTCGCCCTGGGTATCCCCGCCGACCTGACCGATAAAGATGCTCTTTATCCCCAGCAGGGCAATCTGTACCGCCTGGTTGGAACCCTTGCCGCCGGTAAAAATATCAAAACCATAGCCGGAGACGGTTTCTCCCCGCTGGGGAAGCCGTTCCGCACTGGCCACAATGTCGTAGTTAATGCTGCCTAAAACGGCGATACTTTTTCCCATGGTTTCCTCCATGATATATTGCTGTATTACCTTAACGGATAAAATTGAATTTGACAACTAAAATAAGTTGTGCTATTCTGCCTTTAAGTTGGATAATTCCAAGAATAGTTGTATAATAGCAATATATCGGGCTTTATTCCAAGGAAAATTAGTGTGTCCGCGGGGCGTAAATTTGCTATGTTTTTGGCGATTCGCAGGCGGGGTTCATACCCTGAGCTTGGCCCCTGTTGCCAAACAGTGTAAACGGAGTGATGTAATTTGTCATAAGCAAGGTAGATATAGATATGAACCCCGCATACAATCCATACCTTGCAGAACGAAGATACCGGCAAGCAAGTTTGCTTCGAGCTTGTTCCTGGGTATCTCCATTATTCTGGCCGCCGCTGTCGAGGTAATGCAGGCGGATATTTCATCCAAGGTAAAAAGAGCGTAAATTCATTATGGAAGAACAGAAAAAAATACCCCGGACCAGTCCTGTACTCTGCGGTTCCATTGCCGGGAGTATTGGCGGCATGGGGGTGCGGATGCACAACGAAGCCTTCCGGGTTAAGGGGCTGGCCTATACCTACGTTTCCTTTGAACCCTCCGGGGCTGGGGAAGCGATAGCCGCCATGCGGGCCTTAGGCATCCGCGGCCTGGGCGTTACCATGCCCTTTAAGGAACAGGTTATCCCTTTCCTTGACGCCCTGGATCCGGTGTCGGAAGAAATCGGGGCGGTTAATACCATTGTCAACGACGGGGGAAAATTAACCGGCTATAATACCGATGTCTACGGCGCCGTTACCGCTTTGCAGGAAGCGGCGGACCCCAGGGGAAAACGGATCGTGATCCTTGGAGCGGGGGGCGGGGCAAAGACCCTGGCCTGGGCCCTGAAACAGTACACCGCGGACATTATCCTTTTTAACCGGAACCAGGAACGGGGCAGGGAAGCGGCCCGCCGTTTCGGCATTGAATTCGGCGGCTCCATTGACAAGGTGGATCGGAGCCTGGCCTGCGACATACTGATCAACTGTACCTCCGTGGGGTTTAAGTCCCGGGAAACTATTTTGAAGCGGGATAAAATTATACCCCGCAGTCTTGTATTTGATGCGGTTTTTGTTCCCGTTAAAACGGCGCTCCTGGAAGAGGCCGCCGCGGCAGGCTGTACCTGCGTACCGGGAACAAGAATGCTGATGCATCAGGCCTGTAAGCAGTTTGAGCTGTACACCGGCGTTCCGGCGCCGGTGGAAATATATGAGGCCATGCTGGACCGTATACTAAGCGGAGCATGAGCCCGGCGGGAATGCAGATGCGGCATACCAGTTTTTATGACCGGAAAAAGTTTATCCTGGACAGTCTTGCGGACAGCAAGGCGCTTCCTGTTTCGGAAATTGCCGCCGGGCTTCCGGTATCCGGTGAAACCCTGCGGAAGGATCTTATCCTTATGGAGCAGGAAGGCCTAATCCGCCGGTATCACGGCGGCGTGGCCTTGATCTCCCAGGGCGCTACGGAAATGTCTATCGCGGAACGGCGGACCATTTATACCGCCACAAAGATGAAACTTGCGGAGGAAGTGTACAAATATCTGCCCAAGGACAGGAATATGGTGCTTGGACTGGATGTGGGAAATACGGTATGGCATTTGGCAAAGCTGCTCCTGGACCGGGAGCGGTGTACCATTGTAACCAATTCCCAGGAAATTGTAGAACTGTATGCGGATCAATCCAAATCGGAGGTATATTGTACAGGGGGGCTGCTGCGGGATTACGACAGGGGATTTTACGGTCCCTGGACGGTAAGAAACATCAGCACCGCTTCCATGGGCGCGGTGGTGCTTTCGAGCGCAGGGGTAAAAAATCAAAACGGGCTGGGGGGTATTTCCTTTGAAGATGCCGAAGCTAAGCGGGCGTATATAAAAAACAGCGCCCTGGTTATTGCCATGATCGACAGTTCCAAATTCGGCCAGAGCGCGATGGTCAGGGCTGTTCCATGGGAGGATGTGGACATACTGGTTACCGACAGGGGAATACCGGATCAGGACCGCGAATACCTGGAGAAACTGGTAAAACTGGCGGTGGCGGATTAATTTCAGGAGTAAAAAATGGACGCGGAATTTGTCATTAACAGAATTCAAAAGATACCCGTAACCGGGCGTACCGAAGAGCTCAGGCGGAGTATGCTTGAAGAGGAACGGTATCTTTCCGTGGAACAGGCCAGGCTGATAACCAAGGCCTATAAAGAACATGACGCCTGCAGCGTTATAATGAAACGGGCCTATGCCCTCAGGGAGGCCCTGTATCATATAGCAATTCGGATAGATGACGGCGAGCTTATCGTAGGCAACAGGACCAGGGAATCCTGCGGCGGCGTGGTTTTCCCCGAGGGGGGCATTAAGTGGCTGGAGCGGGAAATCGATACGCTCGAAACCCGCCCCCAGGATCGCTTTAAGGTCCGGCCTGAAGATCGGGCCTGTTTCTTCGATGAACTTGTCCCCTTCTGGGAAGGGAAAACGCTGGAAAATAAGATCAGCGGCGGATTGACGGCGGAGATGAAAACCTGCGAGATCGTCGGAAAGCTGAACCAGAAGGATCACGCCCAGGGGCACATCTGTCCCGATGTTACGGCGTGGCTTACCCAGGGGCCCCTGGGACTGATGAAAAGGGCCGTGCAAAAGCTGGAGACCTGCGCCCCGGATCAGAAAGATTATTATGAGGCGACGGTAATCGTTATGGAGGCCGCCGCCTGTTTTATCCGGCGCTATGCGGAACTGGCGGAGGAACGGGCCCGCCCGGAGGATGCGGCCAAAGGGGCGGATTATACGAAGGTGGCTTCGGTATGCCGCGCCCTTTCGGAGCGGCCCGCCGAAACCTTCCATGAGGCGGTACAGTCCCTGTGGTTCCTCATAGTCCTGTTGGAGATGGAATCCAACGCATCCTCCTTCTCCCCCGGCAGGGCGGATCAGTTTTTGTACCCCTATTTCAGGCGCGATTTTGACCAGGGCCTTCTCTCCTACGAAAGCGCCCAGGAACTGTTGGACCTCCTCTTCATCAAATTTAACCAGATTGTATATATGCGAAATACCGAAGGGGCCGCCTTTTTTGCCGGGTTCCCTATCGGTTTTAATATTTCCCTGGGGGGTCAGACCGCCGGCGGGGAGGATGCGGTTAACGAACTGACCTACCTCTTTCTCCACGCCCAGGAACATGTCCGGCTTCGTCAGCCGAATCTTTCCGCCCGGCTGTACAGAAATTCCCCCGGCTCCTACCTGCGGCGGGTCTCCGAGGTGATAAGCCTTGGCACGGGAATGCCCCAGGTGGTGAACGATGAATCTATCATCCCCGCGATGGAGCAGGCGGGGTACAGCCATGAGGATGCGCTTAACTATGCAGTGATAGGCTGCGTCGAGCTGAGCGTCCCCGGAAACGCCCTGGGATTCAGCGATGCGGCCATGTTCAATATGGTAAAGGTCCTGGAGCTGACCCTGAATAACGGCGTGGACATGCGGACCGGCAGACAGATAGGCCCCGCCCTGGGGACGCTTCCCGGCTATGCCGCCTTTGAAGAGCTGGAAACGGCCTATGCCAAGGCGCTGGATTATTTTATCGGCGTCATGGAAGAAGGACTCAAAGTAGTCGAAAAGTACCACCCGGAGATTCTGCCTTCTCCCATATTGTCCGCGGTCATAAACGATTGTATTGACCGGGGCGTCGATGTTACCGCCGGCGGCGCCCGGTATAATAAATCGGGGATACAGCTTATACAGGCGGCCAACCTGGCGGACAGCATGGCGGCGCTGAAGCAGCTGGTCTACGATGAAAAAAAGATAGATCCCTCCCTGCTTCTGGAACAGCTGCGGAATAATTTCCCCGATGAGACTCTGCGGCAGACGCTCCTCAACCATGCGCCCAAATATGGAAACGATGTGGAGTGGGTGGACGCTATCGGCGAAAAATGGATAGAATACATCAAGGCAAAGCTTGACGCCTGTACAAATTACCGGGGCG
>JAISPH010000046.1 GCA_031275035.1 Treponema sp.
ACACAATATACGCGAAAAATACTGAAAAGTTCAAAAAAATCCAAAAAAAGAGGGGTTTTTAGGTGAATTTCTTAATAGTTGACTATAATAGTTATGTATACGTAAGTATCTAATTCCGATTCAAAATTGTCTCAACAATCATTTGGGGATTTAATGATAAAGATTATTCGATAAAATTGCTTGGAAATATACCATTTGAAAATGAAACATTTGATATGGTATTGTCAATGAACGGATTTCACGCATTTCATGATAAAGAAAGAGCATTTATTGCGATAAAACGGATATTAAAGGATAGCGGCTATCTCATCGGATGTTTTTATGTAAAAGGAATTACACAAAAGACTAATTGGTTTATAAACAAAATATTTGTAAAAAGTGGAACATTTACGCCGCCGTTTTACGATAAGAGTGAAATCATGGAAAGATTAAATGGGGAATATAAAGAATTGGAAATATGGAATGTAGGATCTATAATATGTTTTAAATGTAAAAAATGAGCTTCCGCGGATCAGAGATCCGAGGTATCTTTAGCGTTGGATTGTACCGGAGGAGGCGTGATGACCGTATTGCCGGTAAGCGGCGGCAACGGCGGTGCTGTGCAAGATATTGCCCTAAGATAGGAATAGAAAGAGCATGGAACCGCAAAGGCGTCTGACACTGGACTTGTTCAAGAACCCGGTTGGTTCTTTGCTAACCTTCGGTTAGCTTTCAAGTCTCCCAAAAAACATGGATTTTTTAATAAAATCCATGTTTTTTGCTGTTTTTAAGCGGTTGTTGTTCAAAAACTTCAGTTTTTGAACAACTCTACTGTTTTTGGCGCGGAGCCCCGCCGGCAGGCCGGTACGGAGCTCCGCCCACGGCACATGATCAAAACACCGTGCGTTTGGATCGGCATGAATGCCGCCGGCGGGGGCGGGGCGTCTCGTTATTCCGCATCCACGCTGAAAAGATACGGTTCCCCGGCTTCATCGTCCAGGCAGTAGATCTTGATGTAATAGGTTCCCGGGTCCAGCCGTATCCTCAACCTTGAAGAATACTCCTCTCCTCCGTCGTCGTCTTCACCGATGATATTTTCATCGTCGAAGAGTTCAAGGTATGTGTCCAGATTATTGGACGTTTCCCCCCGGGCCTGGAAGACATAGTACCCTCTCTGGTTTACGGTAAAGGAAACCCAGTCATTGTCGCTCTGGGAAAAGGTTCTCCGCTGGGTTTCCCCCGCATTTATGGGCTTTGCATTTTGCCTGGTATTATCCGGCTCGTATGAGTCAAGTCCCACGGGCTCCCTAAGCTGAGTCTGGAGGGTATAGTCTCCCCGTCCTTCGTAGGCCGTTACCCTGACATACAGGGGACCCCCGGAAACCAGAACGCTGACCCTGGCGTTATATCTGTCGCCGGAGTCATCGTCTTCGGCTATCTCATTTCCATCGCCGTCATATATCGTGATGAAGGTATCAACATGGCCTCCGGTGCCGGCTGTAAACTGGCCGCCTTCGGCGGGTATTTCCACCCGGTACCAGTCTTCATCGGAGGGAACAGGGAAGTAGCCGTTGATCTCCGTATCCAGATCGATGGCAAAGGCCTGTTCTTCGGTATTGTTGGACTCCATGGCGGAATCGCTTATTTCCGCAAGCTGAATTCTGAAACCGTAGGCCCCGGTACTGCCGGAGTAGCCCCGGACCCTGGCGATGTACCGTTTTCCCCCCTCCAGGGGATAATCTATCCGGGCGTTTGAATCTTCGCCGCCGTCGTCGTTCTCATCAAGCAGGGAACCCTCTTCATCGTAAAGTTCCATTACGGTGTCGAAATCCCCCGAGGTTTCAAAACATGCCGCTCCGCCGCCGTTTAGGGCGGTAAAGAGAAACCAGTCCTGGTCGTTTTCATTGTGGATGGTTCTGTTTATCCAGGTTTCTCCCGCTTCAACGGCAAGGGGATTTTCCCTGCCGTCCGGTTCATGGTTGTCCCGGGAAATCCGGCGGCCCGATGAAGATCCCGTATCCAAAAGGTTAAGGATAAATTCGGTCTGCTCCAGATCGGTGTGCCAGCCCGCCGTTACGGAGGCGTCCCCGGTCTTAATTAACCGGACATGGATCCGCGCTATGTTGGCGATGTTTGTAATTTCTCCGGTAACCATATAATCCGTCCGGGAACCGCCGTCCGTAACGGTAAAGCTCCGGCCAGACAGGTTGGAGAGGCCGCTGATAAGGTTTTCCCTCCAATAGGCGCCCAGGGAAGTATCGTAACCGTCAAAGCCGAAACTTCCTACGGAGACCCGGATCCCGCTTTCCAGGGTTGAAAGGCGGCGGCTAATCAGTTCTGTAACCTTGGCATTTTCCCGGTCCAGGTCCGCCGCCGACTGGGGCCCGGGAATATCCTGGGCATGCGCTATAAACAAAGAGGCTGAAAAAATGCCCGCAAGCAAAAAACGTCTTACCATTACAAACTTCCTTTGCGGATCGTTCCGCCGCCGTCCCGGCGGAACGCCGTCTTTTGGGTTTACCACAGGCTTACTCTTCTGTCCACTGGTGCCCGGTAACTACTAAATCGCCGGATATACCTGAAGAAATTCACGCGCCGGACCTGTGGTCCGCAGCTTCACGAACAGTCCGTAGATTTCACCTCAAAATTTCGTGTTGTCCGTGTGGTTGAATATTATTCTTCTGCGTACATGAATTAATAATGCTGATGATTTCCTGAACCGAAAGATTATCCCGGTTTTCCCTGTGGGCCAAATCCCGCAGGATAAGGCCCCTTTCAATTCCGGGCGTATGCGGCGCGACGGTTCCGCCGGACCGGTCCGGGGGAATCACAACCCAGCGGGCGCCCTTTTTCTCCGCCAGGATGAACTGCTGGGTAAGCTTCCGGGGGTCCGGGAAGACCTCGCAGGGTATATCCGCCGCCCGGAACCGGGCCGCCAGGGCCTGGTAAAACCCCCCGTCCTCTTCCCGCAGGCAGACGACGGCAAGCGGCGCATAGGAAGCCCGTGTTTCCGCGGCGTCCAAACTTTTCAAGGCGGCAATAAGCCGGTCCAGGCCTATGGAAGATCCTACCCCGGAAAGCTTTTCCCTGGAGTAGAGCCCCGCCAGATCGTCGTAGCGGCCACCGGAACAGACCGAACCTATGCCGGGAAGTTTGTTGAGAAAGGTTTCGTATACCACTCCGGTATAGTAATCCAGCCCCCGGGTAATGGAAGGATCCAGCATAAAGGAAGCTTCGGTTCCCGTATCTTCCATAAAACGGCGGAGCAGTTTGAGCCGTTCGGAACCGGGAGAATTCCCCCCTGCGGCCCGGATCATGGCCTCCAGGGTTTCTTCAAAACTGTTTCCGGGTTCGATAAAGTCCAGCACCTTCTGGGCCTTTTCCGGCCCTGCCAGTTCCGCAAGCAGTTTTAACACCTCACCGGCGCCTGTCTTGGCAAGTTTATCCACCGTCCTGAGTATCGCCGCGGAATGGCCGCCGATCCCCTGCGCTTCGAGGAAGCGGTTAAAAAGCCCCCGGTGATTCAGCCTGATGGTTACGTCCCCGGCGCCGGCGGCGGCCAGGGTGTTCCGCATCATCAGGAGGATCTCAAAATCCGCCGCTGCGGTATCGCTGCCGATAATGTCAAAATCGCACTGGGTAAATTCCCGGTAACGTCCCCGCTGGGCATTTTCCCCGCGCCAGACCTTGGCGATATGATAGCGCTTAAAGGGAAGGGTAAGCTCCCCCCGGTGCTCCGCCAGAAAACGGGCAAAGGGAACGGTCAGATCAAAACGGAGAGCCACGTCCCGGCCGCCGTGATCCCTAAAACGGTAGATCTGCTTTTCCGTTTCCCCTCCGCCCTTGCCTAAAAGTATCTCCGCATATTCCAGCGCGGGGGTATCGATGGGAACAAAGCCGAAGGAACGGAAGGAAGCTTCAATACGTTCAATTAAATCCCGGCGTTCAATTTCCGCAGGGGGGAGAAAGTCCCGGAATCCCTTGAGGACCCTTGGTTCGATAATAGCCATTACTGGAGGGCCGCCGCCGGATTGGCCCGGCTGGCGTACCAATAATCGTCGATTATCTCCACCAGTTCAGGGCTGAAAGCCAGGGACGCCGTGGTTCTGACCAGCCCCTGAGGCAGGATCTGGGCGGATTCCACGGTCCCCGCAACGGAAATGCGGTATTTCTTAAAGTACAATTGATAGGCTACAGGGGTGCCGGGACTCCGCTGCTGGGCTCCCGCCGCCTCCAGGTGTTCGGTGGTTTTAGTACTCAGGCTGAATATCTGAATACGCCGGGCTTCCTTATCCGGCTCGGTAATGGTGGCGTACATATTGTACCCCATTACCTTGGCAATCTCCGGCGTTATCTTAATCGCCGTTTTGCCGTAATCTTCGAACAACGCCTTGATCCGGTCCTGTCCGTCAAGAAAGCCCCCCAGGAGATTGATAAGATCGTCGGGGGTATTCTTAAAATCAACCACCAGAAGCCCCACATTATCCCGGCCCTTCATCTGTCCCACCGTGGCCAGGTTGCAGCGGATAAAAAATTTGATGGGATCCTGGCGGCCCGCGGAGTTAAAGGCAATGGAAAGCCCTACGATACCGTTGACATAACGCTGGAAAAAAGTCAGTTCTTGCTTGGAAAGGGACGCCAAAAAGAGGGAACGCTTAAATCCGAACTGAAAAGGGACGCAGAGAATGGTATATTCGTCTATCTTCAAAAAACAATGAGCCCGGTCAACCCCTAATTTGGTAAGGGCGTATTGGCTGCAGGCGACACTTTGTTCGCCGAATCGAGCCAAATACTGAGCCGGTCCTGTCGGCACATTAGCCATACGAGCTCCAACACATTACAGGGAAACCCTAAAAACTTCAGTTTTTAGAGGCCTCTTACCCTAAACTACCCCCGGCATTTTTTGACAATAACGGAACTTTCCGGTTGTATTTTTACGACAAACTCCCGTTTCTTAAACATCTGCAAACCGGCGGAGTATACTTTTATTTTATATGGAGGAGGGTCATTTAGCAATACCCTAAAGAATATCGTCGAGTCTTATCCCCTCTCCGGCGGGAATAAAGGAAGCGGCCCTCCGGCCGGCTATTTTATCCTCCCAGGAAGGAGGCAGCCCCGGCCGGAGGATCTTTTCCGTCCTTAAAACCGCAAACATCCCCGGTGCGAGGATCTCTCCGGCGGTTATATCCCGGATCGCATGGATGGAACGGTTGGTCCGCATATAGTTGGCCGCTTCCGAAGGGGCAAGCCGTTTAACCCCGTCTCCCAGGACGGCGGCTACCCGTTCCGCCCCCCGTTCCCGGGAAAGGGCCCCTGTCAGGGCTTCGGGTTCCAGCCCGGAAGCGCGGCGTATCCCCCGGACCATGCGGGCAAAGTCCGCCGGGGGCAGGGCGATGGGATCGTCCAGCCCCGGATCATCCCTGGACAGGCAGAAATGCTTCTCCACCGCCGCCGCCCCCATGGCTATGGCCAGCATGGGCGCCAGCTCCGGGTCCTGGCTGTGGTCGCTGAGACCCACGGGAAGGCCGAATATTCCCGCCAGGCCAGGCAATACCCGCAGATTATAGTCCTCTTCCGGGGCGGGATAGGCGGTAACGCAGTGGAGCAGGCATACCTTCCCCGGAGGAAGCAGGGCCAGGGCCTCTTCAATATCCCCCAGCCTGGCTACTCCGGCGGAGAGGAGGATCGGCAGGTCGTAGGAGGCCAGTTCCCGCAGAAGGGCGGTATAGTTCAGTTCCGGGGAGGCGATTTTAAGGGCCTTAGGTCCCAGGGCCCGCAGTTCCCGGGCGCTTTGCAGGCCGAAGGGGGAGGCCAGAAAGAGAAGTCCCCTGGCCTCGGCGTATTCCTTCAGATCCGCATAAAAACCGGGGTCCAGCTCCAGGGCCTTGAAACGGTCGTAGAGGCTTACCGCTCCCCCCGGCAGGGGAACCAGTCCGGTCTTCGGATGAAGGATTTCCCGGGCATAGACGATCTGTACCTTTATGCAGTCGGCGCCGGCTTCCGCCGCGGCGTCCGCCATTTCCCGGGCCTTGACAGGATCTCCCCCATGGGAAGTCCCCAATTCGGCGATGATCAGAGCCTTTTGCGGGCTGTAAAGTACCCCGTTTATAGAAAAATCCGCCGCCATAAGACCATAATCCCGTTAGAAAGACGGGATGTCAACATTTCCCGGAGATTTCCTTCCGAAGATCTCGACATTTTCAAAGATATAGGATATGATATAGGTATCTATTCGAAAGGAGTATGAACATGAAGACTCTGACTTGTGACGTTTGTAAACATACCATCCAACAGCCTGTGGTGGGGCGCAATTATTTTCACATTGCCCACCGGGATATCTGTGAGCCCTGTAAGGATTCTCTTGAGGTCGTTTTGAAACCTGTAGTCAGGACAAAACAGCCCTTCAGTTATGAGTGGTATGAACGGCTTATGCGGGATTCTATCGAAAAGGCCATTCAAAAGGGAAAATTCGATACCCGCGGCTAGTTAACTGACAGCGGAATCCCCCGCTGTCATAATCTCATATTTCAGCCCTTCCCATTTTCTTATCCGTGTGATAGTATTGTGTAACGAGTACATTATAAGGAGTTGTCATGTCCGGCCATAGTAAATGGGCGACTATAAAACACGCAAAGGGCGCCGCCGATGCAAAGCGGGGCCAAATGTTCACCAAGCTTATCAAGGAAATCTCCATAGCCGCCCGTATGGGCGGGGGCAATCCCGAGGCGAATCCCCGGCTCAGAACCGCTGTCATCAAGGCCCGGGGCGCCAATATGCCCAAGGATAATATCGACCGGGCCATCAAAAAGGGAACCGGGGAGCTTGAAGGGGTTAACTACGAGGAACTGACCTACGAAGCCTATGCGGGCGGCGGGGTGGGGCTCCTCATCGAAGTATTAACCGATAACAAGAACCGGGCTGCGGCGGATGTCCGCAATATCCTTACCCGGGGGGGCGGGGAGCTGGCCAAGGCCGGTTCCGTTTCCCGGCTTTTCAAGCGCCAGGGCATTGTTACCCTGGACGGGGAGAAGTACACCGAGGATCAGGTTATGGAGGCGGCCCTGGAGGGGGGCGCCGAAGATGTTGCCCTCTCCGACGGCATTATCGAAGTTACCAGCGCCCCCGAAGATTTTGAGGGGGTGGTGGACGCCCTCAACGAGAAGGGTTTTGAAACCATGAGCGCCGAGATCAGTATGGTTGCAGAGGCCGAAGTTACGCTGGATAACGACGCCACCGCCAAGGCGATGAGGATGATCGACAAGCTTGAAGAAAACGACGATGTCCAAAATGTCTACCATAACATGGCCGTTCCCGAAGGGTTTGAAGCTGAGTAAAAAAGAATCCCCGCCGGCGCGGCGTATCATCGGGATTGACCCGGGGCTTGCTTCCTCCGGCTGGGGTATTGTTGATTTTGACGGCCGGCGGCTCCGTTATATTGCCCACGGCTGTATCGGGACAAAGGCGGACCTCCCCCGGGCGGAACGCCTTTTTTTTATTTACCGGACCATGAGGGATGTTTTGGAAACATACCGGCCCGCCGAATCCGCGGTGGAGATCCTCTATTTCGCCCGGAATGTCTCCAGCGCCCTGCCGGTCGCCGAAGCCCGGGGGGTCCTCTCCATGGCCCTGGCGGAACAGGGTATCCCGGTCCGTGAATTTACCCCGAATATGATTAAACAGGCTGTGCTGGGCCGGGGCGCCGCGGAGAAAAGCCAGATCCAGGAGATGGTGCGGATCATCCTGGGTCTAGACAGCGTTCCCTCCCCGGACCATGCCGCGGACGCCCTGGGCGCGGCGATATGCGCGGCCCATTCGCAGGTTCCGGCGTAAAGCGTACCGTCTTTCGGCAGTTTTTACAGAACACCGGGAGTTTGTTGCGCTTTGCGCATAAAACCCCGAAAAATCGCCGGTTAGGCGATTTTTACCCTGCAAACTCCGAAAGGATGCTGAATAATCGTGTTTTTTATGATTTTTTCATCGAAAAAATCATAAAACCTGCAAGTGCAACAGACTCCTAGCGCAAATGATCGTAGAAGGGAAAGCTGTCCACCATGCAGCCCAGTACCAGCTGGGGTATCCATTTTTTGGTACATGCTTCCCTGCTGCGTATCCCCGTCAGGTATTCAAAGGCAAAGAGAACGCTCTCCCGGCTGAATTCAAACTGATTCTGGAAGAGGGTCGCGGTCAGGCTGTGGGAACGGAGTTTTTCGTTTAGTTTTGGATAAAGGTCGTGCCCGATGATGGGGATCTTTTTTATCTGGGGATGGCTGTCAAACCAGTCGCAGACCCCCAGGGCATTGTAGGAGGTTACATAGATCCCCGCCAGGTTCGGCTGGCTCCGCATCAGGGCCCCGGTCTGCTTATAGGCTATTTTATGATTCTCCCGGGTTTCGTAGATATCCACTACTTCCAGATTGTACTTGCCCGCTCCCGCATAGAAGCCTTCGATACATTCCTTGTGTACCAGCATATTTTTATCACCCGCGAAGAGGGCGATTTTCCGCTTTTTGGTTTTGCCGGGGATTACCATGCCCAGAAATTCCGCCGCCATCTGGCCCGCTACAAAGGTATTCATGCGGACGCCCCCGATCAGTCCGGGAATGTCCTCCGCCCCAAAAATAGTATTGTAGAGAATGGGAACGCCGGACTCGCCAATCTGTTCCAGCTCCCCCCGGTACCGGTTAAACTGATGGCTGCAGGTCAGCACCAGGGCGTTGATCTTTTCTTTTTTAAGGGACCGTAGAATGCGGCGTAGATCCTCCGGGGTTTCCAGGGAGGGAAAGGGATATTCAACAATATGACATTTGCTGTCCTTAAGTTCCATCGCCGCCTGTTTGATTCCGCTGATGACATACTGATAGAATTCCTGGGGTTCAAAGGGAAAGACCACGGCAATTCTAAGCTCCTTCCGTACCAGGGTCCGGGCGGTTTCGTTGGGGGTATAGTTCATCCGGGCGGCGGTTTCCAGGATAAGGGCCCGCGTCTTTTCGCTTATCTGTGTTTTGCCGGTCAGCGCCTTTGACACCGTATTTGCGCTGATCCCCAGATGCTTGGCGATATCCTTGATGGTGGTCCGCATGGTCTTTGGCTCACTATGGAGAGCCGAAACGCCTTTGTCAAGTTCGTATCGAAAAAAATAATCCCCGCCGGGTGAGTCTCCGCAGAACCCTGAGCCGCATAAAAAACTTGCGTTCCCGGCAAAGCCATGGTACAGTTAAGTTAACGTTCACTTTTTGAGAGGTAAATCATGAATACCATCATCGATCTGACCCAGGTCCTCAAAGACGGCATGCTCGTATTCCCCGGCGATCCGGGCCCCCGGTTTACCGCCGCCCACCGGTACGACAACGGCTATTTTGTCAGTACCGTAACATTCTGTACCCATACGGGCACCCATATTGACGCTCCGGTTCACCGTATAAAAAAGGGGAAGACCCTGACCGATCTGGATCCGGGTCTCTATATCGGATGGAAGACCCTGGTTATAGATCATCCCGCGGCGGGCAGGGACAGTATTCTCTCCAGGGAAGACTGCAGTGCCTATGAAAAGGACATAGCCGGCTGCGATGCGGTCCTTGTCAGGACGGGCTGGGCAAAGTTTGCCGGTAAACCCGCCTACTACGAGGGTTTCCCCGGCCTGGACGAGGGTGCCGTAGACTGGCTTGCGGAACATCATATACGCCTTATCGGCCTTGAGTCCCCCTCGGTCAATCCCCGGCAGCACCTGGAAATTCACAAACGGCTTCTGGAAAAGGATATTTTGATTATTGAAGGCCTGATACATACGGCCCGGCTTAAAACCAAATACATCGAGCTCCATGCGGTGCCCCTCAAGCTGGATAAGCTTGACGGTTCCCCCGTGCGGGCCTATGCCGTGGAACGGGCCTAGCATACGGCGGCTGTTTGCGGGCGCAAATTTTTAATAAAAAACTTGCGTTCCCGGGAAACCCGTGGTACAGTTAGGTTAACGTTCACTTTTTTATGAGGAATGCAGTTTTTTGGGGAGAAAGAGATGAATATGAAGGCGATAGTGGTCTACGGACCAATGGACATACGCTACGAGGATGTGGAGGTTAAAAAACCCGGTCCCGGAGAAGTTTTGATAAAGATCAAGGCGGCGGGCATCTGCGGGACCGATGCGGAGATACTGAGCGCGGAACTTTTTTACTTTAAGAACGGCATGGCAAAACTTCCTCTTATTCCCGGGCACGAATGGTCCGGGGAGATTATAGAAACCGGTGAAGGGGTCAAAGATTTTGCCCCGGGGGATCATGTCAGCGGTGAATGTACGGTAAGTTGCGGTTTTTGCAGGCAGTGTGTTTCGGGCAAACAGAACCTCTGCGTTAACCGCACCGAGACCGGAGTAATGAACCGCAGCGGCGGCTATGCGGAGTACATTACCTTTCCCGTATCGGCGCTCCATAAATTTACCAGCATTTCATTTGAAGAGGGGGCTGTTATTGAGCCCGCCTGCATAGCCATGGAGGCGGTCAAACGGGCCCGGATATCCCCCATGGACAATGTCCTGGTTATCGGCCCCGGACCCATAGGACTGCTGGCGGCTCAAATTTCCAGGAATGTCTATGCCGCAAAACGTACCATTATTTCCGGCACCAGGGACGAGCGGCTGGCCCGGGCCAGGGCCTATACCGACGGCGTCATCAATGTAAAGAAAGAGAACCTGAAAGACCGGGTCAGGGAACTTACCGGCGGCGAGGGTATTGATGCAGTCATAGAAGCCGCCGGGGTGGCGACTTCATTTACCGACTGTGAGGGCATCGTAAACGGCGCGGGCAGGATATCCTGCTGCGGGTTTTTCGGCTCCAAGGCGGCTCCCTGCAACTGGGACTACATCATTACCAACGACATAGAAATTATCGGCAGCCTCGGCAGTCCCGGGGTATGGGATTTTACTATTCAGTGCATGGAACGGGGAAAGATCGACGTTAAAAATATCATTACCCACGATCTTCCGGTAAAGAGCAAAGAAGCGTTTATGGATGCCTTTACTATTATGGAGCAGCGAAGGGAAGGCGCCTGTAAGGTCATTATACGGCCATAACCGCATCTGGATGCGGATGAATTTTTTTAGGAGGAACATTATGATTCTGAAAAGAGGGGCTTTACTGGTTTTGATTTTGGCCTTAACCGCCGGCGTGGTTTTTGCCGCCGGAGGAAAACAGGGGACGGCAAGCAAATACAAAATAGGGGTCAGTATTCCTTCCGCGGAATATACCTTCTTTGCAACCATGGAGGCGGCTATTAGGAGCGCCTATCCCACGGAACGGGCCACGGTAACTGTTTTTGACGGTCAGAACAACCAGCAAAAGCAGAATCAGGATATTGAGGATATGATCACCCAGAAGTACAACGGGATCGTGCTTATCCCCATTACCGTTGAAGGGGCCATTCCCGCAATCAGGTACGCCAACCAGCAGAAGGTTCCCATCATCACCGTGGACAGGGAAGTCGCCCCCAATACCGGGGTTGAGGTAATCGGCTTTGTCGGCGCGGATCACCGGCCCATGGGCGTACAGACCGCGAATCTTTTGATAGCCGCCATGGAAAAGATGTTCCCCGGACAGCGGATCTTTAATGTGGTTGAACTCCTCGGCACCCAGGGTTCTTCCGCCGCCATTTTGCGGGAAGAGGGCATCCACAGCGTCTTCGATAAAGATCCCCGGATCAAGTACATCTCCCTGGACGGCAATTTTGAAACCACCAAGGCCCTTTCGGTGGCGGAGGATCAGTTGACCGCCAATCCCAACCTTCACGGCTTTGTTTGTCATAACGACATGATGGCGGAGGGCGTCTATCAGGCCCTGGTCAATATGAACAAGGTGGGCAAGGTCGCCATCACCGGCATTGACGGACAGCGTTCCACCGTTGAGCTTGTTGTCAAGGGCGGCATTTCAGGTACGGTTATCCAGTATCCCAAGATGGTTACCATGGGGGTGGAGGTAATGTGCGATTATCTGGACGGCAAGCAGATCCAGTATACGAACTTCTATCCTTCAGATCCCTGCGGCCCCGACGTGGCCCAGAAAATGATTGATAACGGAAGCGCCTGGTAATTGGACTTGTTCGGGAACCCGGCTGGTTTTCCCGGACGAAAGTCCGGCGCAAGTCTCCCAAAAAACGCGGATTTCTTAAAATAAGGCTGTCTTTTTGTCTTGCGAAAAAGGAAAGACAGCCTTATTATGGATGAGGGGCCGCCGCTGAAACGGGGCTTTTACGGCAATGCGGGGAATACCGGGCAGCCGGTTGTCGTTTTCCGCCGGGACGAAAACGCTGTTCCGGCGCATTTATGGGGAATAACTGATGGAAACAGGTGGACAATACATATTGGAAGCCAGGGACATTACCAAATATTACGGTTCGGCGGCGGTGCTACAAAAGGTAAATTTTCCCCTTAAAGAAGGGGAGGTTCACGCTCTGCTTGGCGCCAACGGCGCCGGAAAGAGCACTCTGCTCAAAATTTTGGACGGCGTAATAGGTTCCTATGAGGGAAGCCTCCTCCTCAAGGGCAAACCGGTACAGCTTGAAGGCCCCGGCGACGCCCGGATGAAGGGCATAGGCATGGTCCATCAGGAACTGACGGTGCTTCCCAATATCACCGTGGGGGAAAATATTTTTCTGGGCCGCCTGCCCAAGACAGCCTTGGGAACCGTGGACTGGAAGCGTCTCTATGAACAGTCAAAGGAACTGCTTAACTCCATAGGCCTCAACGTCGATCCGAACCTGAACCTCGGCAGGCTGACGGTGGCCGATATGCAGATGGTGGAGATTGCCCGTATTGTTTCCTTAAACGCCCCCATCATCCTGCTGGACGAGCCTACGTCGGCGCTGTCGGAGATGGAGATCCGGCGCCTCCTCAGGCTGATCGAACGGTTCAGGACAGAGGGAAAGAGCATCGTATTCATCACCCATAAGCTGAATGAAATTCTGGCGGTTTCGGATCGCATCACCGTCCTCAGGGACGGACAGGTGGTGGATACCGTCCAAGTAACGGACCGGTCCAAGGAGGCGGAACGGAGCCTTGTGGGAAAAATGATCGGCGGCGGCCGGGATAATATCAGCAATATGTTCCCCCCCAAAGGCGGCGGCGGCGGCGATGTCGTGCTTGAGCTTAAGGGATTAAGCCGGAATATCCTTTTTTCCGGTATCAGCCTTAGCGTGGCCAGGGGGGAGGTAGTGGTGCTTACCGGCCTTAAAGGTTCCCGGCGCACCGAGGTGCTGCGCTGTATCTTCGGGGCCGATCCCTTTACCGGGGGCGAAATTGTTTATAAGGGGGAAACCCTGACCGCCACGTCAATTAAAAAATCCATAGACGGACGGATCGCCATGGTTACCGAAGATCGCAAGGGAGAAGGGCTTGTTACCCTGATGAACGTGAAGCACAACATATCGCTTTCCACCATCCGGGACTGCGCAAAATTCGGCCTGGTTAACAAAAAGAAAATCGACGCCAAGGCGGGCAAATTTGTAGACACCCTGGCGATTAAGGCGCCCTCCGTCAATGTCCCCGTATCGTCCCTTTCCGGGGGAAATCAGCAGAAGGTGGTACTGGCAAAATGGCTGGCCTCCAGGCCGGATCTGTTTCTGCTGGACGAACCGACCCGGGGCATCGACATCGGCGCAAAAATGGAAATATATAAGCTTATCCGGCAGATGGCGGATAACGGCGCCGCCGTGCTGATGGTATCTTCGGAAATTCCTGAGGCTATCGGCATGGGAGACCGGATCTATGTAATGAGGGAAGGCAAAATGGAGGGCGAACTCAGCCGCGGCGGGATGAACGGCGAAAAATTGATGCACATGATGTTCGGGCACAAATGAACCTCCCCGCCCTAAAGGGCGGGGTATTAGACCCCGCTGCGAATAAAGCGGAGCGGCGTTAGGTTTCAAATGTTTTAAGCACGGGGAAGGGAAATGAGCAAATTATCTTTGAAGGACAGATTTGATCTTTCGTCCATGGCGCCGGTTTTTATCATACTGTTTCTTATTCTCAGCTATTCTGTTTTTGCGCCTAATTTTTTAAGCTTGAATAATTTTTTGAACATACTCCGGCAGGTGTCCATTATCGGGGTTATGGCAATCGGGGTAACCGCCGTTATTTTATTGGGTGAAATAGATCTTTCCATTGGAACGGTGATGGCCTTTTCCGGCATGATCGTGGGGGGCCTTTCAAAGGGAACCTACTTTGGCTGGGATCCGCTTCCGGTTCCCCTGGCGATGATCATTTCCCTGATCATCGGCGCCATAATCGGTTTCGGGTCCGGCATTGCCTGCGCCAAACTGCGGATTCCCGGCTTTATGGCGACCCTTTCCATGCAGTATGTATGCAGCGGCCTTATGCTCATGCTTACCAAGGCAAGGCCCATCGGCGGGCTTCCCCAGAGCCTGACCTATTGGGGAAGCGGGTATATCTTTGGATTTTTTCCGGTTATCATTATCCTCTTTTTAATAGTTGTTTTAATCGGTTTTTTCCTGCTCCGTTTTACTATATTCGGAAGAAACCTCTACGCCATCGGCGGCAATATGGAATCTTCCCGTCTTTCGGGGATCAACGTGGTCTTTAACAAAACCGCCGCCTTTGTAATCTGTTCGGTGCTCTGCGCCCTGGCGGGCATCCTCATGGACGGCCGCATCGGCAGCGCCCAGGTAACCGCCGGCGATACGCTGATGATGCAGCCCATTGCCGGAGCGGTGCTGGGCGGGACCAGCCTTATGGGCGGACGCGGCACCGTGCCGGGGACGGTACTGGGGGTGCTGATAATGGGCATCCTGGTGAACGGCCTCAACCTGATGGGGGTGGGCAGCGATATTCAGCGGGTGGTAACGGGCCTGGTCCTCTTCGGGGCAGTAACCTTTAATATTTGGTCCAGCGTAAAACAGGGCGTCCGCTGAATTGTAAAGGAATGAATATGGGAAGTGAAGTTCTGGTCATGCGGAATATTGATAAGTCTTTTCCCGGAGTACACGCATTACAAAACGTGAATTTATCCATAGAAGCGGGAGAGGTGCACGCCCTGATAGGCGAAAACGGGGCGGGTAAATCCACGCTGATGAAAATTCTCAGCGGCGTATACCAGAGGGACGGCGGAGAGATTCTGGTAAACGGACATGCCGTTGAGATTGATCGTCCCGAAAAGGCGACCCAGCTTGGCATCAGCATCATCTATCAGGAATTAAACCTCATGCCCAACCTGAGCGTTGCGGAGAATATTTTTGTCGGCCGTGAAAAAAGGAAAGTCCCCTTTCTTGACAAGGCAAAAACAATCGCGGAAGCGGAAAAGTATGTGCGGGAAGTCGGGCTTCAGGTAAATGTTGAAACCCAGGTACAGGATCTTTCCATTGCCCAGCGGCAGATGGTGGAAGTTGCCAAGGCCCTCTCGGTAAACGCCAAGGTTATCATCATGGACGAGCCGACGTCCTCCCTGACCGAACACGAGGTGGTTATCCTTATGGGCATTATCCGCAAACTCCGGGATCAGGGGACCTCTGTCGTGTTTATCTCCCACCGTTTAAGCGAAATATTTGAGATAAGCGACCGCATTACCGTTCTGCGGGACGGTGAAGTTATCGATACGGTCAGAACCGCCGAATGCAGCGAGGATGCGCTGATCCACATGATGGTCGGAAGATCCCTGACGGATCTCTTCCCCAAAGAGACGGTGGACATGGGCGGAATTATTTTGGAGGCGGAACATATCTGTTCCGGGGATATGGTACGGGATGTCAGCTTCAATCTTCGCAAGGGAGAAATTCTCGGCTTTGCCGGTTTGGTCGGCGCGGGGAGAAGCGAATTGATGTCCGCCATATTCGGAGTCCGCCGCATGGATTCGGGAAAGGTCCGGCTTGACGGGGCGGAACTGGCGGGCGGCGTCCCCGGCGAGTCCATTAAGAAGGGCCTTGGCTTTGTTCCCGAAGACAGGAAACTGCAGGGGCTGGTTCTGGGAATGGCCGTCAGGGAAAACGCAACCCTGGCAAGCCTGGAAAGCGTCAGCGGCGGCGGACTTATCAGGAAAGACAAGGAGCAGGAGGTGGCCGCTTACTATGTGGATAAGCTGGCCATCAAGACGCCGGGGATTGAGCAGAAAACCGAAAATCTTTCCGGGGGGAATCAGCAGAAGGTGGTCATCGCCAAGTGGCTTGCCGCCCATCCCAAGGTGCTTATTCTGGATGAAGTTACCAGGGGTATAGACGTGGGGGCCAAAAAAGAAATATATGGACTTATAACGATGCTTGTCCGGGAAGGGGTGGGCATTATCCTTATATCCTCGGAACTGCCCGAAATACTGGGCATGAGCGACCGGATCATCGTAATGCATGAGGGGATTATCAAAGGGGAGTTGAAGCGGGAGGAGGCTACCCAAAAGGCGATCATGTCCATAATTCTCAGGGAAGATGAAAAAAAGGCCGGTTAAATTACAGGAGACAATATGGGTAAATCAGGATCAATGCATACCATCATCGCCAGGGCTAAGAATTCCACTTCCTTCGGCATCGTAATTATTCTCCTTGCCATGTGTCTTATTTTGACCATTGCGGTGGGAAGGGTGTTTTTATCATCCGATAACTTAGTTTCGGTTGTCCGGCAGTTCTCCTTTATCGCCATCATGGCGATTGGAGAGAGCATCGTTATTATGACCGGAGGAATCGATCTTTCGGTGGGGTCGATCTTTGCCTTTGCCAGCGTCATCGGCTGCATGGTTATGACAAAGCTTAATCTGGGAACCGCCGGAGGGCTCCTCTCGGGGCTTCTGGTGGGGGCCGGTATGGGGGCCGCCAACGGTCTTTTTATCACCAGGCTGAAGCTGCCTCCCTTCATAGCGACCCTGGGCATGATGAGCATCGCCCGGGGGCTGTCCTTCGGCGTTACCGGCGGATTCCCCATAAGCATGCTCCCCGATTCGTTTAAGTTTATAGGACAGGGCTATGTGGGATTTGTGCCGGCGCCGGTGATCATTCTGATTTTGCTTACCGTGATATTCGGCGTATTTATGCACAAGTCCATAACGGGCCGCCGTATCTATGCCATCGGAGGCAACGAAGAGGCCGCCCGGCTTTCCGGGGTCAGGATAGAGCGGATCAAGATCCTGGTGTATACCCTCAGCGGACTTTTGGCGGGGCTTGCCGGGCTTATGACCGCGGGACGGCTGGGGGTTGCCCAGTCAACCGCGGGGAACGGTTATGAAATGGACGCCATATCGGCGACCATTATCGGGGGCGCAAGCCTTGCCGGGGGCGTGGGTAATATCGCCGGTCCCATTCTGGGCGCCGCCATCATGCAGGTGCTCCGCAACGGTCTGGTCCTGACCGGGGTATCCGCCTATTGGCAGCAGGCGGTCCTGGGAGCGGTGATCATCATTGCGGTGGCCTTCGATAAACTGCGCCAGATAAAGAAAAAATAGAGTTGTTCAGAAACTTCAGTTTCTGTCGAATCAAAGGTTCGCCGGCAGCCGGTTAAAAGGACTTGTGCCGGACGGAAATCCGCAATAAACAACGGGTTACCGAACAAGTCCGGTTTCTTTTTTCAGGTTATATTCCAGGGTATTCAAAAATATCCTGAAATAACCATGCAGCGGCATGGATAATTTTGAGAGGATGGAGGAAAGCATGAAGAAGCTTGAGAAGGTATTAGCCGGCAGCATAATTCTGATGCTGACGGTTACGATGTTTGCCTGGTCCGCCGGCGGTCAAGCCGGGGGGCCCAAGGCCGACAAGGATATTGTCATCGCGGTGGTTCCCAAGGCGCTGGACAACATGATCTTCCTTGACGCTAAAACCGGGGCGACAAATAAGGGTAAACAGCTGGGCATTAAAGTCGAATGGGTCGGTCCCGCCCGGTCCGATGCGGCGGAACAGGTCAATGTTATCGAAAGCCTGATCGAAAGAAGGGTTGACGGGATTCTTATCAGCTGTAACAACGCCGATGCCCTTAAAGACGTTATCGACAGGGCGGTGGACGCGGGCATCAAGGTAGCCTGCTTTGATTCCGATTCCCCCAATTCCAAGAGGGCCTTCTATGCGGGGACCGATAATTATGCCTTCGGCCAGCAGGCCGCCGATTATATGATCCAGTACCTGCCCCAGGGAGGCAAGGTTGCCATCCTGACCGGCGTACTGGGGGCGCCAAATCTTGAAGAACGGATCAAGGGCTTCAGGGACCGGCTGGCGGAAAAGAAATCCCCCATCCAGGTTTTGCCGGTACAGACCGGAGAGGACGACGTTCAGAAATCGGTGGAAGTGGTTACCCAGTTTACCACCGCCAACCCGGATCTGGCGGGCTGGTTCTTTGACGGCGGCTGGCCCTACTTTGCGGACCCTGCGGCGCTCCCCGAAGTCAGGAATTTTATGCGCCGGGGCGGGCATATCGTATCCATTGATACCGCCTATCCCATGTTGCAGTACCTTGGGGAAGATATGGTGGATGTTCTGATCGGCCAGAACTACATCAAAATGGGCGAAGACGGGGTTGAGATGCTCTATAAGCTGATCAAGGGACAGGACGCCGGCATTCCCGCGAACAAGATCTACTTTACCGGCTCCGAGATCGGAACGAAGGACAACTGGCGGCAGCTCCGGTCGGGAAAAGATCCCTGGTGATTTTGTACTAAAGGTTTCATGCCGGCAGACGCCGGCAGTTCCGTTGACGGCGTCTGCTTTCTGTTTTCCGCGGCCCGGCGGCCTGTTGCGCTTGTGGATTTTTGCGCCGCCAGGGGCGCAAAACCCCCGGTTATCGGGGCTGCTTCGGATCTAAAAGTCCGCAGGAATTTGCAGGGTAAAAATCGCCTGATCTGCGATTTTTTAGGGTTCTACGCCCAAAGCGCAACAAACTCCTGGGCGTAAAACCCGGCAAGCGTCTTGGCGCGGTCATACCCCGCCGGGGTTCCGGTCCGCGTTTGACGCGGGGAGTTTTGTTTTGCCGGCAGCCTCTTCTGCGGTAGTATCCCCGCGCCCCATGGCGCCTGTGAATGGTCCCCCTGGCTTTTAAGGCGGAAAGACGAGGTTGTATGAAGGCGCTTGTAAAAACCGCCAAGGGCGATGGCAATATTGAGGTCCGGGATATTCCTGTTCCGAAGATTAAAAATGATGACGACGTTTTAATCAGGATCAGCGCCGCCGGTGTCTGCGGCACGGATCTGCATATTTACCACGATGAATTTCCCTGCTGGCCGCCGGTGGTAATGGGCCATGAATTTTCCGGGGTGGTGGCCGAAACGGGCCGGGGGGTAAAGGGCTTTAAGCCCGGAGACCGGGTTGTCGCCGAACCCCACACGCATTTCTGCGGCAAGTGCTATCTCTGCCGGACCGGACAGATTCAGCTCTGCCCGGAAAAGCGTTCCCCCGGCTGGGGCATGGACGGGGCCTTTACCGGCTATCTTGTGATGCCCGAATTATTTCTCCACCATATTCCCGGCAGCCTGAATGACGAAATTGCGGCCCTGACCGAACCCGCGGCGATTGTGGTAAACGGAGTAATAGAGCGGGGCAGGGCCGGTGTCGGCGATACGGCGGTCATTGTGGGAGCCGGACCCATTGCGTTGCTTTCTGTTGCGGCCCTCAGGACTGCGGGGGCCCGGAAGGTGTACGTCCTGGGGACCGGTGCGGACGAGGCGGTGCGCTTCCCCGCGGCAAAAGCCCTGGGGGCGGATGAGATTATCAATGTCTTGCAGACCAATGCCCCGGAACGGATCATGGAGGATACCGGCGGCGCCGGGGCCGATCTGGTAGTTGAGGCGAGCGGTACGGCTCCGGGGATAAATACCGCCATAGCCTCGGCGCGGAAGTGCGGCAGAATTACCGTACTGGGGCTTCCGGGAGCGGAGCGGGTTTCCGTCGCCTGGGGAGACATGGTAAAGAAAGTACTTGATTTAAGTTTTTGTTTCAGTTCCAGCGTTTCTTCCTGGGAAAAGGCCATTGCCATGCTGGCGTCCTTTCCCGGCGATATGGGGACGCTGATTTCGCATCGTGCAAAAATTGATGATTGGCAGCGGGTATTTGCGGACATTGAGGCGGGAAACGCTATAAAGGCGCTGTTTATACCCTGAAAATCCTGACAAAGAACCAAAATTTAACCCATGCGCGCAATTTCGGCTTTTTCATGGTATGAAAAACATACCGAAATTTTTCTTGTGTTGTTAAAAATTCGGCATTACAATGATTTTCTACGGAGGCAGGTACATGGGCGGCAGAGATAGGCCGAAGGTAATTGGCGCCGGATTAAGCAGACGGGCCTGGGTGGAAAAGGGAACGCTCTTCGTTATCATTATTGTTTTTGTCATTATTTTTTCAATCGCTTCGGGCGGAAAGTACGCGTCTCCCCTCAATTTGATGAATATTCTCGTTGCCGCTTCCCTGACCGGAATTGTCTCGATCGGCATGACCTTTGTCATTCTCGGAGCGGGCATCGATCTTTCCGTATCGGGCATAACGGTCCTTACCGGAATCAGCGGGGCTATGATGATAGATCAGGGGATGAACTGGCTTTTGGCCTGTCTCTTTATGCTGATCCTCGGTTCCCTTATCGGTTTTATCAACGGCTTTTCCATCACCAAATTGAAGATGGTCCCCTTTGTAACTACCATGGCGATGATGAATATTACCCGGGGTATTGCCCGGACCATGAGCAACGGCAAGACGATCAATTTGCCGGAGGCAGTAACGGTCTTCGGCCACGGGAGGCTCTTCGGGCTTATCCCGGTGCCGATCATCATGCTTGCGCTGAGCTTCCTTCTGGGTTTAGTCATTCTGATAAAAACAACCTTTGGCCGGGAAGTGTACGCCACCGGAGGAAACCGCCGGGCGGCGTGGCTCGCGGGGCTCAAGGCGGACCGGATCATCATGCTTACCTATGTTGTCAGCGGTTTTTTCGCGTCCCTGGGGGCGGTGCTGGTCATATCCCGGCTGCAAAGCGCGGCGCCTACCATCGGGGCCGGTCTGGAACTGGACAGCATAGCCGCCTGCGTGATTGGCGGGACATCCCTTTTCGGCGGCGAAGGCGGAGTCGGCGGTACCATACTGGGAGCCATCCTAATCGCCATGATCAACAACGGACTTAACATAACCGGCGTAACCCCCTTTATGCAGGAAATCGCGAAGGGCCTTATCATTTTCGTTGTTATTGCGATTGACGCGGCAAAACGATCCCGGAAACAGGAGTAACTTTGTGTCTCAGGTCCGGTTTTTACGGGCCTCGAAATATAGGGGATTTATGGAGGGTAAGGATGAAAAAGACGTTGTTACTTTTGATCTGCGCGGTCGTGATAGGGTTGCCTCTTTTTGCGGCCGGCGGGTCGCAGGGCGGCGGGGGAAAAGCCGATGATCCCGCTAAGCCGCTTGTCATTAATGGTAAACAAGCCAATGTCGTTTACCTTTCAAACGAGGCCTCTTCGGCATGGCAGGTTGCCGGGACCGGGTTCCTGAAAAATCTGATACAGCGCGCCGGCGGCAAAATTACGATTCTCTCCGCGGATCTAAAACCGGAGACCCAGGCGCAGCAGGCCCAGGACCTCCTGGTAACCATGCCGGATATCGTGGTAGTTAAACCCGCCGATTCCGGGGCAATCGTGCCGGCAATCCGGCAGTTGAACCAGGCGGGCATTCCCGTTCTTTCTCTCGATGTCCGGCCCGATCCGGGCTGCGAAACCCTCACCCACATCCAGTCCGACCAGTTGCAGCTTGGCGGTCTTGGCGCCCAGTATATCGCCGATAAATTCCGCAGAGAAGGAAAGGTGGCCAAGGTCATTTCCATCATGGGCCAGTTGGAGATCGTGCTGGGCCGGGAACGGCAGAAAGGGTTTGAAGATGTGGCCGCAAAGAACCCGGATGTGATACAGATGCTGGATTATAAGGTGGAGGCCAAGTGGACTAATGAAGGGGCCTATACGGCGACCAAAGACGGATTTACCCGTTATCCTGATGCAAATGCGATCTTTGTTATGTCGGACTGTATGCTGGTCGGCGTCCTTCAGGCGCTTAGGGAGATCGGCAAACTCTATCCCGTGGGCGATCCCCGGCATATTACCATCGCTTCTATCGACGCCGATGAAAACGGGATTAAGGCGATCAGAGACGGATATCTGGATGTCGCGGTGGAACATAATGCCGCCCTGCATTCGGACATCGCGGTCCGGGTCATCATTGATTATCTGCGCGGTAAAACAATCCCCAGGGAGATCGTCTTTGAACCCTTTGTGGTTACCAAAGACAATGTAGGGGACCCCGCCCGTTGGGGCGCAGCGGATCTTAAAGCGGTTGACACCTGGCCGCCGATGAAACATGACCGGTATGTCAGCCAGTTCCCGCAGACGGCTCTGTAACCGGGGTATTGGATTTGTCCGGAAATTTAAGATTTCCGGACAAATCTACCGTACCGTTTTGCCGGAGAATTTTCCTCCGGCAAAATCAGTTTTTTTCATTGTGCGAGGAAAGGGCCGGGATCTGATCTATGGAAAAGAAGCCTATCATTGAATTGAAAAATATTACCAAAGCTTTTGGCGGCACCCTTGCTTTGGATGATGTCTCCATTACTATATACCCCGGAGAAATTCATTCGTTCGTCGGCGTAAACGGCGCCGGTAAATCGACCCTGATGAAGATTATGCTTGGGGTATACCCCTGCGATGGCGGGCATGTTTTTATCAATGGGAAAGAAGCGCGTTTCCGGAATCCTGAAGAGGCGATTGCCAATGGAATCGCCATGGTTTATCAGGAATTGAATCTCTTTCCCAAGATGACGATATATGAAAATGTGATGATGGGACGGTTTGTCAGATCCAAATTGGGCATCATCGATCAAAGGGCCGGAATCAGGATCTGCCAGGGATTTCTGGATTCTATCGGCATACCGCTTGACGCCCGCACCCATGTTGACGAACTCAGCCTTGCCAGCCAGCAGTTGGTGGAAATCGCCAAGTGCGTCTATCAGGGACCAAACATTCTGATCCTTGACGAGCCTTCTTCCAGCCTTTCCTATGAAGAACAAAAGATACTCCATGATATCGTCAGAAACCTAAGGGCAAAGGGACTTTCCATCCTTTTTATTACCCACAAGATGGAAGAACTGGAACAGTTGTCTGACCGGATCACCATTCTGCGGGACGGCAGAAAAATATCCGAAAGACCGATGACGGATTATGATCTCTCCCGGATAACCCTTGAAATGCTGGGGAAGGATATTGACTTTAGCATCAACACCGGCGCTTTTGATTACGGGAATACCGGCGAAGTATTGAAAGTGGATAATCTTTCCTGCGGCAGCGCGGTAAAGAATGTCAGTTTTATCCTCAGGAAAGGAGAGATCCTCGCCATCACCGGACTTATCGGCTGCGGAAAAAGCGAAGTCGCCCGTTCCCTCTTTGGGGTCTATGGCAAAGTGCAGGGTACGGTAGAGATCAACGGAAAGAAGAGGGATATCGCAAAACCCATCGACGCTATCGGCCTTTCCATCGCCTATATGCCGATTTCCAGGAAGGAAGAAGGCATTTTCGCCAATTTTGACGTAACAAAAAACATTTCCATTGCGGCGCTGGATCAATTCAACCTGTTCATTAACCGGAAAAAAGAGGAGGGAATTGCGGAACGGTGCCGGAATGATTTTAATATTAAAGCGGCAAGCCTGTCGGCCCTGATCGGTTCCCTGAGCGGGGGCAACCAGCAGAAAACGATCCTTGCCCGGTGGGTATCCCGGAGCGAGGAGATACTCATATTAGACGAACCGACCCGGGGCATTGATGTGGGGGCCAAACAGGAAATTTACATAAAATTACGCCAGCTTTCCCGCAAAGGGATGAGCATACTGCTAATATCTTCGGAACTGGAGGAGATACTTGGGGTTGCTCACCGTATCCTGGTGATGAGAAACGGTTCCATTGTCCGGGAATTAAACCCCCAATCCACAAGTCAGGCTGAAGTGATGCGATATATGATGGCAAAAGATTAATTCCAATAATTTACCAGGAGGGATCATGAAATTAAGATCCGTATTTGACAAACAATTTAAGGATTTCGGTTATGTGTTGGAGGGCTATGATTTTACCGCCCTGTTGAAGACCCTGGAGGATACCACGGAAAAGCCCGGCGATGGGGTTATCTATGTTCCCAGCGATCCCAAGCTGGAGGCTCTGCCCATCTTTGCGGAGCTGCAGGATCGCCAGTTCGGCGGACTGCCCATACAGATTGGCTACTGCAACGGTTTCAATACCAGGCTGAACTGCCTGGAATACCACCGGGGCAGCGAGGTTTGTGTTGCCGCCGACGATGTGGTGATGCTCCTCGCCCGGCTGCAGGATTTTAACAAGGCCGGTAAAATCGATTCCTCCAGGGTAAAAGCCTTTCTTCTGCCAAAGGGAACCGGCATTCTCTATTATGAAACTTCCCTGCACTATGCCCCCGCCGGGAGCGGCGGCAGCTTTCGCACGATCATCGTGCTGCCCAGGACCACCAACACGGATCTGCCCGGGATTACCCCCGCCAACGCCGAGGACAAGCTGCTCCGGGCCCGCAATAAGTGGCTCTTTGCCCACCCCGAAGCCCCCGAGGCAAAAGAGGGGGCCTTTGTCGGCATTACGGGTAAAAACATCGACATCGGCGGGAAATAGGCCGGACTATCCCGCGGAGCGGGATAGTCCGGCTGCGGGGCTGCCTGAAAAACGGCGGGCCCCGGCGCTTACTTGTCCTCCAGCCGTATGCGGACATGGAAGGTTTTTGTTTCTCCCGGGGCGATAAACTGTAGTTTTCCCTCTTCCCGCATTTTGTTTCTGCCCAGGGCGTGGCAGTTGCCGGGTTCAAAGCCGATAACATAGTCCCTGGTCTTTAGCAGTTTCCACTGTACCATATAGGGCAGTTCCCTTATGTCAAAGGAAACGGAGGCCTGTATCTTTAAATCAGGATTGTAAAGCGATGCGAAACCCTCTTTTTCAAAGAAATGGTAGTAGCACTGCTCGATAAAATCATCCGAAGGGGGCTTGAGCTTATCGTACTCGTGCAGATGTTCGGCGGCGATTTCGTTGAAGGGATGCCGTTCCCTGGAGGCGATGTGCATTACCGCCTTTTCGCTTAAAAGGGGATAGCCGAAATTGATGTGATAGAGGATCATTAAGGGGTAGGTTTCGCTTCCCTTATTTTTAACCTCGTCGCTTATTTCAATGTAATTTTCGGAAAGGGAGACCCCGATTTCCCGGCGCAGTTCAAGCTTTTGGTGGAACATCCATGCATTCAGTATAAGGGCCCGGATTTTTATTTTATCATCTTCTATGACATGGTAGATCTGTTCCGCCGGCGTATGGGAAATGTCTCCATGGAGGGGAACCGTTTCCCCGCCGTCTTCACAGGGAAAACCCGCCGATGTCAAGCCGCAGGTGGTGATAAAGCCGGCGGTAAAGGATTTCAAAAATCCCATGCCCCCAGGTTCCGTATTGTAGTATTGGGGCGATACATAGCCGCAGGGGGCAAAGTAGCTCAGATTGACGCCCCGGTAAGAGATGCGGGATATATCCGCGCAACGGTCCGCCGAAACGGTAAATTCCAGGCCCTGCCCGTTTTTTACTTCCAGTAAACGCATTCCGTCGCCCCTGCCTCCGGCAAGCCGGTGTTCTTCCACGCCGAATATTTGGCTTTGATGACCGTAGTAGGCTTCTCTGTTCATAGTTCCTCCTCTTAAAAAAGTGTCTTTTTAACAGTACCACAGATAGGGAACTTGTCAATGTTTTTCCTGACGCCGTTCCAGGCTCTCAAAATAGATAAAATTTTATCGAAATCTGTCTAAAAAACATACCAATATTTTGCTTGAGTTATTTGTTTTTGATGTTATAATGCTGGAAGGAACCTGTTGGGGAGGAAGCTGTGTCCAAAAAGTACGCCTGGGTCTGGAATATCAAGAGGGAATGTATAGAGGAATATGTTAAGATGCACCTTAATCCCTGGCCGGAAATTATGAAGGCCCATTCGGAAGCGGGTTTTAAGAACTATTCTATTTTCCAGAACGGGAATCAGTTTATCTACGAATTTGAATGTGATGCGGATCCTGAGAAGGCATTTGCGGCGATGGAAAAAAACCCCGACTGCATACGGTGGAATGCCATTACTTCAAAGATGATAGACGCGCCGCTGGAAAACGGTTCGGTTAGTACCGGGGTGAAGTTTTTGCGCGAGGTATTTTACCTTAAGTAGCTGATTGGGGCTTTTCAGAACGTCAGATTCTGAAAAAGGCTCTGGTTGTCTTTTGTAAAAAACGAGGAGTTTGTATGCCGGGGCAGTCCCCTGTTGTTAATGCCAGAAAAATAAGCAAGACCTTCAGCGGCGTGTATGTTTTGCGGGATGTTGATTTTGATATCTGTCCCGGGGAGATCCATGCGCTGATTGGAGAAAACGGAGCGGGTAAATCCACGCTGGTTAAAATTATCGGCGGCGTCTATTCCCCCACCGGGGGCCAGCTGCTTGTTAACGGCAGTCCGGTACGGTTCAAAGACCCCCACTCTGCCCGCGAAGGGGGGATCGCCCTGATTCATCAGGAGCCTCTTACCTTTCAGGATCTCAACGTTACGGAGAATCTCTACCTGGGGCATACCCGGGGAAAGGGCGGCCCCTTTATCCGCTGGCGGGATCTCTACAAACAATCCGACGCCCTGTTGGAAAGCCTCGGGGTCCGTATGCGGAGCCGGGACCCGGTCCGGGGAATGACCATAGCGGATCAGCAGATGATCGAAATTGCCTGCGCCCTGTCCCAGAACGCCCAGGTGATCATTATGGATGAGCCTACCGCCGCCCTTTCCCACGGCGAAGTGGCCACCCTTTTTGAAATGATTAAGCGGCTTAAAGAACAGGGCAAGGCCATTATCTTTATCGGGCACCGCCTGGACGAGATTTTACAGATAGCCGACCGTATCACGGTGTTGCGGGACGGCAGGCTTGTGGGCGAGTGCCTTAAAAAAGAGGCGGATCAGGACAAGCTTGTTCACATGATGATAAACAGAACCTTTAACGAACTGATCGTTAAAGAGACGGTTCCCATCGGCGAAGTGCTGCTGGAAACCAGGGGGCTTAACTATCCCGGTCAGTATAAGGACGTCAGCCTCAATGTCCGCCGGGGAGAAATTGTGGGAATGGCCGGTCTTGTTGGCGCCGGCCGCAGCGAGGTCGCCTCCGCCATTTTCGGCACCCAGCCGGCGGTTTCCGGGGAGATCTACATCAAGGGCGAAAAGGTAACCATTAAGAATCCGCGCATTGCCATGAAAAAGGGGGTGTCCATGGTTTCGGAGGACCGGGCGCGGACCGGTTTGGTAACCCCCTTCAGCATCAAGTACAACATGACCTTTGCCGTTTTGGACCGTATTGTGTCAAGGCTCGGCTTCGTACAGCTCCCCAAAGAGGACGCTCTGGTCAAGCGGTATGTGGCTTATCTGAATGTACGCATGCGGGATGCGAACCAGCCTGTGCGGGAACTTTCCGGCGGTAATCAGCAAAAAGTGGTTATCGCCAAGTGGCTTTTAACGGAATCGGAGGTTTTGATACTCGATGAACCGACCCGGGGCATTGATGTGGGCGCTAAGGCGGAGGTATATAAGCTGATCAACGAACTGGCCAAGCAGGGCAAGGCGATTTTGATGATTTCATCGGAATTGCCGGAGATACTGCAGTTGTCGGACCGGGTATACGTTATGTGCGACGGCCATATTACCGCCGAGTTTGGCCGGGACGAACTGGACAGCAAGAAAATAATGGTGGCGGCCTCAACTGCCAGGGAACGGAGTGCGGTGCGATGAATACCAGTCTGAAACGGTTTCTCAATAATAACATTAAAGAGATCGTTACCTTCGGCATTATTATTCTGATATTTCTGATTTCCGGCATTGCCAGGCCGGAACTTTTTGCCAGGGAACGGCTGCCCAATGTTATCAACAGCGTTTTGCTCTGGATGCCCCTGAACCTGACTATGGCCATGGGCATGATGATGGTCGTAATAATAAGGGATATTGATCTTTCCATCGGTTCCGGGGTTGCCCTGAGCGCCATGGTTGCGGGGATCATGTTCAGGGATTTCGGCGCTTCCCTCTGGGTAGGAATTATTGTTTCCCTGGCGGTTGGTTCTCTGGGCGGCGCCTTCAACGGTTTCCTCATCGCCTATCTCAAGATTCCCGCCATTATTGTTACCCTGGGCACCCTGAATGCATTCCGGGGACTTACCTATATTATTTCCCACGGCAAGATGGTTACGGGCTATGAGCTTCCCCCGGGCATGAGCAACGCCGTATCCCGGGGGTTTGCCTTCGGCGATTATCTGATTCCCTGGCTGGTGGTTATCGCCGTCGTTATTGCCCTGCTGTTTTTCCTGATGTTGAGGTATACCCATTTGGGCCGGGAATTGTATGCGGTCGGCTCAAACCGGGAAGCGGCGCACCTGCGGGGCATCAACTGTAAAAAAACGGAATTTCTGATCTTTCTGATCACGGGTTTTCTCTGCGGCATCACCGCCATGATGTCCGCTTCCCGTTTCGGTTACGTGAGCCCCAACAATACCGGGAACGGTTTGGAGTTTGTCGTTATTTCGGCAACCATCATCGGCGGCGTCAGCGTTTCCGGCGGCAAGGGGACGGTGGTGGGGGTATTTCTTGGTTGCCTGCTGCTGGGGACCGTTAATACCATGATCGCCATGGTGGGTATTCCGGGTACGGTGCAGCGTTTCAGTTACGGGCTGATTATCGTAATAGCCCTGTTGATCGATCGTTTGGTAGCTGTTGTGCAGGATAGAGCAAAAATAAGCCCTAGAGGCGCATAAGGAAAGGTGCAGATGACTGTTGGATCAATTAATACAAACCGCCGCTATAAGATGCTGCAGCGTGTATTTGCATACCGGGAAATAGTGCCCTTTGTACTTTTAATTATTGTCCTCATCGTCAGCATGTCCCTTTCTTCCAGTTTTCGCGATCTGGCCTATCTTTTAAGGACTTCCACGCGGTACATGGAATTGGGAATGACCGCCCTTACCATGACGCTTATCATCACCGCCGGTATGATTGACCTTTCGGTTCCCGCGGTGATGTGCTGTTCCGCCACGGTTACCGCTTTGCTCTTTCATGCGGGCGCTCCCATGGGCCTGACGATAACCCTTGGAATGTTTACCGGCGCCGCCTGCGGCGCCTTAAACGGCGTGCTGATTGCCTACCTCAACCTGCCCGCCATGATTGTTACCATCGGTACCATGAATTTGTTCCGGGGTATTTCCCAGATCTTTATAGGCGACAAGAGCCTGGGATCTTTTCCCAAGTGGTTCAACAGTTTCGAGCGGAAGACCCTGTTTACCATAGGAGACGCCAATGTCGGCGTAACGCTGCTGATCTTTGTGCTGGTAAGCCTGTTTTTCTATTTGATGCTGCACAGAACGAGGTTTGGAAGGAAGGTTTTCGCCATTGGGGCCAATGAACAGGCCGCCATTCACAGCGGCGTTAACACCAGGCGGGTTAAACTGGGGCTCTTTATCATGTCCGGTTTTGTATCCGCCGCAATGGGAATTCTTACCATGTCCCGGCTGCTCCTGGTCCGTTACGACATGCACCTTAATTCGGAAATCGATGTGGTGATCATGGTGCTTTTGGGCGGGGCCGATATCAACGGCGGCCGGGGAAGCATCATCGGTACGGTGATCGCAGTTGTTCTGGTTATTATTCTTAAAACCGGTTTGATAGTGGCCAATATTACATCCGACGCCCAGATGTTTGTCATGGGTCTGATACTTTTAGTATCCATTATAATTCCTAATATCAGCTCATTGCTGCAGGAATTAAAGGATAAATAACCGCCGGGATTATTCTGGCGGCGGAGCCGGTTCTGTTAATGATCCGGTTTATATGGAAGTTTCGATTACGGAGGAAACAATGAAACTGACAAAGAGAACGTTGTTTACAGGATTATGCCTAATCCTTGCAGCCCTTATGGCGTTTACCGCCTGCGGGGGGAAAAAACAGGCGGCAGGGGACAGCGGGAAAATAAAGATTTACTTTATCCCCAAAAATCTGGGAAACCCCTATTTCGTAGCCCTGGGTTCCGGCTTTGATCAGGCGATTCAGGAACTGGGGCCGGACAAATTCGAGTATATCTTCACCGGTCCCGCTACCCCCGAGGCCACCAGCCAGATCGAGTATGTGGAAGCCGCGGTACAGAACGGAGCCAAGGCTGTCTTTATCGCCGCCAATTCCAACGACGCCCTGAATCCAACTTTTGACGACGCCCGCAAGAAGGGCGTCCGGATCTACATCATCAATCAGGATATTCCCGGCAGCGAAGACCACCGGGACGCGGCGATTCTGCCGGTCAACTTCGATACCGTCGGCGTTGCCCAGCTTGACCTTTTGGGGGGCTATATCGGCTTTGAGGGCGAATTTGCCGTCCTTTCGGCCACCACCGATGCCCCGGATCAGAATTTCTGGGTTCAATCCATGAAGGATGAACTGGCAAAAGGTAATCCCAAATATGCCAAGATGAAACTGGTTGAAGTGGTATACGGTGATGATCAGCCTGAAAGGTCTACTACCGAGATGGAAGCCCTCATTACCAAGTGGCCCAATCTGAAGGGCGTGATTGCGCCTACCACCGTGGGCATTGCCGCCGCCGCCAAGGTTGTCCAGACCCGGGGTCTTGCCGACAAGATCAAGGTAACCGGCCTGGGGCTGCCCTCTGAAATGAAAGAATTCATCGTTGACGGATCTTCTCCGGGCTTCCAGCTCTGGGATCCTCCCGCGGAAGGCTATCTGGGGGTATATCTGGTAAACGCTGAAGTCAACGAAGGATTTGTTCCCGCCCCTGGCGCAAGTTTCAATGCGGGCAAACTTGGCCAGAAAAAGATTGAGGCCAACGGACAGATCCTGACGCTTCAGACCCCGAAGGTTTTTGATAAAAATAACCTTGACGAATTTGTTTACTAGGAGTTTGCTGCGCTTGCGCATAAAATGGCATAAATATTCATTTTATGAATATTTATGCCTTACAGAACTCCGAAAGCACGCCCGTGACATGAAGGGCGTCAAAGGCGCCTGAGCCAAAAAATTCATAAGTGCAACAGGCTGTCAGGGCTGCATGTGTTTAAGGCGCAGGCTGCTTTCAAATGTGAAGGCAGCTTGCGTTTTGCAGCGTATTTGCGGGCGGGTCCATACCCGGAAATCCGCTTATGCGGGGGCATTTGGGTCCGGCGCAGTCTCGCTTGTGGGAGTATGGACATCCATAAAATCCATAGCCCTTTCAGGGCTGACAATTAGTAGCAGGATTTATGCGCCGCTACGGCGGCGTGGAATTGTATCTTGCAGAACGGCGATACCTCCGCCTTTCAAGGCGGGGAGGGTCATTTTCAATTACAGGGAGATGAATCATGAAAGGCCTAAAAGGAAAATCTGCTGTTGTTACTGGCGGGTCCAGGGGAATCGGCAAGGCTATTGTAGAACGGCTGCTGGAAGAAGATGTAAAGGTTCTCTTCTGCGGCAGAAATGAAAAGACGGGACAGGAAACCCAGGCGGAATTTAAACAAAAATACGGCGACAAGGTCTCTTTTATTGTAGCCGATATGGAAGACAAAAACACCCCTTCTGTCCTCTTTTCCAGGGCAAAATCCCTTTACGGCGATCCGGATTTTTTGGTTAATAATGCTTTTCCCTTTACCGCCAAGGCCTTGGACGCCACCTATGAAGACTGGATCCATATCTTTATGGCGGGCCCCGCGGCCTATGCCCGGATGATAGCGGAATTCGTCCAGTCCCGGCAAAAAAAGGAAGGGGCGGTGGTGTGCATCTCCAGCATTTCCGGCCATATTGCCCAGCCCTTCCGCTGGACCTATAATGCCGCCAAGGGCGCGGTCAAACAGCTTATCCGGTGCGCCGCGCTGGATCTGGCGCCGGCAGTCAGGGTCAATTGTATCAGTCCTGCCTGGGTCAAGACCGATGAGGTGCTGAAGGCGACGCCTGACAAAACTTGGGAGAGTACCCCCCAGGCGTGGAAGGAATACCACATGCTGCAAAGACTCCAGGAACCCCGGGAGATTGCCGCCGCCGCCGCTTATCTTTTAAGCGACGACGCATGTGTTATTACCGGGCACGACCTCTTTGCCGATTCGGGATACCTGGCCATGGGACCCGAAGGATTGGGCAAGACCGCCAACTATGCGGGCAGCGAGTAGGAGTCATGTTATGAGTAAAATAATAGATCTGACGGCGCCTATGTTTGACGGCGCTCCGACCATGCCCATGGATCCCAAGATGTCTCTGAGCTGGCACTGCAGCCTGGAAACCCTGGGTTATAATCTTTCCCGGCTGGTTACTTCGACCCATCAGGGTACCCACATGGACGCCGCCCGTCATTTTTATAATAACGGTGAAACCATAGATCAGGTCTCCCTGGACCGCTGTGTGGTCCGGGCGGTAAAGGCGGATCTAACCGGTAAAAAACCGGGGGAATCTATTGAGCCTGCGGATCTGGCGCCCTATGAAAAATTCATAGACCAGGGGGCCAGCGTACTGCTCCACACCGGCTGGGACAAACATTTCCCCAGCCCTTCCTTTTTTTCCGGTTTCCCCTATGTCTCCAAGGAGCTGGCGGACTGGTTTGTGGCAAAAAAAACCGGCATGGTCGGTATGGATATGCCCACTCCCAACGGTACGGACTGGAAGTATGTTCATGTTAAAATGCTGGGGGCGGGGATTCTGATCGTAGAGGGAATCGCAAAAATGGAAGAGCTTCCCAAGGACAGCCTCTTTACATTCTATTCACTGCCCCTGAAACTGCAGGGCAGAGACGGTTCTCCGGTCCGGGCTATTGCCATACTGGATTAAACAAACGCCGGAACCGTTCCGCCGGGTTTAAGCGCCGGCGCCCGCCGCCGGAAAACAGACGTTCCCGGCGGTTTTAGCCGGTATCTTTACGTTACGGCTTCGGCGGCCCGGATGTTTTCGGCAAGGTTGTACTGGGCCTTGGTAAGGTGGGAAAGCATTTCTTCGGCGGCCCGCTTTTCGTCTCCTGCCTGGATGGCCTGGAAAATAGCTATATGATCCTCAATGGTCTTGGCCGGCTGGCCGGGAATTTCCAGGGTTGCCTTTCGGGATTCCGCCAGCAGTTCTCCGAGCAGTTCCACAATAATGGCAAAGGCCTTGTTTTGGGAAGCCCGGGCGATTTCCTGATGAAACTGATTATCCCCGTCAATCCCCACCCCTCCCGCTTCAACATCGGTCTGCATGGCAAGAATGGTACTGTAAATCCGGGAAAGCTGCTGTTTGGAGGCGTTTTTTGCCGCCAGGGCCGCCATGTGTACCTCAAGATGCTGGCGCACCTCGATTATGTCCGCGGCGAGTTTTTTGTCCTGGGCAACCATGGCCGACAGGGGGGACAGGACATGTTCCAGGGATACGGAGTTGACATAGTTTCCGCCGCCGGGGACGGAGTAAATATAACCCATGCTTTCCAGAGCCCGCAGGGCTTCCCGCAGACTTGTCCGGCTGACCCCCATTTCTTCCGCCAGTACCCTTTCGGGGGGAAAGCGCTGTCCCACCGAAAGGGCGCCGGAGCGGATACGCTGTACAATCATATCCACCACCTCTTCATATATGCGCTTATGTTGAAGCTGTTCAAACATCTGACACTCCCAATCGGTTTGTAAATAATACCAATTTTTATATTGTAATACCAGTTGTAATATGATATACTTTTTCTGTCAAGGTTTTTGCAATCTTTTCATTCGCAGGGAGGGGTTAATGCCCCGGAATCTGTATCCTGCAGAACGGCGGCGCCGGGACCCGCTTTTTGGCGGGGAGCCTGTGCGGCGGGCCGTTTGTTTTTCACTATTAATCCGGTTTCCGGGAGGTAAGACGTTGAAACAGGAAAAACAACATTACAGCAAAGAACTTCTGCTGGATATTTACCTGGTTATGAAGCAGATCCGCCTTTTTGAAGAAACGGCTTTCCGTTTCTTCCAGGAAAACAAACTCCGGGGCTCGGTACACCTGTGCATAGGGCAGGAGGCAATTTGCTCTTCAATTATCGCTCTCCTCAATGACGGGGACTATATAACCTCCACCCACCGGGGCCACGGCCACGGCATCGCCAAAAGCCGGGATCTGAAAAGCGCCTTCTCGGAACTTATGGGAAAGGAAACCGGCTTTTGCCGCGGCCGGGGCGGGTCCATGCACATCTGCGATCTGGCCAAGGGAAACCTCGGGGCCAATGCTATTGTCGGCGGGGGTCTCCCCATCGCCGTGGGCGGCGCCCTGGCTCAAAAAATGCGGAAGACCAATCATGTTACGGTCGCTTTCTTCGGAGACGGCGCATCGAATCAGGGGACTTTCCATGAATCCCTCAACCTGGCCTCGGTCTGGAAACTGCCGCTTATCTTTGTCTGCGAGAATAACGGCTTCGGCATCTCCGTGCCCGTCAGCCAGTCCACGTCGGTAAAAAACATCGGCGACCGGGCCGCGGGTTATGATATGCCCGGTTATGTGATTGACGGCAACGATGTATTTGCCGTGCTGGACGCTTTTTCCCAATGCCTGGAACGGGGCCGGAAAGGGGAGGGGCCCTCCCTCATCGAGGCCAAAACATATCGCTGGAAAGGCCACTGGACCGGAGATCCCGAGGTTTACCGTACCCGGGAGGAAGTCGCCGCCTGGATGGAGAAGTGTCCCATCAAGCGGCTGCGGGCGTACCTCCTGGAAAATAAAATCGCCGCCGAAACGGAGCTTGACGGTATTGACCGCCGGGCTCAGGCTGAAGTTGATGAAGCGGCCCGGTTTGCCCTGGAAAGCCCCGAACCGGATCCAGTCCGCGTAATGGACGGCATGTATGTAGAGGGAGGAGAGCCCAGATGAGCGTTAAAACCTATGCAGTTGCCATACGGGACGTGTTGGCGGAAGAGATGCGCCGGGACCCGGAGATCTTTCTTATGGGGGAGGATATCGCCAAACAGGGAGGTATCTTCGGCTGTACCCGGGGCCTGCTGGATGAATTCGGGGAAGACCGGGTGCGGAATACCCCCATATCCGAGAATACCTTTGTGGGCGCCGGAGTAGGCGCCGCCAGCGTCGGGATGCGGCCGGTGGTGGAGCTGATGTATATGGATTTCCTTTACCTCGCCATGGATCAGGTTCTTAACCAAGCCGCCAAGATCCGGTATATGTTCGGCGGCAAGGTAAAGGTTCCCATGGTTGTCCGGGGCCAGCAGGGTATAGGCCGGGGCAACGGCGCCCAGCATTCTCAATCGGTGGAATCCATGATGATGCATATTCCGGGCATTAAGGTGGTATGCCCCTCAACCCCGGCGGACGCCGCGGGTCTTTTGCGCACCGCCATACGGGATGATAATCCGGCGCTCTTCTTTGAACACAAGGCTCTTTATGCCACTAAGGGGGAGGTTCCTGACGATAATGAATTTGCCCTTCCCTTCGGCAAATGCGATATAGTCAGGGAGGGAAAGGATGTAACCATTGTGGCTAACTTTCTCTACCGGGGGAAGTCCCTGGAGGCGGCGGATATTCTGGCCAAAGAAGGCGTTTCTGTGGAGATAATCGATCCCCGGACTTTGGTGCCCCTTGATATAGACGCCATTGTTTCTTCGGTCAAAAAGACCGGCCGGCTGGTAACGGTCCACGAAGCCCATAAGAATATGGGCTGGGGTACGGAAATTGCCGCCCAGGTTACGGAGAGGGCCTTCAAATACCTGGACGCTCCTCCGCTGCGGGTGGGCGCCAAAATGTGCAGCCTGCCCTTCAACCTGGGCCTCGAAAATGCGGTGGTGCCTCAGACAGCCGATATTGTAGCGGCGGTTAAAACCGTTCTGTATAAAGCCTAGGAGGCTGTATGGCTCAGAGGATCATTATGCCCAAACAGGGCCTGCAGATGACCGAGGGAACCATCATCAAATGGCTGGCCGGTGAGGGGGAACAGATTGTTGAAGGGCAGCCTCTCTTTGAGATGGAAACCGATAAGCTTACCATCACCATCGATGCGTCTGCGTCGGGGACCCTGTTGAAGATCATCGCCGCCGAAGGGGTTACGGTTCCGATTACCGCAACCATTGCCGTGGTGGGCAGTCCCGGCGAAGACATCTCCGCCATCCTCGCATCGGCGGGTCCCGGTGGGGACGTTCCCTCCGCAGGCCCCGTTCCGGCAGCTCTGCCGGTACAGGATCCGCCTCCGGAAACCGCCGCCGGGAGTTCCGGAGAGCGGGCGTTCATATCTCCCCGGGCCAGAATGCGGGCGGAGGAGCTGGGGGTCGATTACAGAACCCTTGCCGGTTCCGCCGCGGATGGTATGATTATTGAGCGGGATGTCCTGGCCGCCCGGCAGGGCGCTCCGGTTTCCGCCAGTCCCCTGGCAAAAAAGACCGCCGCCCTGTCCGGGCTGGATCTTGCCGGAATACGGGGATCCGGCGTCCGCGGCAAGATCATGCGGGCCGATGTGGAGCGGGCCCGTTCAGGGGGCGGACGGGTCATTGTGCCCCTCAGGGGAATGCGGAAGATTATTGCCGACCGCATGAAACGGAGCCAGAATGAAAACGCCCAGACCTGCCACCGGATTTCCGTCCGCATGGACGAGGCGGTCAGGCTCCGGCTGGCTTTGGACAAGCAGGTTGGATACAACGATCTAATCGCCTTTTCCGCCGTGCGGGCCCTGAGGGATTTTCCCGCCGTGAACGCGGAACTTACCGGCGAAGGGATCTGGCAGAAAGATTTTGTCAACCTTGGAGTTGCGGTGGCCGTCGATAACGGCCTGCTTGTGCCGGTGGTAAAGGACGCCGATCTGCTATCCCTTGCGGAATTGGCGGCGGCGATTAAGGATCTTGCCGGGAAGGCCCGGTCCGGCGCCCTGCAGCCCGATGATTACTCGGGCGGCACCTTCACCCTTTCCAACCTCGGTATGTTCGGCCTTGAGGAATTTGTGGCCATCATCAATCCCCCCGAGGCGGGTATTCTGGCAGTGGGCAAGGTAGAGGATACCCCGGTGGCGGTTTCCGGCAGCGTTGAGATTCATCCGGTGATGAAGCTGACCCTGTCCTATGATCACCGGGTGGTGGACGGCGCTCCGGCGGCGCAGTTCCTTTCCAGAATAAAGGAATATCTGGAAAATCCCTTTAAGCTTTTGTGATTGGAAGGCGGGGATCCGTACTCCGGCGCTTGCCCCGGCTAAATCCACTACCGCTGAAAAAGTGGTAAAACCGATCTTTGGATCGGGGCATGGCCCTCAAAACCCGTTTGTACGGGGGAAAGTACCGTATATCCCCTGGCCAGTGAAGATACCTCGGGGCTTGTTCCGGGGGTATCTTTATTGGGCCGTTTTCAGGCATATTTTTGCGGAGGTGATATGTTTACCCTGGAAGGCAAGACGGCGCTGATAACCGGCGCGGCCGGCGGCATCGGCGCAGCCTGTGTTACAATGTTCGCCCGGCATGGGATTCGGCGGATGACCCTGACCGATGTACGAAAAGACAGTCTGGAGAAAACCGCTGAACAGGTTGAAAAGGAGACGGGGCTCCGCTGTATCTGTATTGATGCGGATCTCCGCCGGGAGGCTGCGGACGCTTCCCTTGTCGAAGCGGCGGTAAAACAAATGGGCCGTCTTGACATACTGGTAAACTGCGCCGGCGTTTCCCGGCAGGGAAACCTTTATTCGGTAACCGAAGAACAGTGGGATTTTACCTTTGATATCAATGTGAAGGGGCTGTTTTTTATCTGCCGTGAAGCTTTCCGGGTAATGGAAAAACAGCAAAGCGGCTGTATCGTCAATCTGGCTTCTCAGGCGGGCAGGGGCGGCGGCATTGTGGTAACCCCCGATTATCCCTCGTCAAAGGCAGCGGTGCTTACCTTGACCAAGAGCCTGGCCAAGGCCGGGGCCTCCAGGGGCATCCGGGTAAACACCGTATCCCCCGGCCTTATCGCCACGGAAATGACCTCCGCCTACGGATACGATCCTAAAACCGTGCCCCTGGGCCGTATCGGTACCGGAGAGGATGTGGCCGGAGCCGCCCTGTTCCTCGCCAGTGATTATGCTTCGTACATTACCGGAGCCTGCATCGACGTTAACGGCGGCATCGCGATGATTTAGAAAGGTTACCGTACTTTGATTTCACGTTCCGCTATCAATACGGCCATAAAGAGTACCGCGCCGTAGACAATTTTCTGGACATTGGGCGGTATATTCATCGCCGAGAGAAAACCGTTCAGAATCACCAGAATGAAAACTCCCGCCATGGTACCGGCGTAACTGCCTTTTCCGCCTGCAAGTGAGACGCCGCCTATGGCAACGGCCGCTATGGTTTGCATCTGATAGGGTTCGCCCATGGCAAGGTAGAGCTGTCCCAGGCGCCCGGAATAGAGGACGCCCGCAACTGCGGTAAGCATGCCGCAGATTCCGTAGGCGAGGAGTTTTGTTTGCTTTGTATTGATGCCGGAAAAGAAAGCTACCGTTTCGTTGCTGCCGGCGGCATAGATATTTCTGCCGTATCTGGTTTTATGGAGTACAATGACGGCCAGGACAGAAATAAAAAGCCATATCAAAAACAAAGTTGAGATTCCGGCGGTATTTCCCAAAACCAGGGTTTTAATTGCCGGAGGAAGGCTCCCGCCCGGCATACCGCCGGAGATTCCGACAAGCAGGCCCTGGAAGATGATATTGGTGGATATAGTCATAATAACCGGAATAATGCCGATATAGGCTATCCCGAAACCATTGATGAGGCCCATCATTAAGCCGGTCAGCAGTACCACGGGAATCGCGTAAACAAGGGCGCCGTCATTTCCGTTGGTAAGTCCGGCCATTAGAAAGGCCGATATGGAAAACATCCAGGGAATGGAAAGGTCCATTCCCCCGGTAAGAATGACAAAGGTTTGTCCTAATGATGTTATTCCCAGTATGGCCGCCGTGACGGAAAGCATATTGAGGTTATTTGCGCTGGAATAACCGGGTTTAAGTATGGATACGGTAACGAGGAGCAGCAGGGCTATCGCATAGATGATAATAACCATTGAATTTTGTATCCAGAACCGTTTTATCTTCATTGGGCGACCTCGCTGGTACGGCGGAGTTTTGCGTAGGATGTTAAGGCTACGGCTGCAACAAGGAGTACGCCTTGAACCAGGCTTGTCCAGTAGGCGGAGACCTTAAGAAACACAAGCAAATCGGTTATTGATCTGAGAATAAAAGCCCCCGCAATACTGCCGACGACTCCTCCCACTCCGCCGGAAATCGCCGTGCCCCCAAGTACCGCCGCCATGATTGAGGTAATCATAAAAGAGGCTCCTGCCGTGGGAGATCCCGACGCCACATGGGCCGTGCGAAAAATTCCCACCAATGCGGCAAAAAAACCAGAAATGCCGTAGGCAAAAAGTTTGGTGCGGAACACGTTAATGCTGTTAAGATGGGCGGCTCTTTCATTGCTTCCTACGGCATAAAGGGCAAGGCCGAAATTCGTCCGCTTAACGTAGAGCCACAACAGGATGAGGATCATCGTTAGGATCAGCGAAAGGGGAACGCCGAAGATCCGCGAAATAAGAAGCCGGATAAAACCGGGATCTATATTTCCCCCATCAACTTTAAGGATCAACAGGGCTGTTCCGTAGCAGATGGATTGTGTAGCCAGGGTAACGACGAACGGCTGCATCCTTGTTTTGGCAATAACAAAGCCGTTAAAGGCGCCTACGGCCGTTCCTATAAATATGCAGATTAGGCACCACAAAAAAATTCTTTCCGGGCTGTTCCCCATGTTGACCGCAAGGAGGCTGTTGGTAACGCATATTACGCCGCCTACGGAAAGATCGAAGCCACCCGAAAGAAGTACGAAGGTCTGGCCGATAGAAACCAAAACCAGAGAAAAAGCGGCATCGCATTTATTGGCTATAAAACGCATACTCAAAGTACGGGGGTTTATTACAGCCATGATAACCGTTAAAACAATCAATATAAAATACGGAACCGCCGCTATCCAGTTCTTTTTTAAGGTATTCTGTAAATTATTTTTTTGAATCACGGCGCCGCCCCTTGTGGTATATTGTTCAATTCACCGATGGAGGCGGCGACAATGTTTTTCTGCGTAATGTCGCCGCCGCTAAAAGAGGCGCCGATTGTTCCGTCAAACATTACAAGGATACGATCGCAGACGTTCACCAGTTCCTCTACATCGGTGGAAAAATATATAATCGAATTTCCCTGTGCGGCAAGGTCCCGTACCAGGGTAAAGATATCTTTTTTTGTACCTACATCGACCCCCCGGGTTACATCGTGCATTAAAATTATTCTAGGTTTGGTAGCCAGCATTTTTGCCAGTACCACTTTCTGCTGGTTGCCCCCGCTTAAATTTCTTACCGTTGTTTCGCTGTCCGGCGCCTTGACCTGCAGGATGTCCATATACCGGTTAACGACGGCTTTTTCCATGGTTCGGTCAAGCAGAAGGCCCCTGCTAAGATTTGGAAGGGACGAAAGGGCAATGTTAAACATTATGGAGAATGAAAGCAATAACCCCTGCGCGCCGCGGTCTTCGGGTATAAGGGCGATGCCGTTTTGTATGCTTTTTTGGGGCGATTTTATTTTATAGCTCCTGCCTTCTAATTCAACGGCGTTTTTACTTTTTACGACGCCGAAGAGCGCAAGAAGCAGTTCCGCTTGTCCCTGGCCCGCGAGTCCGCCGAGTCCCAAAACCTCGCCCTTGTGGAGGCAAAAGCTTATATTGTTGAGGATATGTTCATACTGGAGATGCTTTACCTCAAGAACCTTTTCCGGGCATGCGTGGCTTGTCAGTTCCGGATAATAGCCTTCTATTTTCCGTCCCAGCATCATGGAAACCGCAAGATCCATGTCCACATTTTCGACCTTCATGGTTTCTACGGTCATGCCGTTCCGCAGTATGGTTATTGTATCACATCCGTCTTTTATTTCCGACATCCTGTGGGAGATAAAGATAACCAAACGTCCCCCGGTGGCAAGTTTCCTGGACAGAGAGAGAAGCCATTGGACTTTGTTTTCCGTCAGCGCCGAAGTGGCTTCGTCAAGGATGATAATTTCCGGTTTTTTTGACAGAACCCTCAAGATTTCAATCATCTGACGTTTTGAAAGCGAAAGCCCCCCGGCTTTTTCATCGGGATCGATATCGGTAACCAGGTATTCCCGAAAGAGCGCTTCGGTTTTCCGCCTGAGTTCCTTCCGCAGAAAACGGCCCGCCCGGTTTTTGGGGATTCGCCCGATAAAAATATTTTCGCTGACCGTTAAGTCGGGGATGATGGATAATTCCTGATAAACCGTTCCAATTCCATGATCCATGGCGTCGGCAGGATTTCGTATCCGAACCGGCCTGCCGTCGATGCGGATTTCCCCTTCGTCGGCCTGCAGCGCGCCGCTGAGTATTTTGAGGAGCGTGCTTTTTCCCGCTCCATTTTCTCCCAGCAGAGCATGGACCTCGCCGCGTTCACAGGCAAGGGAAGCCTTTTTCAACGCGTAGATACCGCCGAATGATTTGGAGACATTAACTAATTCCAGGTAAGCCATGGTTTCAGTATACACATAAAATGTTTTTTGTCAGAGAAAAAACGGCAGCCTGGTTTTCCGGCTGCCGTTTTTGCAGTTATTGCTTGAAGTTCGCCACTTCGTCTATGGTCAGCTGTACCGACGTAAAAGGCAGGGGAAGTACGGGCCACGGCAGGGCGCCCGGCGCGTTGTCAAATACCGTTACGTCTTTTTCA
>JAISPH010000051.1 GCA_031275035.1 Treponema sp.
GTTATGGCGTTAAACCCGTCCCAGTGGGAAAAGCCCAGAACAAGGGAAAAAAGGACCGGGATTAACACAAACACGAGAAACCCCGCAAAGTTGGGCAGGATAAAGGACAGGCCGACCAGGGTATTCCTGGTTGTCAATGAATAACGGGGTTTCATCATAAGCTCCCTGGCCTATTTTCCCTGGATTTCCCGGGAACGCCGGGCCATATTGGCAAGGCCCTGGTCAACGGTAACTTCCTTAAGCATGATAAGGCTGTGTTCTTCCCCGAGCATCTGGTTTACTTCCGCCACAAAATCCACCATGGGCCGGTCCAGGGCGATATTCTCTACCACCAAAGCGTCCAGGGTGCCCGCGGGCATACCGGGAACAGCGGCGATGTCGCCCAGATTCTGGGAGTTGGCCCGGCTGGGGAAGGTAACGTGCTTGGCGTAGATTTTGGCCCCCTCCTCGCTGGTAACAAATTTGAGGAATTCCCAGGCCGCATCCTTGTTTTTGGAAGCCTGATTGATGGCGATGGGGGTTACGGAACCGACCGTCCAGCCGGCGGGTACCCCCTCCGGGTGCGGGATGGCGGCAATGCCCCAGTTCATCTGTATCTCTCCCCGGGAAATACGGTCCATGATGCCGTTGGCAAGCCAAAAGCCCATGGGAATCATGGCGATATTGCCCCGCAGAAAGGCGTTGGTATAGGCAATATTTCCGGCCTTGAGGCTGCCGTAATCCATCACAATCCCCGCGTCCTGCATCCGGAGCACCATTTCGTAGTAGGGCTTCATAAAGCTGTAGTCCATATCCACAATGGTATGCTTCCCGTCCTGCACGGCCCAGTTCTGTACCAGCGCCTGCCAGGTGTGGAAGTGGGCTCCGTAGATCTTGCCGGCCCCTGAACCGGAGGTAAGCCGCCCGGCCAGTTGTTCCCACTGGGCCCAGGTCATGTCATTGGTGGGATAGGGGATTCCGGCCTTGTCAAAAATATCTTTGTTATAAAAAAGAACATAATAGCTGGTATGGGCGGGAAGGGCGACCAGTTTGCCGTCCATGTTAAAGGCCTCCGCCAGGCCGTTGAAAGCGGACAGATCGATGTTGTCCCGCTTTACATATTCGGAGAGGTCCGCCAGTTGGCCGCGGTTGGCAAGGCCCTTGGTGGTGTCCCCATCCTTGATCCAGAAAGCATCCACATTGCTGCCGCCGTTCAGCATAACCGACAGTTTCTGGGTATAATCCGCCGCGGGGATATCGAAAACTTCTACGCTGATATTGGGTTGGGATTCATCAAAAGCTTTAACCAAATCCGAATAATAACTGGTGGTCGTAAGATCCCAGACCGCCACTTTAAGGTTTATGGGGCCGCCGTTTTTGGCTGCCGGGGACTGATCCCGCCGGGAACACCCGAAAAAAACCGCAGAAACCAGAAGTACCGCCAGTATTGTTTTTTTGATAGTCATACACTACCCCTAACAATAGATTTATGGCATATAAACGCCTCTGAAAACCCGGCCAGGGGTTTTTAGAGACGCTCATACCACTATGACTATTGTTTATCGCTTCCGGGGTTTCTTCCATGTATTTTCATTGAAAAAGATAGTACTATTTTTTAATTATTTTTTAAGGCAGTTCCGAAATGTCAGATTTTGGAACTGCCGCCGGGAAAATCGCCGTAAAATTTCCGCATAACGTAAAAGGCCGCCTTCCGCGTTGTCCGGTCGGCGTCAATCAGGCCCTTGCGGTTAAATCCCTCCTGGTAGCGGTTGAGGCGGCGGGGGCAGCGGAAATCGTAGAGAATCCAGGGAGTCATCCCCGCAATATAGGAACACTCTCTGATAACCGCCGTCTGCTGTTCGTAGAGGGCCTTCTGTTTGTCCTCGGTCCAGAGCTCGTCCGCGGTACCCCGCTGGCCCTTCCGGGCGCCCCCGCCGAATTCACAGATTACCACCGGCTTTCCCGGCGCGGAATTGGCCAGAATTTTCGGCAGTTTGCTAAAATCCGGATCATACCAGCCGTAATACTCATTGATGCCGACGACATCCAGGGAATGGGCCAGCCGGTCTTCAATGGCCAGCTTTTCATGGTTTATAAGGCAGGCGGCGGAAACCAGGCGCGTGGGATCAAGCTCCCTGGCCTTCCGGGCCAGGCCCGACATGAAGGCAAAACGGCTGTCGGTATCGGCGTTTTCATTCCCGATAGACCAAATGATGACGCTGGCCCGGTTCCGGTCCCGCAGAATCAGTTCCGCAAGCTGATTTTCCGCGTCCGCATAGGCGGCGGGGTTATCGAAGGCCACGGCCCAGTAGACCGGCACTTCTTCCCAGAGAAGCACCCCTTCTTCGTCAGCAATTTTGGCAAACCGTGCGTCATGGGGATAATGGGCGAGCCGTAAATAGTACCCGTTCATCTCTTTTAGATCCCGTATGGTCCTGCGGATAATGTCTTCGCTGGTCGTCTTCCCCAGGACGATATGATCTTCGTGAACGCAGATCCCCTTCAGGAAGATTTTTTCGCCGTTGAGCAGGATTTCCGTACCCTGAACGGCTATTTCCCGAAAACCGATACGATCCCGGATATGGTCGCCCGTTTTACCGTCTCCGCCGGTAAAGCGTATCACCACATCGTAGAGCCTGGGGTTTCCGGGATGCCACCGGTCAGGCTTTACCGCAGTATGGAAAAAAGCCCGGCCATCCTGAATCGTTCCTTCCTCTCGTATTCCCAGTTCAGGAATTTCAAAGACCGCCGTTCCCTGAACCGCTCCGCCTTCGGCCCCGGAAACATACACATCCGCATCGATACCGCCGTCTTTGGCCAGACGCACAAACCAGTCCTTGAGATAAACCGGAGGCAGACGGTAGAGAAACACATCCCGGTAAATGCCGCCGTAAAAAAACCAGTCGCTGTTGTCCATGGGGATCCGCAAGGGGCTGCGGCGGGCGTCAACAGTAACCACAATACGGTTTTCCGGTTTAACCGCGCCGGTAATATCCACAGTAAACGGCGTAGACCCGCCGTCATGGGAACCCAAAAAAATTCCGTTCACAAACACGCAGGTATTGTAGGATGCGCCCTCAAAACGCAGGATAAGCCGCTCCCCCGCTTCCCTGGGTACATAACGGAATGTCCTGGTATAGACGCCGGTTCCCTCAAAATAATGAAGCTCCGTTTTTTCCATGTTCCAGCAGGCCGGCACGGCAATCCGCTCCCAGGCTTCCCAGTCCCAGTCCACCGGCTGGGGAACCCCGGCAGCATTGGTTGTAACTTCCGTAAACCATGCCGCCCGGCGGCAGGTATCGTACCAGTCGGCGGCAAAGTTCCACCTGCCGTTAAGGGACTCGCTTTCCCGGCCCGCGGTATTGATAAGATCGCCGTTTCCCAGACAGGGTTTCCGGTAGTTCGCTTCATAAGCGGCGTTATGTATATCCGCCTGATAATTACCCGATTCTCGCGCCATATTTACCCTCAACATAATTCGGAAGCTTCCAGCACCGTACCGGCCATTAAAACAGCGCCGCCACAAATTTTCTTACCATACCAATTTATACCGCTTTTTTTGTTTTGGCAAGGTTCTACTTGTTCATCTCCTTTCATCTAAAAACGACTTTCACAAGTCTCGGCAAAATGCTCAGCATTTTGCTGTTTTTCAGCGGAAGTTGTTCAGAAACTGAAGTTTCTGAACAACTCTATTGAACAAGTCCAATGAAAGAGGAGATACTGGTTCAAATTCATCACCAACCAAACTGAATTGCTCAGGGATCTCCTCAATATCTACATCCCCGCCTCAAAAAATCTTGATTGGAAGGCCGGGTCCATACCCCGTCGAACCAGAGGTTCGCGCTTGCTCCGGAAAATTTACCACCACTGAAAATGTTATAAGCCAATTTTCGGATCGGGATATGGACCCGGCCAGTACAATCGGACCAAAGGTTGGCAACGCCAACAAAAAAATGATAGTAGACCCCACAGTTAATAACTTCCTTACAGAACGAACCTCGTAAACAATGCAACGCTTACAAGATAGGGGCTGTCCAAGAAGAATCACCTTGGACAGTCCTCTGTTTCATCAGACGACAAAGATGAGGATACTTTTGTTTTTCCCGGGAATTTATCCGGTACTATACCGG
>JAISPH010000154.1 GCA_031275035.1 Treponema sp.
TTATAGACGCATTGCGTATATTGGACCCAGACCTGGAAGTAAAGCGAATGCGTGTTATATCCGCCTGCCCAGCGTATAGACGCCCTAAACCCGGCATATATACGCAATACGTTTAATCGGCCCTAGCCTGGTATATATACGCAGTTCGTATATATCGGCCCAGACCCGGATATATACGCAGTTCGTATATATCGCCCCAGACCCGCGTATATACGCAGTTCGTATATATTACCACCGTCTGCATATATACGCAGTACGTTTAATCAGCCCAGACCCGGAAGTAAAGCGAATGCGTGTTATATCCGCCTGCCCGGTGCTTGCACTGCCTGCGTATAGACGCCCTAAACCTGACATATATACGCAATTCGTATAAGCGGTCCCCGGCCTGGACGCCGGGGGACAAGGCCGGAACGACAGGAGCCGGGGCCCTGCCGCCGTCATCCATGGCCTGTCCGGGGGTATTCCGTACAGGTACGGAACCATTTCGGACATGTCCCGGATGAATGGGGGCCTGTCCGCGGCCGTTTCGGACATGTCCAGAATCGTTTTATACATGTATAGAATCGTTTTATACATGTATAGAATCATTTTATACTTGTATAGAATCGTTTTATACTTGTATAGAATCGTTTTATACTTGTATAGAATGGCGGGGGTCAAGGCCGGAACGGCGGGGGCCAAGGCCCGGACGCCGCTCCCGCCATGGATGGCGCCGCCTGTCCCGGCCAAGGCCGGACCCGCTCTTCGGCAGGGAACTTCATTGTCAAGCGCCCCTTTACGATCTATAATGCCATTAATGAATATTTCAGAAATTTTAGACGAATTATTCCATTTAGAATATCCAAGCCTTCATGCCGATCACGATCCCGACATCGAACGGTACTATTATCTTCGTTCCACCGGTCAGTCCCGGGACGCGCTGACCTTGTACCAGTCCCGGCTTAGGCCCCGTTATCCCGATGATGAATTCAGAACCGCCCTGCTGCGCAGTTACCGCAGCAGGGACCCCTCCTTTAAGGGCCTTTTGGCCAAAGGTTACCAGGCCCTGGGGCTTATTTCCCTGGAACGGATCAAACGGACCATTGGTTACATTGCCGAAAAGGCGGATTCCTATAATCCTAAAGATGTGTATTCCACCATCCGGGCCGCCGAGGACATACTTCTGGCGCTGCCCAGGGGCCGGTACGAGGCGGTGGCCGGGATGGAACGGCTCTTCCGCTATTCCCGGGCCTTGGACCTCCAGGTCAGGTCCATGACCCAGGCGGCGGATCTGGTCCGGGCCTACCTGACCGATTCCCTCTCGGTGGTGGAGGAGGAGATGCGCCGCCTGGAGGATATACAGCGCAGGGAGAGGGAACAGGAACAGAGGCGGCTTGTCAGGGCGGACTGGCAGAACTATCTTTGGCAGAAAAAGCACGGCGCCCTGGGCAGATCGATGATCGATCTGTCCGCGGTAGTCTTTTCTCCCGAAGACCTGGCCCGGATCGAAATTCCCGGACACCTGAAGCGGATAGAGGATCAGGTCCTGGCCTACTGCGTTAAATACTGGAACTTGATCAACGACGCCGCCTTCGAGCGCATTCTCTTTCTCTATTCCCGGAAATACGGCAGCAAAAACTACGATGTCTTTCTGGCAATCCGCCGGGGACGGCTTGGAAAGAAGCGGGATGATGAAATTCTCGCCGCGGTGATGTCTTCTTTGGTAACGGGGTACTACTATTCAATCCAGGGCGACCGGTATCTGCAGCGGAGATGGAATACCGTTAAGTTCTCTCTTCAGCAGAACCAATCCAATGTCCCGGCCCTGCCCGCTCCGGCCCAAACGCCGCTTCAGCTTCCTCCGCCAAAGGCGGAGGCCGCGGCCGGGAACAAGACTGCGCCGGTTAAAAAGCCCGGGAAGGCGCGGAAGACGGCCCCGAAAAAGAAAACCGTTGAAAAACCCGCGGGGACAAAAAAGAAGGCCGGGGCCCCGGCAGAAAAAGTCCCCGCCAAGGCGGCCAAAACCAAAAAAGCGCCGCCTCCCAGGGTAAAAGCGGCCAAACCCGGAGCCGCAAAAAAGTCCGCAGCCCCGGCGGCCAGGACAAAGCCCGGGGTACAGCCGAAGAAACCGGCGGTACAAGCGGCGCTTCCAAAAACGAATGTCCGGGCGCCGAAACAACCCCTGCCGCGGCGCAGAAGGCCCCGGGTTATTTCGGCAAAGACCCTGGGTAAACCCACCGGCTCCGTGGCGGACCGGCTGCGGGAATTATCGGGCCGTTCCTACGATATATACCAGGACCGTTTTCTTGCCAAAAGCCGTCCGGCAATCCGGCGGGTGCTCGGCGCCGGCAGGGGCCTTTTCTTTACTCTGCCCGAAGAGGCGGAGGATCTGGTCTACAGCTTCCTTCGGAAACATTATTCTGATCCCTACATGGACTGGGAGGGGAGCGAAGAAAAGGCTTCTCTTAAACAGCTTGGTTTTGATCTGGACTCCCTCAATCCGGTTATTGATGAATGTTTCAGGAATCTCTAGGACGTGCAGGCTTTTCCGGGCCGCCGGGCGGGTGGAGGCATATTCACGCGCCGGAACGAAGGACCAGGCGGGAGTGGGCGCTGCGGATACAGGAATTGCTTGACGTGCAGTACCCGAAGGCCGGCTGGCCATGGACAATCTGAATACGCATACCGTTTCATTCCTTTACGAAACCCTTGTTCCCGGGGCGGCGCTGAAATTGGCCAAACGAAACGCCGGCGCAGAATGAAAAACCCCGCCGCAAGCAGCGGGGTATCTTCGTTCTGAAACGAATGTGATTATATGCGGGGATACATACCACATTTTGTAGACGTCGCACTGATTAACCGCCTCCAGGCTCCCCCGCGCAAGCGGGCTCTTGAGTATGTACCCCACGGACGGAATCAGTTGATCCGCAGTCGGGGTTCATACCGGTAAGCATTGGACCTTTGGTCCTCGCTTGCTTCGGGTTCGCCCCTGTTGTCAAACAGTGTAAACGGAGTGATGTAATTTTGGACCTTACCCCATTTGGTAGACAAAAAGATAAGCGAGTAATACAACACAAGGAAAGAAGAAGATAGGTAAAGCGGGGAAAAAACGGCGTGTATGCACGAAGGCAGTCAAAGCCGGGGCGGCAGCCCTGGCGGAGAAACGGGAAAAGCCGGTTATCCAGGTCGCCAGGGATTTGGATATCAGCGACACCGTATTGCACCGGCGGATGCGGGTTTCCCGGGAAGCGAAAGGGGTGCAGTATACGCATTGCGCCTATATGCGGGGTTTGGGGCGGTTAGACGAATTGCGTCTATAAATATTGAGGTGACGATATATACGCAATGCGCCTATAAGCGCTGAGGCGGCGATATATACGAAGTACGCCTATATACTGGACAGACGCCATGCGTCCCTTCAGTCGTTTTCCGGAAGGTATGGATTAAATAGGCGCTATCGCGCCTGCGGCGTCTATACCGGATTATGGCGCCGTTGTCCGCTTAAAGGGATTAAAGCTTATCCCCACATCGTAGGTATCCGTCCCTTCGGCTTTTTTCAGCCGTATAACCGCCAGGTAGGTAACCGGGGTCATAAGGGCCTCCACGGCGCACTTAAAGAGATAGTTGGTAAACGCCAGGCTTGTAAAAGAAACCCAGCTAAAGACCCCGGTGAGGCAGGCGACGCTTACAAAGACCAGACTGTCCAGCAATTCTCCCACCAGGGTGCTCCCTATGGTTCTGATCCAGAGGCATTTTCCCTTCATTATAACCTTTATCCGGGAGAGAACTATGGAGTTGGAGAATTCTCCTGTCCAGTAACCGGCCAGGCTTGCCAAGGCCATGCCTCCGGTACTCATGCCCCCCAGGATGGCGTCGTAGGCGGCGCTGCCCGCATAGCCCTCCCACTCCGCCCCGGGGGGAAGCGCTCGTAGAAACAGGAAGACCAGGGAACTGAGGGCCAGGGCGGCAAAGCCCGTCCAGATGACCCGCCGGGAAGCCCTGAATCCGTAGACTTCGGTGAGTATGTCCCCAAAAACGTAGGACAGGGGGAAGACCAGGGTACCGCCATCAAAGGCAAGCCTGACGCCGAAAATGGCAAAGCCCAGATCCACGATTTTTGCGGAGGACGCCACATTGCTGGTAATCAGGATGGCAACAAAAAAGGCCATCACCAGATCGAGGTAACGGAAATTAGTTTGAGAGGGGGAAGACACGGAGGCTCCTTGTTTTGGTAAGGCGGGTGCCGGACGACCGCCGCGGCTGGGCAATGATACTTCCCGCCGCTGGAAATATCCGTAAACCCTATCCGCCGGCTGCCTTTTTGTCAACCGGAACAGGTTTATATCCGGCGCGCCGGGGCGGGATCCGGCGTTTCCGGCGGAGTGTGTTTTTTAATACACTACTCTCATGTCCAGAACATTCCAGCCTGCCGCTTCCATCACCAGGAAGCAGTCGCTTTCCGTTCCGTCCCCGGCGCTTACGATTACCCGGACCGTCGCCTGCGGGACGGCGCCGGCAAAGGGATACGACAGGGTTACCAGGACAGGATCTTCATGTATGGTACCGTCCATAAGCATGTAGCTCACCGAGGCGTCTTCATCCCCGGGTATTCCCTCAATCTTTATGGGATTGCCGTAATAGGCAATGCTCCTGGGAACAAGCATATCAGGATTTTCGGCGTCAAACATAACGTCAACGCCGTTTATGTTGAAACTAAGGCCCAGATCCGCAACAGCGGCAGGGACCGGCGTTCCCGGCGATTTCAAATCAGCGCAGCCGGTAAAAACAAACAGTACAAGCGCGGACAAAACCGGCAAAAACATCATCAACTTTTTCATATTGTAACTCCATAAATTTTAACTGTAGGGAACCTTTGAAAACTCCGGTTGAGTTTTCAGGGATTCCCCGCATACAACCGTTATTTTAAATTTATTACTTTTTTCCGGAACCGGCGGGAAATCCCGCGGAAACAGAAAAATAGTCCATACATACTTGTATTTTTAAGAAAAAACTTTTGAAACCTTCGAAAAAGGCTTGACAGATCTGCCGGGGACCTCTACTATCCTTACTGATGTTTCTATATATAGAAACATCAGTAAACTACAAGGAGAAAAAAATGACAAAGAAAATTCCGGCCCGGCTTTACCTTTCAGAAGACGAAAGGCCCCAGTACTGGTACAATCTCCGGGCGGATATGCGGGACAAACCCGATCCTATTCTGCATCCGGGAACCCTGAAGCCGGTTTCCGCCGCGGATCTTGAGGGGGTATTCTGCAGGGAATGTGTCAAGCAGGAGCTGGATGATACCACCAGGCTCATTCCCATTCCCGGGGGCATCAGGGAATTTTACGAGGCTTACCGCCCCGCTCCCCTTATCCGGGCTTACTTTCTGGAGAAGGCCCTGGAGACCCCGGCGGAAATCTACTATAAACATGAGGGGACCAATACTTCGGGTTCCCACAAGCTTAACTCCGCCGCGGCCCAGGCCTTTTACGCCAGGGAGGAGGGGCTCACGTCCCTGACTACCGAAACCGGAGCAGGCCAATGGGGTACGGCCATGGCCATGGCCAGCGCATTTTACAATATCAAGCTGACGGTGTACATGGTCAAGATAAGTTCGGAACAGAAGCCCTACCGCAAGGCCCTAATCGAAACCTACGGGGCGAATCTTATTCCCTCCCCTTCGAACACTACCGAAACGGGCCGGAAGATTCTTGAGGAAAATCCCGACACCGGAGGCTCCCTGGGCTGCGCTATCTCGGAGGCGATTGAAACGGCGGTCAAGACCGGTAAATGCCGCTATGTTCTGGGCAGCGTGCTGAACCACGTGTTGCTCCATCAATCCATTATCGGCCAGGAAACCAAAGCCGCTCTGGATAAATACCATGTCAAGCCGGACATTATCATAGGCTGCGCCGGAGGCGGATCAAACTTTGGGGGCCTCATAGCGCCCTTTATGGGGGAAAAGCTTGCGGGCAAATCCCGGACCAGATTTATTGCGGTGGAACCCGCTTCCTGTCCTTCCTTTACCCGGGGCCGCTATGCCTACGATTTCGGTGATACGGGAAAAACTACGCCGCTGATCAAAATGCTTACCCTGGGCAGCGGTTTTATGCCATCGGCTAACCATGCCGGGGGGCTTCGGTACCACGGCATGAACTCGACGCTGTCCAAGCTCTACAAAGACGGCTTTCTGGAGGCGGTTTCCTATGTACAGTCCGATGTCTTCGATGCGGCGGTACAGTTTGCCAAGGTTGAAGGAATACTCCCCGCGCCGGAATCGTCCCATGCTATTAAGGCGGCAATTGATCAGGCCCTGGAATGTAAACGGACCGGCGAAAAAAAAACCATCCTCTTTGGTCTTACCGGGACAGGTTATTTCGATATGACCGCCTATATGGCCTACAACGCAAAGACTATGACCGATTATATACCCAGCGATGCGGATCTGGAGCGGGGCTTCGCCACCCTGCCGGATATTCCCCAGAACAAGTTTTAGGGAGACACTGGAAAACCCAGCCGGGGTTTTTCAGCGTGTTCTTAGCCGGAAGCCCTGACCTTCCGGCAAGGCCGGGGCTTTTACAATGCCTGCGGATAGTCCGCGGGGTTTGCGCTGGTTACACACCTGCGAACCTCAAACTCTGTCCGTACAATTCGGTATAGACCAACAGTTTTTTACCGGTCGGTGAAGAACCCGGCGCTGTTTTACCGGCAGGGATGCTGCCGGCGGTCCTGTGTTCCGAGAGCATCAAGCTGATCCGTTCCACCGGAACGCCGATATTGACAGGCGGCATCCTGACAGGAACCGGGGACCGTATCTCCCGGCCCAACGTGATGTGGGCCTTAAAGGGCCGGCCGTCAAAAGCAAGGGCCGCCTCGAGTAGGCCGGTGCAGAGCCGCCGCCGTATCTCCCGCAGCCGGTTCATGCCGGGTCCTTCCTCCGCCCCCAGCCACCAAAGCTCTTTGCCGCCGCGGCTGAAGCAACCGGTATGGTTAAAGGTCAGCGTAAAGGGAGGACCCCTCAGCGCCTCCATACAGGAACGGATAAGCGGAAGCCGGTCCTCCGGGGTTTCCCCCAGAAAAGCCAGGGACAGGTGAAGATTCTCCCGCCGGGAGAAATTTCCCCGGGAAGCCTGGGCCCTGATGCCCGCCTGTACTTCCAGGATCCGTTCTTTGACCGTTTCGTTAAAATTGACGGCGATAAAAAGGCGCATGGTTTATTCCTATACTCCGTAAAAATTCATGGATAGCTCCGGCCCTCTGCAATTCCTAACGCAAAAAACCAATCGCTTTATGATCTTTACGTCATTTTAATGACCTTTGCAGTAAATTCTTCACTTTTTTATCATGCAAATTAAGAATTGTACAACCCTTCGGAAATTTGTGAGACTATGGTTTGCGAGAGGCTGTTCTCTGCACTTCTTTAAACTTGCCGCCGGTAAAATCCGCCGATTCGATCCACAATGCCGTCTGCCACTGTTTTTGTACAGGAGCTATCGAAAATAATTCGAAAGGCTCCCGCTGGAGAGCGGATGCGATTTTTTCAAGCATCGTATCGGCAGGAAAAATTTTCCCGTCTCGATCATGGCTATATAGTTGGGGGGCAGTACCAACCAAACCGGTCAGTTTAAGCTGAGAAGAATCTATTTCGTTTCTATATGTTTTGATATTTCCGGCAAGAATTGTTCTCAGCTTTGTCATACTAAACTTAACGTTATATATTTGAACGACTCTCCCGCCTTGAAAGGCGGGGTATCGTCGTTTTGCAAGGTACAATTCCGTACCGCTGAATAGCGGCACATAAATCCTGCGACTAATTTCCAGCCCTAAAGGGGCTGATGGATTTTATGCGTGTCCATACCCCCGACCAACAAACTATGATGAGTTCAAACGCCCTAACGCTCTCCCGCGCAAGCGGGTTCTTGGGTATGGACCCGCTTGCGAATCAAAACGGCGGTTTTAAAATTTAAATTGAAAACACTAAAACAGATGGGTCGTAAACTTGTCTGAAACTTAGTAATTGAAAATCCTGTGATATTAATTACTAAACATAAAAATCTGGCGATTATTCATGAAAAAGAAAATTTTACTTGGAGCGCTGATATTTGCATTTATTAACGTTCTTGTTTTTGCCGCAACCGAAGGAGAAAAGTTGAGTGGATATGGAGTGGTAATGAGCCTCCCCGGAGCAGAGCGCAAACCAAAGGTTCGATGGGGTATCCTAAGCGTTGCCGTATTTGCGGGAGGCTCGTTCGAGCGGAAATTATAGTATCGTCTGGTTTAATACCAAATTTTTGCAAGCGTTGCTTTATTTGAACCACAGCAGAGCTGCGGAGTATTAAACCAGACTTTCGAATAAAATTACCGCCAAAAGCATCGATGGAGGAACACATACTTTGAGCTTGGCTATAACTGTCAAGAACAAAGATTATTCAAGCCGCAACAATGTGGATATTCGACACTGTTAGAAAAGGATGATTTTAAGGAACGCTATAAATATAAAGCCTAAAAAGTTTATGTCCGATTTCTCACAACAAATAGCCAATCGGCGGCTTTCTTTCCGTTTCCCCAATATCCTCTCTATCAACCCCCGTTTCTTATACTTCTATTTGTTATGGAGGTTCACCCAGTTGTATAGTGCATCACTTTAAATAACTGAAACATTGAAATAATCATAGATTGCGTTACTAATAATTTTATATCTATGTAAATTATCACGAAGATAGCGTTTCATGTTTGCCCATGATTGCTCTATCGGATTATAGTCCGGTGAATATGGCGGCAGAA
>JAISPH010000157.1 GCA_031275035.1 Treponema sp.
TCAGGGGATATGCATGGGTGCTTTTGTTCAGAGTTTGGTATTTGTTCTCATCGGAATATTGCTTCTCTGGTTTGGATACAGCCTTTTTTTTAGCGCCGGCGGTGGAGCCCCCCGCTATGACCGGAGCCGGAAAAAAAAACGGGACTCCCTGCGGGAGGGAATCCCCGGCGCGCCCCGGACCTGTCCGGTTTGTTCCGCCCGGCTTGAACGGGGAGAGCGGGTAAAGTCCTCTGCCTTCCCGGCCATGGGAAAGGCGGACCGGCTGATGCATATCACCGGCTGTCCCTATTGTCTCGAAGGGGAGCGGCCCCGGACCTGCCCGGTCTGCGGGACAAGCCTTAAACCCAAAGAGTTCCTCATTGCCCGGATGTTTGAAAAGCCCGGCCGTTCCCATGTCCACGTCCTTGGCTGCAGCCGCTGCCGGGGCCCCAGGTCGGGACGGTGATCCGGCGCCCTAGACATCAGATGCATCCGGGCGGAATCCTGCAGCTTTCGGCTATTTCACCATACAGACCACCTCGTCGCCGTGGGCGCCGGTCAATTCCCGCCGCGCCGGGTCTACGAGCAGGTCCATGTCTTCAAGGGGGATAGCCCCCAAAAGGACCTCCTCCACACCGGGCAGTACCAGGGCGTGGCATGTCGTATAGCGGTCTTTCCATCGGATTTCTACCGGTTCCGTCAAACGGCAGGTTTCCCTGCCGCCATTGGCAAGGGCCGCGCTCCGCAGCCCCTTTACCGCCAAGCCCAGCTTTTCCCGCACCGGCTCGCTGATGATCAGAGACCCCGCGCCGGTATCCACCAGGGCCTGTACCGTTGTGGTGCGGACTTCCTGTTCGCTGATATGCCCGCGCTGAAATTCGCCCACATCAATAGCATTTTTCAGAGTAATTTCCGTATAAACCGTTCCCATGTCTCATAGTTTACCATGGTTTCCCCTTCAAGTAAACGCCTGGTGCCGGCACCGCTGGTGCCTGGCACCAAAGGAGAAAAGAGAGTATAGTATTGTTTGTAATGAAGGCCCCTTCGTATTTCTTTTTGCCCTTTTTGCCAGTGTTGATGGCGGTTCTGATCCTCCTGGGCGTTCTGCTTCTTTTTTCCGGTTGTTATACCCTGAAGCAGGGCGCGTTTATGCTGGGCTATCTGCACCGGGCGGTTCCCCTGGACTCCCTTTTGGGCGATTCCGCCGCCGCTTCCTCCGATCCGGATCCGCAATCCGGGGAAAAGAACCGCCAATTTGTGGAACGGATCCGGGATATCCGCCGGTTTGCCCAGGAGGAATTGGGGCTCCGGGAAACCTCCAATTATACCCGGTATGTTGACATTGACCGGGATTACCTGGCCCTGGTGGTTTCCGCCTCGGCGCAGGATTCCTTTATCCGCCATGAGTGGTGGTTCCCCGTGGCCGGCAGGGTTCCCTACAAGGGCTTTTTTAACGAAAGAGACGCCCGGAGGGAGGCGGAAAAACTGCGGAACCGGGACCTGGATGTATGGGTCCGGGGGGTTGACGCCTTTAGCACCCTGGGATGGTTTCGGGACCCCCTCTATTCCTATATGCGGGAGTATCCCGTGTATCAGCTTGCGGACCTTATCATCCATGAGACCCTTCACGCCACGGTGTATTTAAAGGGATACCCCCAGTTTAATGAGGAACTGGCGGAATTTGTCGGCCGGGAAGGGGCCCGGCTTTATATGGAAAAGAGCTTTGGCGTTGATTCCGAAGAATACCGGCAAATGACGGATTCGGAGGCGGACAGCGCCGCCTATCTTTCTTTTATTCAGGAACTGATTGCGGACCTTGAGGAGCTTTATAAAAGCGGCGCCCCCCGGGAGGAGAAACTGGAAAGGAAGGAAGCGCTTATCCGGGCCGCCCGGAGCCGCTTTGAGGCGGAGTATGAAACCCGTTTCCGCAGTGATAATTACCGGGGTTTTTCCCGCCTGCCGGTAAACAACGCCTATCTGGAACTGTTCCGGCTCTACTATTCCGGCGGCGATTACCTGGCGGAGCTCTATGAGCGTTCCGGCCGTGACATGGTCCGGTTTATCGCTGCTGCCAAGACCTTGACCGCCAGGGGTGATCCCAGGGAACAGTTGGAGCGGGCCCTGAATCCGGCGCCGTAAGCGGGTCCGGGTCTTTTTAGGATTTTTCCGGCGTCATTCTGTGTTTCCCCTCACTTTCTCCTAAAGCGTATTTTTTAAATTCCGATATTTATTATGAAACTGGACAGAAACTATGTGTCCGTCGGGCCTCCATGGTTCTCTAAGTTCAGATATCCTCACCCTTCCGGGAACGGGTGGGTCGAGGGTTCATGGCACAATTTCTATTTTATGGAAATTTTCCATTGGTAAATTTCCAAAACAATACAGGGCCGTATCGTTGATACCCACTTTATTGTCGGCAAGGATGCCGCGGCGCCAAAAGTCGTCAAAGGGACGGTGGCGCGCCGAAAATGCCAAAGGAGTGAAAATTTATGATTATTAATCACAATTTAAGTGCGATGTTTGCCGACAGGTCCCTCAAAGTCACCCAGACATATCTGGATAAGAACATGGAGAAACTGTCGAGCGGCATGCGCATCAACCGCGCCGGTGATGATGCTTCTGGACTCGCTGTTTCCGAGAAGATGCGTAGTCAGATCCGTGGGTTGAATCAGGCGTCTACCAACGCCCAGAATGGTATTTCATTCATTCAAACCACGGAAGGTTACCTCCAGGAAACCCAGGACATTATACAGCGTATCCGCGAGCTGGCGGTTCAGTCCTCTAACGGTATTTATTCCGCCGAGGACCGGATGTACATCCAGGTTGAAGTCTCCGCCTTAATTGACGAAGTAGACCGGATTGCATCCCATGCCCAGTTTAACGGTATGAATATGCTTACCGGCCGGTTTGGCCGGGAAATCGGCGAAAATGTTATTACCGCTTCCATGTGGTTCCATATCGGGGCTAACATGGATCAGCGGGAACGGGTGTTTATCGGCACCATGACGGCTAAGGGCCTTGGGGTCCGCAACGTCGGTGACGATACCATTCTTTCCCTGTCCGCACCGGACAGTGCCAACCGTGCCATTGGAACCCTCGATTCTGCGATCAAGATCCTTAACAAGCAAAGAGCTGATCTTGGCGCCTACCAAAACCGCCTGGAACACGCGGTCCGCGGCCTCGATGTCGGGGCCGAAAATCTGCAAGCCTCCGAATCCCGTATTCGGGATACCAACATGGCGAATGAGACTGTTAGTTATACGAAAAATCAGATACTTACGCAGTCGGGTGTCGCAATGCTGGCGCAGGCCAATCAGAAAGGTCAAAGCGTACTCCAGCTTCTGCAGTAATTTGAGAGCGGCGTAGCCCGGGGTATTCCCCTGTGGTAACGCCGCGGATTATAACAGAAGACGTACCGGGAAGGCGCCGTTCCGGTTTAGGCCGGAACGGCTTCTTTTTTTAACGGCCTGTGGGGCCTGTTATACGCAGATAAGGTTTATTCCGGCCGATTGGTATCCCTGCCGTATAGCGGCGGGCAGGTTTGAATCGGTGACGATGGTAGAGACATCGTGGACGGAGCAATAGGAAATAAGAGAATGTTTATGAAATTTTTCGGAATGGGCCAGGATAATAGGCTGATCGGAGCGTTCAATCAGCAATTCATCCAACCGAACCGTTTCAATATCCATGGCCATAATTCCCTCGTTTAGATCCAGCGCATCGGCGCCAAGAAAGCAAGCATTAAAACGCAGGGTCCGGATCATTTTTTCGCAGAGGAACCCGCAAAAATCGCGGCGTTCATGCCGGTAAAGGCCGCCCACTACCGTTACATTGCAAACCGACTCCAGGATATCCAAATTTACCAGGGAATTGGTAAAAACGGAGATATCCGAAAGCTGCCCGCCCCGGATCCGCTCCGCCAGGGCTGCGGCAAAGTGTTTGACCGTTGTCCCGGATTCCAGAAAGATGATCTGACTGTTCTTAACGAGTTCCGCTGCGTATTTTGCGATAATGTCTTTTTCGGCATAGTATTCGGCGTCAAAAGCGTCGAAGGTATAGGTTGTTTTTATGGGGGGAACAAAGCGGATGCCGCCATGGGTCCGCATAACCAGGTGTTCCTTTTCAAGCTGGGCGCATAACCTTCGGGCGGTGGGCAAGGAAATTTTGAAAAATTCCGCAACCTCGGAGACCGAAAGCTTCCCCTTGTGTTCAAGATATTCGATCAAACGATCTTTTCGGTCTTCAGTTTTCTTCATTTTTTATCCTGGATTTATACCATACTAAGAGGTAAAGCGGATTATTGCAAGGCGCGGGGACAGGATTTCATCATAATTGGCAGATTATCCTCCGTACCGTCTATTGATGAGCGAGTAATGACCAATTTAATCAAAATCATTGAAAAAATGATCGATTTTTGTTGACAAGAATGATCGTTTGGTGTATCATGGCACTAACCGGATGAGGATAAAATGAAGGCAAAGATCAGGACGCCCTTTTTTGAAATCGGCATAAAAAATTACATTTATGGTGATAAAGTTCTGGAGATGGCCCTGGCCGCGGAGGCGGCTTCAAAGAAATACGATATTGATCTGTTATTCATTACCCCCTATACCGAGATTCGCCGGGTGGCGGAGCATACGGAACGGCTCATTGTTTTGGCGCCGTACATGGACACCCTGCGTCCCGGCCGGGGCATGGCGGAGGTGCTGCCGGAGGCAATAAAAGCGGCGGGCGCTAAAGGGGTGGCGATGAACCATTGTGAACGGCCCATGACGCTTTCGGCTATTAAAAAGACCATTGACCGGGCGAATGAGTTGGATCTGTTGTCCTTTGCCTGCGCCGATACCATTGCCGAAGCGCAGGCCATTGCCCAACTGCATCCGGATATCATCAATCCGGAACCCTCGGAGCTTATCGGTTCGGGGACGGTCAGCGATATGGGATATGTGAAAAAAGTTATAGCAGTGATCAAGGCCATATATCCGGATATTCTTGTGGAGCAGGCCGCGGGTATTTCTACCGGCAAGCAGGTATATGATTTTATTTTTGCCGGAGCGGAAGCGGCGGGCGCCGCCTCGGGGATTTTTAACGCCCCGGATCCCTGCCGGATGCTTGATGAAATGGTATGCAATGTCAGAAAGGCGTATGAGGATCTGCAAAAAATGCGGCGGAGCGCATAGGGGGAGCGATGAAGGTATTTCGTGAGTCTTTAAAGGTCCGTTCCACCGGGATGCGTCCGACATTTTGTATGATTACGGATCAGGTAAAGGAAATACTCGGCCGTTCGGGCGTAAAAAACGGAATCTGCGTGGTCTATTCCCACCATACCACCTGTTCGGTCATGACCCAGGAATGTTCCTTTGACGAAGCCTATACGGGGCTGGAGTATCTTCAACAGGATCTGACGGATGTTTTTGAAAAGATTATTCCCACCTGCCGCAAGGAAGGCCAATATATGCATCCCGGTCCCAGGGCCGCCGAATTTGGCGCCCGGCATAATGAAAGCAAACCCGAGTCCCTCAACACGGATGCCCATCTTCGTTCCGTATTCCTTGGCAGGAGTGAATCCATCGTTATCATCGACGGCGGCCTTGACCTGGGGGAATTCGGACATATTTACTTTGTGGATTTTGATCAGACCCGCCCGAGGGAACGGCAGGTACAGGTTCAGATTATTGGGGAGTAAGGGGCGGATTGTTTTGGAAAAAGACGGCATGTATGTAATTGGAATAGATGTAGGAACCTCGGGAACTAA
>JAISPH010000161.1 GCA_031275035.1 Treponema sp.
ACCCTGGCGGTCTTCCCCGCCTTACGGAACTTGTCGGCCAGATACTGGGCGCCGAGGCCCCCCAACTGCAGCTGATCCGACTGGATGTGGGTGAAAATTTCGCAGCCCGGATCGGGCCGGACATCCAGGGAAAAGACCGGAATCCCCGCCTGGTTCAACTGCCGGATTGCCGGCACAATCGCCGCGGAATCGGTGGGCTTTACCACTATCAGGTCCGGCCTGGTAACCAGAAGTTCCTGGGCCTGCCGGACCTGCCGCTCGGGTTCCAAATCCGCGCTCAATATCGTACACCTTCCGCCGGCCCTTTCAATCAGGTTTTTCAGAAATCCGGTGCTGGCAACCTGCCATGCGGAGGAAGCTTCATTCGTAAGATAGACAATATTGGCCGGTTTCCCGTTGATCACCAGGGGCCTGGCCGGATTATCGGGCTGTTGCACCGCCGCGCCGCGCCGGACGCACCCTCCCGTAAAAAAAGTGAATCCCGCTACGGATACCCACATTAACAAGAATGTCACTTTTTTCATTTCTTTTCCCTCACCAACAGTATATCCTTCCCCTGTGAGGCTGCCCCAAAACTTCAGTTTTTGGAACAAGCCTTTGTATCACATTTGGATGTCTAAGGTCAATACGCCGGCTTGTCCCGCCCGCCAGGGAAGGCGATGCTGCACAATCTCTCGCCCTACGGGGCGCTGTATACTCCGGTGAAGGTCTTATAGTACAATCGGACCAGCCTCGGTTCAAAAGGGGGTAACCGTGAACAGGATGTTCACTTTCAAGGCAAGGGAACAGGACCGGCAGGGCTGGGGAAACACGGCCTTGATTACGGCGGGCCAATGGATATGTATGGCCGCCCTTTTGTTGGGCGGTATGCTGGGGGAGGGTCTGTCCCTGGGCGGGGTCGCTTTCTGCGTCATCATCGGCGTTCTTATCCTCCTGGCCTGCGCGTGTTTTATGGGGGCGCAAAGCGCCAAATCGGGCCTGCCCTCGACGGTGGCAAGCGCGAACGGCCTGGGCGTCCGGGGCGCCCGGTGTATTCCTGCCCTGCTGATAAGCATTGCCAGCGTAGGCTGGTTCGGGGTACAGGCCGCGGCATACGGGGCGTCCTTCAGCGTTATGGTCGAGGAGGCGCTGGGGGTCTCCCTTCCGGCCTGGGCCTCCACGCTGTTTTGGGGCTTTGGCATAGGTATTTTCGCCATGCAGGGCTACCGGGCTCTGCTGCATTTTTACTGCATCACGGCGCCGGCGCTTTTCGCGGTTGTAGTGTATACCCTCATCCAGACGGTATTTGTTTCCGAAACCCCCGTCCTGCTTGCCTGGCGTCCGGCGGAACCCATGTCCTATATAAAGGGCATCACCCTTGTGGTGGGAAGCTGGGCCATGGGAGCCTATGTGGTTGGGGATTACTGCCGTTACGCAAAAAGCCCCCGGACCGCGGTCCTGGGCATATCCGCCGGCATAATCGTCATGCCGGTCATGGTTCTTGCCGGCGCGGCCTTCCGTATTGTTACGGGAACCTCGGATATAGCGGTCATTCTTAACGGCATAGGGTATCCCGCGATGGCCCTGATCTTTCTTATCCTGAGCGCCTGGGCGGTTAATGTGATGAACGCCTATTTCGGCGGGATAGCCCTTTCAGTGTTGCTGGGATTTGAGGAAAAAAGGCTGAAGCTGAGCTCCCTCCTTATCGCCTGTATCGGCACGGTATTGGGCGCGGCGGGGATCCTCCTCCGGTTCATGGATTTTCTCAGCATCCTCTCCTCCCTGGCGCCGCCCCTTATCGGGACGCTGGCAGGCGTTGCCATAACGGGCCTCCCCGGGCGCGGGAGGAAAGGGGAGCCCGGGATTCCCGGCAAATTCGCGGGCAGGGCTGTGCGGCCCGGTTTCCATATTCCCGGCATCGTCGCCTACGCTCTGGGCGCGTTCACCGCCTGGCTTAGCGCCGGGGCGCTTCCCTTTTTCATCCCGCCCCTCAACGGGATCCTTGCCGCGGCGGCGGTTTATGTTATACTGGAAAAGCTGTTTCCCCTTAGGAACTGAGGCTGTTCCCAATACCGGCTTGGAGCCGGGCAAGAATCCGGATTGAATGCTTATGGAATGGAAAAGGATACTTAAACAGTCTCTGGTCTATCTGGCGCCGATTTTGTTCGGGCTGATGATGATGGTGTTGCTGGGGTATTTTTCCGTTTCCGGGGCTTTCCGGAGACAATTGAAGGAAAATGCCCGGGAAGCCCTCTCTGCCGCCGAAGAAAGTATCGAAACGGAATTTTCCCTGTCGAATATGACCTTCAACAATGTCTTTTACGCTGTCCGGAATATGCTTAACGATGGGGTTTCACAGGAGAATATTTGGAAATACGCCGGGTTTCACGGAGTCTACGGGTATATCGGAGGGGTGTATTTTGACCATCAGGGAAATTCCATCGACGGCGGCTATGACCCCCGTCCGGAGCCCTGGTTCAAGGCTGCGGAGGGCGGCGGCCCGGACACGATCTACACCCGGCCGTACCGGAACGGGGATAAGATGATCCTGTCCATGGTAAAAAATCTCTACAATCTCCGGGGGGAATATTACGGCCTCATCGTCCTTGATATCGATATAAGCTGGATAAGCGGCTATTTCCGTTCCAGTTTCGCTTCCCAGGGCAGCTTTGGAATGATGGCGCTTGACGGGGGCATGAGGATCATTGCCCACTCGGATGAAACCTACATAGGCCGGGACATTCGGGAGCTTGGGGACGGGTTTGCGGACATAGCCGCCGGTCTTGTGGACGAAACGGGAGACTATGTTGAATGGACCGTAGACTCAGGCGCCCAGCCGCTGATTGTTCATAGCCGGCGTATTTTTAACGGCTGGCACATCCTCTGTCTTACGCCGGAGCGGACTTATTTCCAGGATATGCACAAAATCGCCATGGACCTGAGCTTCCTGGCGCTCGTGTTGGCCCTGCTTCTGGGTTCCATTGTGATCAGGATCAACCTCAGAAGCGTGCAGGCCGACGAGGCGAGCAGGTACAAATCCGATTTTCTGGCCAATATGAGCCACGAGATTCGCACGCCCCTTAACGCGATCATCGGCATGAGCGAGCTTGCCCTGCAGGACCCCTCCGGGCCGGCGCTGCCGGAGTACCTTGCCAACATCAGGCAGGCGGGGTCGAATTTGCTTTCCATCATCAACGACGTGCTGGACCTGTCGAAGATCGAAGCCGGCGGTTTCCAGCTTGCGGTAATCCCCTACCGGTTTTCTTCCCTCATCAACAATGTTATTAACGTTATCCGGGTGCGGTTTCACGAAAAGCCCATCCTGTTCCTCGCCAACATCGACGCCGCTATTCCCAACGAGCTCCTGGGCGACGAGGTGCGGATACGCCAGATCCTGTTTAACGTGCTGAACAACGCGGTAAAGTACACCGAAGAGGGGTTTATCAAATTGACGGTAACGGGAACCCCGGGGGAGAACAGCGATATTACCTTAAAGTTCGAGGTTTCCGACAGCGGCATCGGCATCAGGGAAAAGGATATCAAAGAACTGTTCGGCAATTTTACCCGGCTTGATCCGGAACGCAACCGGGGCATCGAAGGAACCGGCCTGGGCCTGGCAATTACCAAGAGGCTGTGCCACGAAATGGGGGGCGACATTACCGTGTCAAGCGTGTACGGAAGGGGCTCCACCTTTACCGTTACTATTCCCCAGGAATATACGGCGGACGGCGTGGCGGCGGCGGTGGAGAATCCCGGCGAAAAAGCGGTGTTGTTGTACGATGAACGCCCCCTGTACGCCGATTCCGTTTGCGCCACCCTGGAAAATCTCAAAGTGCCCGTAACCAGGGAGGACAACGGGGAAGAATTTTTGGCGGCCCTGAGAACGGGCCGTTTTCCCTTTGCCTTTGTGTCCTCCGGCCTTGTGGAACGGGCCGTTGCCGCTCTTGGCGATAAGGAGAATCGGACCCATCTGGCTCTTCTCGCGGATCTGGAGGAGACTTCTTCCTTCCACGGAATCCCCGTTATCCTCATGCCCGCCTATGCCATCCCGGTGGCGAACCTGTTAAACGGCGTCAGGGCGGAACAGGGCGGCAGGAGAACCCTGGTGCGTTTTACCGCGCCCGCCGTCCGGGCGCTCATCGTGGATGACATTATGACCAATCTCAAGGTGGCCCAGGGGCTCCTTGCGGCCTACCGGATGCAGGTTGACCTCTGTGATAACGGCGAGGGCTCCATCGCCATGGTCAAGGCCAACCGGTACGTCCTTATCTTTATGGATCACATGATGCCCGGCATGGACGGCATTGAGGCGATGACCCGGATCCGGGCCCTGGAGGGCGAGTATTTTAAGCAGGTCCCTATCATTGCCCTGACCGCAAACGCCCTGTCGGGGATGGAGGAACTGTTTTTGTCCAGGGGCTTTAACGATTACCTTGCCAAGCCCATTGAGATTTCCAAGCTAAACGCCCTGATGGAAAAATGGATCCCCAGGGAAAAACGGGCCGGGGCGGAGGCCGCCCCTAAGGAGGACCTTCCCGCTTCCGCCGGCGTATTCAGCGGGAAGCGTATTGAGGGCATTGATATCCCTAAGGGGCTGGAGCAGTACAAAAACGATCTGGTGTATCTGGAAATTCTCCGTTCCTACGCCGATTCCATGCCGGAAATCCTTGCCGCCCTGCGGAAGGTTACGCCGGAAACTCTCGGCGCCTATGCGATACGGGTCCACGGGATCAAGGGCTCCAGCTACCAGATCTGCGCCGATGAAACGGGCAAACAGGCGGAAATTCTGGAATTTGCGGCCAAGGCGGGGGACTGGGAAACGGTCAAAACGAACAACGGGATTCTGGTGGAGAACATGGAAACCCTCCTTGCCGGCATGGGGGAATTTTTCGCCCCTGCGGAAAAAAAAGAGGACAAACCCCGGGCCCCCGCCCCGGATCGGGAGCTTCTCGCCCGGCTGCTTGCGGCCTGTAAAGAGTACAATAGTGCGGTCATGGACGAAGCGTTACTGGAACTTGAGAAATACTCCTATGAGTCCGGGGAGGATCTGATCATCTGGCTGCGGCAGCGGCTCGACAATTTTGATTATGAACTCATACAGGAACGGCTTGAGAATCCGCGGTAGCGGGGTATTGCAAGAGAGGCATTCCGCCGCCGATGAACGGATGGCGATTTCTTTGGGGCGCTCCTTCTTAGATATTAGGCGGCTCCTGTTATTTGCATGATTTTCCCGGCAGTATCGGGAATTTGTTTTTTCTTCGTTCATGGTATAAGCCCGTCCAGGCAGGTTAATAGCTCATTTAAGCTTTTGTTACGATTACGGACACATAAGTATATATTCTCATAATCCAAAACATATACAGTACGCTCCACCTCCCATTTTTTCTTATTATAATCCTTTCCAACACTCTGATATATTTGTTTTATAGTCAGAGAAGGGTGATCTATGGATTCAGTCGAAGTGATTGCTATATCAATTCCAATAATCGAATTAACAGAATGAATTGTCAATGATTCGTCTATTAACTGATAGTGATTTTCTTCTGCCAG
>JAISPH010000124.1 GCA_031275035.1 Treponema sp.
GCCACCATGAACGATCCGAAATTGAGCGTCGAGGAAATAAAGTGGGGCATCAAGGAGGGCGGCTGGCTTCCGCAAAAGACCGCCCACACCGTCGTCCACGCCGGGCGGAAGGAAGTGGATGATAATTATGCCGCGCTAAGTGGGGGTGCCGCTCCAGAGATTGCCAAATCCATAGGCCAAAAAATCGGCAGCATATATACAACCCTTACTAGCGAGACTCAAGCCCAAGGTGGAAATCCGAGCTCGGTTATTTTTTCGGGCATAATTCCTGAGAATCCTATAGATTCATACAATATCGGCTACATCAATGGGAATGAGGGTATAAAAAGCGTGGTTCCGCATTATAACTCCACTAACGTATTTATCGCAGGAATTGATGATACTGATGAGTTCAAAGGAACTGTAGATGGCACATTCCAATATTCAGGAATTATCACAAATGTAGCAGCCATGCAGCCTGCCAGCAAGCAAGCCCTATACCTTGCAAACCTGACACAGCCAAAATCCAACGGGACGGATTACGGGTATCCGGGAGCGCAGGGGCAGGCACGCACGCGTGCCTGAGGGCTTTTTTCCCGGATAAATTCCGGTAAGGAGTTTGATATGAAGATTCGGATACATCTGCTGGCCGCGGTTTTGGCGGCGGCCCTGTTGTCCTGTGACGCCGGCCTGCAAAACGAGCTTGACGAACTGAAAGACAAAAACGGCGAATTAAAGGAGGAGCTGGCGGAACGGGACGCGCAGATCGCCGCGCTCCGGGAAACCCTGGAGGGGAAGGAAGCGGACATTGCGGCGGTTGAAGCCCAAATAACGGCGCTGGAAACCCGGAAGACCGCCCTGGAGGCCGCGCTGGCCCAAGCGGAGGGGGACGCCGGGGACCTGGAGGCGGAACTGGCCGCGGTAAACGCCGCGCTGGACGCCAAAGCCGGGGAGCTTGCCGGTAGCGAGGCCGCCGTTACCTTCATGACGCGCCAGATCAGCCTCATGGAGGCCGGCGGGAAGAAGCGGGACGCGGATTGGTTCGCCCGGTCCGACGCTATCGCCGCAAACGCCCGGAGCATGGGCGGCGAGCTTGTGACGGTGTTCCTCGGCGACGGCTTGATAATCGAGGCCGTTGGAAATCAAACCGAAGAACAGATAAAGGCCGCGATGCCCAACATCCCGACGGCCCGGGTGCACGTCGCCGCCATGGACGGCGCGACGGTCGAGGAAATAATTTGGGGCATTACGCGGGGCGGCTGGCTCCCGACGAAGACCGCCTACACCGTCATCCACGCCGGAAGGGCGGAGGTGGAGGCGAATTATGCCGCGCTGAGTGGAGGTGCCGCTGTAGAGATTGCCTATTCTATTGGGATGAAGATAGGGGGCATATATACCGCAGTTGTGGATAAAACTACAGACCAAAGTGGAAATCCGAGCTCGGTTATTTTTTCGGGCATAATTCCTGAGAATCCTATAAATTCATACAATATCGGCTACATCAATGGGAATGACGGGATTAAATACGGCGATTTTGGGACCGCGATAGATAATAGCTATATCAAAATGATAACCCCAAATAGTAGTGATACTTTCAAGACAATAGCCAATGCGTTCATAAACAATCAACCCACATACGTGGCGGGCGCCGTGCCTTGGGGCGGCGGCATTTTCCTGGCCGGCATGAATTTGACAACCGGCGTTGTGTTCAGGTGATAAAAAAATCCCCGGAAAGGGTTGCGCGTGAACCGCTCCGGGGTCTTTTCCCGGGTACGTCCTATGGGATAAACTCATCCTATGGATTCGCCCTACGCGCAGCGCCTGGCAAAGATAGAAGCCGTTTTGAACGCCCAATTACCGGAAAACCCGGATCTTCCCTGGGTAAACGGTAATTTCCCTGCCCTTCCCGGTACGGTTTCCCCAAGCCTGGTGAAGTCCCTGACCCTTCCGGGCCGGGACCTTATCTCCCGGGGGGGGAAGCGGTGGCGGCCCCTGCTGGCCACCCTGATCTGCGAGGCTCTTGGGGGAGGGGACGGGGCGCTGGCCCTGGTTCCCCTGGTGGAACTGCCCCACAACGCCAGCCTTATCCACGATGATATTGAGGACAGCTCCGGTGAACGCCGGGGGAAGCCTGCGGCGCATATCCTCTACGGAACCGATACGGCGATCAACGCCGGGTGTTTCCTGTATTTCCTTCCCCTCACCTGCGTTGAAACCTGGGACGCGCCGCTTGCGTTGAAAAACGCGGTGTACCGCCTTTGGGGGGAGTATATGCGCCGGCTCCACCTGGGGCAGGCTATGGATATCCGCTGGCACCGGGATTATGCTTCCCTGCCGGCCCTGGAGGAATACGACCTGATGTGCCGCCTTAAAACCGGCTGCCTGGCCAGGTTTGCGGCAATCCTGGGTATCTACGGCGCCGCCGCCTCCGGGGGAATACCGGTTGGCGGGATAGACCGGTGGTCCGGTATTCTTGGGGACGCGGCGGAAAAACTGGGGGCGGGTTTCCAGATTCTGGACGATGTTAAAAACCTCACCACCGGCAATCCCGGTAAAAAGCGGGGGGACGATATAGTGGAAGGGAAGAAAAGCCTTCCGGTATTGCTGTATCTCCACGGGCGAAAAAGCGCCGCCCCGTTGGTGATCCGCTGTTTTCAATCGGCCGGAACTTCAGGGGTTGGCGCGCCGGAGGTGGAGGAGCTTATCGCCGAACTGGATCGTTCCGGGGCCTTGGGGGAAGCCAGGAAACAGGGACTTTCCCTCATTGCTGAAGCCCGGGAAACTTTTTCCGGCATTTCCGGCGCCGCTTCTTCAGGAGAGCTGCTTGCAGGTTTAATCGATTCGATCAGTTAAGGGGGAGCCATGAACAGGATCTTAGAGGCTGAAATATGGACCATTGCCCGGATGGATGATGGAACTGCGGTACTCCTGCGGCCTTTAAACTCCGGAATTGCGGTTCCGATCTTTATCGGCGAAAGCGAGGCCCTGGCCATACTCCTCGGGCTAGGGGAGGTGGTGATTTCCCGGCCCCTTACCCACGATCTGCTTCTGGAACTTATCAAAAGGGACGGGCTTGGCCTGTATCAGGTGAAGATTCACGATTTGCGCAACAGTATTTTCTACTCCCAGTTGCTTCTTACGGGCAGAGAGTTTTCGGAAAAAAACCCCATGATCCTCGATTCCCGCCCTTCCGATGCTCTTGCTCTGACGGTTCGCTGTAAGTGCCCGGTTTTTATCACCCAAAAGGTGGTGGATCAGGCGGGCTTACCCATTGAATTTTTTCTTGACGCTGTTGGGGATAATGGGACAATTTCTACCGATATTACTGTAGGAAAATTGTATGGCCATATACCGGATGTGCCCGGTTTTATTGCCCGGCGGGAAACGCTCCAGATGGAACTGGAACAGGCGGTAGCCGCTGAAGAATACGAAAAGGCCGCGGAAATACGGGATGTTTTGGCCTTGTTGGATAAAGAAAGAAAGGATAGACAATCATAATTTCGTTTTTTGGCGATCGTAATTGCCAATAAGGGAAAAACCGTATAAAATACAATAATGAAAAAAATAATCAGGCTGATCATGCTTTTTTCTTGTATCTATTTTTTCCCGTTCCCCGGGTATTTTCCCGGATTTATGGGAGAAGCTTTCTTCAAAAGATCGCAAAAGCCTGAGGTACTCGATGCTGAAAACGGTATGGGTATGCCCTATGTCGAAAATGTTGCCCTGGCTTTACCGGAATCTGCGGTTCTGTCCTCCACGTCCGGTACAGACGTCGCCATAGCCGGTATGCCGGAGCCGGAGGCCTATTCCAAACCCCGGATGCTGCTCAGTTTTCCCTATAAGGTTCAGCAGGGCAATACCATTGGGGTCCTTGCGGAAACCTTCGGCCTTAATCAGGATACGCTCCTTTCCCTGAACGGTATTAAAAATTCCCGGCTGCTTCAAATAGACCAAATACTAAGAATACCTAATCAGGATGGTATTCTCCATACGGTTAAGAAAGGGGATACCCTTGCTTCCATCGCCGCAACATACGAGACCAGCCCCGAAACAATCCTGACGGCAAATGAGCTTTTCTCGGAAACAGTTAACCCTAATACCACCCTGTTTATTCCCGGCGCCAGGCTTTCCCGGACAGATCTTCAGGAAATAAACGGCGATCTTTTTCAGTGGCCTGTTCGAGGGTATATTACCTCGGCCTACGGCTACCGGCCGAGCCCCTTTACCCGGGAACGTCAGTTCCATACCGGTATTGATATAGGTTCGCCCACAGGGACCCCCATACGAGCGGCTATGGCGGGCAGGGTTTCCTCGGTCGGTTATGACGGCGTTTCCGGCAATTATGTGGTACTTTCCCATCATTCCGGATATCGGACCCTATACGCCCACATGAGCGTTGTCAGGACAAAGACTGGCGCCTATGTCCGTACCGGGGATATTATCGGAGACGTTGGCAGTACCGGTTTAAGCACGGGCCCCCATCTGCACTTTACGGTTTATAAAAACGGCGTTACGGTTAACCCACGGACATTGATAAAGTAGCAGGCTAGTCGTTTACGACGTTTGGGCGGCACCATAAAGAAACCCGTAGGGTTTCGTGCCGCCCAAATGTGCCGGAGTGAGCCGTGGGAAGGAGCGGAGCGACTGACCTAGGCGAACGGAGATCGAGGGGCCTTCAGGCCCCGATGCGTAAAACTGGCCTGTTATACGACGTTTTGCCCGTACTTTATTTATTACAATTTTTTATCTTTGTATCCATCCTAATAATTCAAATGTTTCTACCACATATACGGCTATATATTCCGCTACCCATATTTCATTCTCATTATCATATCTATAATCAGATATAAATGGATTCGGTCTATTTGTAGTATAGGATTTCATATCAACGTTAATGCAATTATTGCCTCCCTGTCCATCTTCACCAATAAAAATACTTGTAATAGAAATTCCACCAGATCCCAAGTCATTCTTTATTTTGTTATAATATCTTGGATCATTTTTTAAATTGTTTATAAATTTTTCCAGCAATAATTTTTGTCCGTTTGTTAGAGATGACTTTTCTCCTACCAGGAAATTTCCTTCTTTTTCCCGATAGTTTTTTATTGACCATTCTCTATAATACCAACAATCTTCAATGGATATATCACAATCAAAAGGATAATTCAATCCATATTTTTCCATATAATTCGTTATTTTATCGTCAGAATAACAGAACATACCGATTATTAGGAAAATAAAACAGAAAACCCCTTTATTCATTAGAACCTCCCTTTTATTGACTATTCTATACGATATATTCTATTTTGTCGATATTTTATATTGGTTTCAACAAAATTTAGGGCAAATGGCGTATAACGTTCCGGCTGTTTACGACGTTTTGCCAGCCCGAATAAGGGCTTTGCGAAGCAAAGACCAGGGCTGGCAAAATGTGCCGGAGCAATGGCGTGGGAATGGAGCGTAGCGGAATGAC